>WRCY01000048.1 GCA_009783695.1 Oscillospiraceae bacterium
TCATTCCTCGTTGGTATAGAAAGGACATGATAAAAAGTTTGAAATAATATGGTATTAAATCGGGGAAAACGAAACTTTTCATTCCTCGTTGGTGTAGAAAGGACATGATAAAAGTTTGAAAAGTATTATTGAAAGAATATATAGCTTTTTGGATAATAAGCGAAACAAATACGTTACTGTTGCCGCGATTTTTGCGGTTATGGTTATTTTTCCGCTGTTTGTGAATGACTACGCCATCAGCGTAGCGCAGAGCGCGATGTTTTATATGCTGCTCGCGCTGGGGCTCAACGTCATCGTCGGCTACTGCGGAATGTGCGACCTCGGCTACGCGGCGAAGTTCGCCATTGGCGCGTACACAACCGGTATCTTAATAAAAAGCTTCGGCTGGAATTTCTGGCTGACGCTTCCCGCTTCCGTTATCGTTTCGGTATTAATCGCGCTGCTTATCGGCGCGCCGACGCTCAAGCTCCGCAGCGACTACCTTGCAATCGTGACGCTCGGCTTCGCAGAAATCGTGCGTATTACTGCACAAAACTTAGAAATCACGGGGCGCGCAAGCGGGATTCACGCAATCACCCGCCCGCACTTCCTCGGTATCCATTTAACAAAAATAATCCACTGGTATTACGTGTTTTTAATATTAGTTATAATATACATTTTTATCTCGTATCGAATCCGTCATTCCCGCTTCGGGCGGGCGCTCGCATACATAAAAGAAGATGAGGACGCCGCGCAGGCGATGGGCGTAAACACCACATCGTACAAACTCTGCGCTTATGCAGTCGGCGCGGTGCTCGGAGGCATTGCGGGCAGCTTCTTCGCGGTGCGAATGACAAGTATTTCCCCCGGCTCCTTTGACTTCACGCAGTCGGCGAACATCATGCTCGCAGTAATTCTCGGCGGCATGGGTAAAATCCCCGGCGTTATAGTGGGCGCACTGTTTTTCGCGGTGTTTCCCGAGCTTTTCCGCTTCCTGCCCACAATCGGCGGCATCAGAATAAGCGATATGAGAATGTTATTCTTCGGGCTGCTCTTAATCATAGTAATGATTAAAAGACCTCAGGGGCTCTGGCCCGAAAGGAGAAAAAAAGGATAGCTTTTTAAAACAGAATCTGTCGTCAGGGGATATATATTTCCGGATTTACTGATTGTAGGGAAGGATTATTGAAAATGGGACTTATTGTAAAGGATTTAACCATGCGCTTCGGCGGGATTACCGCAATTGAGAACCTGAACTTTGAAGTCGGAAACGGCACTGTCACCTCGCTCATCGGCCCCAACGGCGCCGGAAAAACATCGGTATTCAACTGCATTACCGGCTTCTACAAGGCGACAAGCGGAGATATACTTTTTGAAAATCAATCACTGATTAACTTAAAACCGTATAAAATCACAAAACGCGGCATTATCCGCACGTTTCAAAATGTCCGCCTGTTCAAGAACATGACCGTGCTCGAAAACGTCATGAGCGGCACGCACAGCGTCACTAAACAATCGGTTGCGGGCGCGCTTCTGCGTCACCCCGCAGAGCGGCGCGAGGAGAAAGAAATCCTTGAAAACGCCGAGTATTACCTTGACTACGTAGGTATGCTTTCTCAGAAGAACGAACTCGCAAAAAATCTTCCCTACGGCGACCAGCGCCGTACCGAATGGGCACGCGCGCTCGTTGCAAAGCCGCGCCTGCTGCTGTTCGACGAACCTGCCGCGGGACTTAACCGTGAGGAAAAGGACAGGCTCGTTGAGATGATTCGCCGGATTCAAAAAGACTTCGGGTTCACGGTTTTTTTAATTGAGCATGACATGGACCTGGTCATGAAGGTTTCAGGAAAAGTAATCGTAATCAACTTCGGCACTAAAATATCGGAGGGCACACCCGCACACGTGCAGTCAGACCCGAAAGTAATCGAAGCATATCTTGGTTCAGATGAGGACAGTGAATAATGAGCAGTGAAAATGTAATCTTAAAAGTTGAGGGGCTTGAAACGCGTTACGAGAAAGAGCCTGCTATTCACAACATCAGCTTTGAGGTTCGCGAGGGGCAGGTCGTGACACTTCTCGGCAGTAACGGCGTCGGCAAAAGCACAGTTTTAAAAACCATATCGGGCGTTGTAACCCCTGCCGCCGGCAAGGTTATCTTCTGCGGCGAGGACATAACAAACAAGCCCGCCCACGAAATAGTTGAGCGGGGCTTGGTTCACGTACCTGAGGGCAGAAAGGTTTTCAAAGACCTCACGGTCACAGAAAACCTTGAGCTCGGCGCATATACGCTTAAAGACAAGCACGAGCGCAAAAGGCGCATGAATAAAGTGTTCGAGAGGTTTTCCGTTTTAGGCGCGCGCAAAAAGCAGCTCGGCGGAACTCTGTCGGGCGGCGAGCAGCAAATGCTCGCAATCGGGCGCGGGCTCATGTCTGAGCCGAAGCTGCTGCTCATGGACGAGCCGTCTATGGGCATTGCGCCGCTGATTGTCCGCGATATTACCGAAATTATACGCAATCTGCACCGCGACGGCACAACAATTCTGCTTGTTGAGCAGAACGCGAAGATGGCGCTGGGGCTGGCTGACTACGGTTATGTTTTGGATACGGGCCGTATTGTGCTCGAGGGGAAAGGCGCGGATTTACGCAGTGACGAAAAAGTCGTCAAGGCATATCTCGGAGGGTAAAGTTTGAAAATAAAACAATTGAATCGAGGAAAACGCTGTTTTCATGATTCATTTGTGAAGAAAGGACTTAATGAAAATATGAACATAAGCTTTCGATTGGAAACACCGGCGGATTATTACAACGTAGAAGCAATGACCCGCGAAACCTTCTGGAACAATTTCTGGGAGAAAGAGCAGCTAATGTGCGACGAGCATTTCCTGCTGCATAAGCTTCGCACCTGCCCTTCGTTTGTCCCGGAGCTTAACTGTGTCGCCGAATATGATGGCGAGCTTGCGGGTCATATTATTTACACCAGAGCCCGGGTCGAAAATCAAGAAGTGCTGACTTTCGGGCCGCTGACAGTTTCACCGGGGCACCAGAGCAAAGGCATAGGCAGAGCGCTTATGCGGCATACTTTTGACGTGGCAGTGCGTATGGGCTTCCGCGCCGTGCTCATCTACGGGCACCCCGACTATTACCCGCGAGCGGGCTTCAGGCGCGCCGCAGAATTCGGCATAACAACGCCCGGCGGTATCGTTTTCGATGCACTGATGATTTATCCGCTTTATGAAAACGCAATGAACGGTATAAGCGGAAGGCTCTTCATCGACCCCGTTTACGAGAGCCTGACGCAGGAGGAAGTGCTCGAGTTCGACAAACGGTTCCCGCCTAAGGAGCTGCATGTTCCTTTGCCTGTTGACGTCCTGTTGGAACGCCTTGAGCCCGGAGCGAGAAAAGGAATAGAAAGCCAAAATTTTTGCTCGCTTACTTATTTAAAAACTAAAAGCGAGCGTGAAATCTCACTGCTCCCCGGTATAGACGAAAAGGCTATTGAAATTATCCGCACAGTGATGAAAGAAAACAAGCTCGCATGGGGAAAAGAGAGAATGTAAGAACTGCATTAATTTAGGAGCAAACAAATGAAAGTTGACGACGCTGTAATCGTGCGCGCACATTATGACGCCGACCCGCAAAAGGAATGGGATAGGCTCGCGGGCGGAAAGTTCGAGTTTAGAATCGCTTCGCACTACATGGAGAAGTACATAAAACCCGGCGACAGCGTGCTTGACATCGGCGGCGGGCCCGGGCGCTACTCGATTTGGCTCGCGCAAAAAGGCTGCGACGTGACGCTGCTTGACCTATCCGAGCAAAGCACAGATTTTGCAAGGAAAAAAGCCGCCGAATACGGAGTCAGCATTAAAACATTCCCGGGCGATGCACGCTACATAAGCGCGAACCCCAAGCTCGCGAAAAAATACGACCACATCCTTATTATGGGTCCTCTTTATCACCTTGTTGACGAGGCTGACCGCGTAAGCGTGGTAAAAAGCGCCATCTCACGGCTTAAAAGAGGCGGCAGGCTTTTCGCTTCGTTCATCTCTCTGATTGGCGGTATGGTTTTCATGCTGCGGGAATGTCCCGAGCTTATTACGCTGCCCGCCGAGCAGTCGTTTATCTACTCGCTCACGAGCGGCAAGTCTTTCGGCGGCGACGGGTTCACCCGCGCCTACTTCGCTTACCCCGATTCAATCGAGCCTTTTATGAAGCAGTTCCCGCTCAAAAAGCTGCACCTCTTTGCACAGGAGGGCATCAGCTCGCCTTTCTTCCACAGAATCATGCCGCTGCCGCAGGAAGCAATCGACGAGTGGTATAAAATCAGTCTCGCCACTTGCGAAAAACCCGAATTCTTCTCCTACTCCGAGCACCTTATGTATATCGGAGAGAAGAGCAAATAAAAAATCACCGGCGAATTCGCCGGTGATTTTTGTTAGAGCCTGTTTAGTATCTCCGAGTGAGCGTAAATATACCGCAAAGCTGCCGCGAGCGGGATACTAAACATGCTCTTATTCCTGTGTTAATTCATAAGTAATTTTCATGGTGTTCAGCTCGTCTTTTATGACCGGAGCAGCGAGGTTGTTAATCGTCGCCATATAAGGTGTTATGAAACCTATATATCTTGTATGGTGAGTGGAGGTGGCTTCATAAACCATAGTGAGCAGCGGCGGCTTAAGGCTTGCTGCATTGAATAAAACTGCCGGATGTGCATTATCCGAGCCGACCTGCGTGACTACTGTATTGATTCCGTCGGATATGAATAAACCGCCGTTTGAAACGTTGACAGGGCTTGCTATATATTCGCCGCCAAAACAATGATACCGTGAATTCGAGGTAAAGTTTAATATTCTTCTTACAAAACTTCCGCTTGAATTAAACTCGCAGATTCCGCCGCCGGTCCCTGAAGTGCCGGCGTAAAGCCTGTTCTTAAAGTAAGCCACCGAAGAAGCGCCGACATCATTGCTCAGTGTAATTGTTCTGTCTCCGGTGAGCGTTTTGGTGATGAGGTTAACAGTTCTGATTCTCGCCGTTCTGTTGCCTGTGCCCGAGAGCGAAACGTGGACTAAATTTTTATCCCCGTCTATTATATAGTTGGAGGAAAGATTGCTAAAACGTGCGTCTGATGCAACTGAGAACACTTCTTCCCTGCAATGCGGCGATGCGGCAGTCACAACCCCCGCACTGTCTAAAATGCTGAGTGCGGACGGGTTCGCATGAGAATGTTCGATTATAGTCAGAGAGTTGTCGTTCCTGTCTGCAACATATGTGTGTATCCCCCGCCTAAGCTCACCGGCATATAAACTAGCTGAACCGGTTCCTAATGTTTGTGTCCAGGTGGTTGTCGGCGCGAAATTAATTGTCGACTGGCTGCTGCTGCCGTTGTTTATCCGCTGCCTGAAAAACGTACCCGCTTCCCACGGTGTCATCCAGCCTCTGTTGCCGCCTGCAATTGATGTAAGCGAGATGGATTTTATAGTGCTGTTTGCCTTATCCGTATGGAAATCCCACACCATTTTTACGCCGTTCTCCTTAATTTCGGTTTCGTTCTCGTTCCAGGTTCCGCGCAGCGGATTCGCCCCTCCGTAAAAACCTCCCGCGTGCCCCACACAGTTAATTCCGGGCGGCGGCAAAATATTGTCGGGGTTCTCTGCGATTATATTATCCCAAAGCAGTATACCTCGCAGATAGTGCGGATAAAGCGGCGTAAGCCGCTCTAACATACCGTCTACCGAAATTCCCATCGCGAGCATTTCGCCGTTCCAGTCGAACAGGTTCCGAATCGCATTAGTAACGATATTCTCGTCTTTATACTCTTCTTTCTTTTTCCCTGTTATGCCGTCAAAAAGCTCGATGGTTGATTTTCCTTTTATCATTTTTTCACCATATCCTTTCTTCACAGAAGCGGAATGAAAACAACGTTTTCTCCGATTCAATTTTATTTATTTTCATATTTATTTTAATTAAGTCCTTTCTTAACAAAAGCGGAATGAAACAGCGTTTTCCCCGATTCAGTTTTATTTACCCCTCAATGTTTTCAAGATTTAATATAAAATTGAATGATTGCAGCGGATTTCCCGTCGCCGCGCTTATAAGATTGCCATAAGATTTGTCGTATTTAATTACAACCTCGTTATAATCGGTAAGGTCTTCGGTCGCCAAGGTTATTTCGCTGCCTATAATTTCAGCTGATTCAATTATCAGCTTATTAATTCCGTACGAAACATTAAAAGCGTCAAGGTTAACCGTATTACCTGTTTTCGATACGCTGTTTGAAAAGATAAGCAATATATGATGAGGTGAAATCCTTTTCGCTTCGATAAACATAGAATCCATAAGAATCCTCGCTGTAAAATTGCGCAGCACCGGTTTAACCGAGCTCAGCGAAAGAAATTCAAAATTGCCCGAACACTGCTCCCTGTGCGGATAAATAATTTTCGGACTGTCTGCCTGTTCCGAAATTTTACGGATTGTAATATTAATGGAGTTAATCTCTTGTTTGCTTATGCTTTGCACTATGTTTATTTCCGGTCTCTGCAGCCCGCTGTCTCCGAGCATATACTGCCCGCTGACCGATGCTATCAGCTCACCTTTATTAATCCATGCGCCGCTGCTTGTCGTTTTCGCGGTGAGCGTAAGCGTGTTTCTTCCCGGGCGCACAATGCGGAAGCAGTTGTACAGACATACGTTGACAGGCTCACTCGCCCGCAGCATTGTGCGGGGGGAATGTCCGACCTTAGCGTTGTTTATACGGTAATCCATGACGAGTACGCAGTCCTCATCTGCCGTGATTGTAAACTGCGCATTAAACACCGCAAACGTTCTTGACTCAAGGTTAAAGTTTATTGAGGCAATTCCCTCCGGCTCCGTTTCCACCCGGATATTATCTTCGTTTACATAATTGGTATACCTGACGCGGAGGTTTTCGCTGAGTCCTTCAATCATTCTCTGCTGATTCATCGGCTCGTCGTAATCGTCAATGGGATTCTTGGCTTTTGAAACGAGCCTTCCCGTAAGCCCGCCGTCATAAATTAATGTATAATCGCTGATTAATGCAAAGTAATACGTGTTTTCAAAATCGTCCTGAATCAAAATCGCGTCACCCGATTCAAGATACGGAAGCCCCCGCATTTTAACCGTTATACCGTGATAGGTAAAGCCGTTCCACATGTCGAATACACGTCTTGCCGCCTCCCGGCACGCGAGAGGATTATGCTGTCGGTAGGTTGAGATTTTAGTACCCTTACCCTCGGAAAACGTTTCGCCCTCGGCAATGAATTCAATCTGTCTGACCTCATTCACGTCAGCTTTTACCGACAGCTCTGTATACTGATTGCGCGTGAGAACAAAATCGCACAGGGCGAGCTTGCGCAGCTGCAAAACCCCGTGCCTGTCAAACTTTGCGAACGCTCCGTTAAGCCCCGCCAAATACCCGATTACCTCCCTGCAGGTCGCAGTCCGCGGTACGTATTCGATTATATCCGGCTCCGGCGTAAACCCGAATCGGAAACTGTTATGCCACGCTATATCCTGCAGCAAATCCACCGCCTTGCAGGGAAATGTTATAGTGGGGTTGTACCGCGAATCAAGACGGTACATCTTGTCATAACAAGTCACGCTGTAACGCTCGCGCTTGCGGTAGCGCCGCGTGATATAAAACTCGCCGAGCGTACATTCCTCAAGGTTTTCAAGAATCTGAGTGTCGTTTATACCGGCATCTTCCGGCTCTGCAAACCTGATAAACGGGCGGATTACCGAAGAAAGCGGGATATTGTTCCGGCTCCATAACTCAAATTGAAAACGGTTTGCGCAGGTCGTTCCGAAGCTCATGTCGTCAGGATGCACCACGTCGTTAAACTCAAACGACAGAATATCCTTATCGGTATAAATATCTTCTCCGGCATATATTCTGCACTTGACAATGCGCCCGGGGGCAAGCGATTTGTCTAAATAATCCTGTGAAACTTTAATCATTTTTTCATCATGTCCTTTCGGCACCGGCGAAGAATAGAAAGCTTCATTTTCCCCGGTTAGTGCCAATTTATTTCAAGTTTTTCACCTTTCCTCCAAGACTAATTTCATCGCCTTGTAGTACGTTATTCCTTGCCAGACGTAATCGGTTTCCGCTACCTGTTCCCTCATGTGAAATTCTGCGGTCGTCATTTCCGAACCCGGATTCTCAGGGCTGTTGAATGTTACGGTGAAGAAGATGCTGCCTGTTATGGCAAACAGACGCTGCATCTCAGAAGCGCGGAGTCCCCCTAAATGAACCGTTAGGGTTCTTTTTCGGTTTACCATATCTATCAGCATGCCGCCCTCGGCGTTATACTCCGTTTTGGTATTTCGTGTTAAACGTTTTACCTGACACGATATAACATTCGGAAGTTTATAATTATTAAAATATATATCCATCTTTTCATCATGTCCTTTCTGCACAATCTGAGAGTTAAAATGTTTCATTTTCCCCGATTTTATGCCATTTATTTTTAAGTTTCTTCATCATTTCCTTTCTGCACAATCGCAGAATTTATAAGTTTCATTTTCCCCGATTCAATGCCATTTATTTTTAAGCTTCTTCATCATGTCCTTTCTGTACAATCGCAGAATTTATAAGTTTCATTTTCCCCGATTTAATGCCATTTATTTTTAAGCTTCTTCATCATGTCCTTTCTGCACAATCGCAGAGTTTAAAAGTTTGATTTTTCTCAATTCAATATCATTTGATTTTAAACTTATATTCCTTTCCCGATTATTTCAATGGATTTTCTCCCCACTGCCTGTAAAGATTATTCATTGTGTCGGCTATGATTTGGGTGAATTCATACTCGCCGATTTTAAGTGTAACCTCGACCGGTCTTCTGCCCATGTCCGACGAATTATCCGCATTGTTTTGCGTAAAAGCCGGTGTATTTTCCTGAAGCGCGCCAATCCCGCCTGCTGCTTTCAGCGCAGCGTTCTCCGGGGCGGTGAGCACTGCCTCGCCCTTATGCAGCAGCGCGGGAAAATCATCGTAAGGTATGTAGCTTGTTCCCGTAGCAAACGAGGGCAGAACCGGGCTTTTCGCTCCGGTGGCGGTTGGTTTTGGCAGCTTCGCCGCTGCCTGCGCGATGACTTTGCCCGAGGCCTCGCCCACGCTCGCCAAGCTGAGCTTCGATATTTTTTCAAGTTCGCTTGAAACAGGTTTAAGCGCGTTCACAAGCGGAGGTGCCGATTTTTGAAGCTTTTCAAAACCGGCACTTAATTTTGTGACAGAACTCTCCGCAAGATTCACGCTGCTGCCGAACACATCGCTCAGCATCTTACTGAAAATCTGCGCGGTGTTCGCGGCGAGCCCCGTTATTGTCTGCGTGCCCCTTTCGAGCATCGAACCCGCTCTGTCGAGGTCGCCGGCAACGTTGTCGCTGCTGACCCGTACCTCATATACAATACTTCCATCAGCCAATTTTTCACCATATCCTTTCTACACTAATTAAAAATAAAAAGTTTTGTTTAACCCGATTTAATTGTTTTATTTTCAAACTTATTTTTATTAAGTCCTTTTTTCACCAATAAGGTATAAAAACAACGTTTTCCCCAATTTTATATCAGTTATTTTCAAACTTTTTACTCCTTTATTAATTTATTAAACAACGTTTCAAGTCCGTCGTCTAAGCTTTCCTCAGTTTGTTCAATTCTGTTTTTCATGACATAAAAAAGTGCGGTGTTTTCCGGTATACAAGAAAGCAGCGCATAGAATTCCCGCCAGTTAAGCTTATCTTTTTGTAAGTTGATACCATATGTTTGCATGAACGCACCATAAATCAGCGCGCCGTCATTTTCAAGAGAAATGACGGCTTTTGTGTTTTTGCTTGTTTTTGAATCTGCAGACGGCATGAGATGTTCAAATATTTTGTTTAACAGCACGAGCTTTCTTGTGTAGGGAAGGAAGCAGGAGCGAGTATGTGAGATAGGGGACAAAAGAAGCCTCAGCCCCGTACTCACCCTCGCTTCCTCCGAAATCTTACTATCCCTCAGCAGCGCCGCCGCCCTCATCACGTTTTGAAAACCCAAGTTAAGAGCGTATTTTTTCCCGTTTATATTCGCATGCTTTTCCGGTATAAATCCAAGCTTCATAAATATTTTTTCACTCCCCGCCTGTCCTCATATTTCCGATGCCGCAAGACGAGCGGATATAGTGAAAATCTTATTATCTTCCCGAATTTCCTTACAGCTTTTTCGGGATTCTTCTCACAGTACCGTAATAGTTTTTCCGTGATTTCATCGCCGAAAAGCTCCAAAAACATTTTAATCGCCGCCATACCTGCATCATGGTTATTTATAGGTCTATTCAGCCTCTCATACAGCGTACCAAGCGCTTTTTTCGCAGCTTCGCCGCTTACGCTCACAGTAACGTTTTCGCCTATAAAGCTTAGGCGGATTTTTTTACGCAGCATCGGGTTTTCCCGCGCCTTTTAGTTCGAGAGTTACGCTGTTGGGCTCGTTTGCGTCGCCGCCGGCTTCCTGTATTTTTGTCATGGTTACATCCCAGATAACTACTTTATTTTCCTTTGTGAGCCGCAGCTTTGTCTTCCGCGCATCGCCCACGCCGTACAGAATATCACGAGAAAAAATGTACTCTATCACAGGGTCGCCCGCGACGTAATCCCCGCGGAATGTCACCGTGAAATTAAGGCCTGTAACCTCGCTTGACGAGAACCCCCCGTCAGATAAATAGCTTGCTGTGTAAACGTTTTCACCGAGCGTTTGACTTATGCTTTTGAACGCTTTGCCGAGGCTCTGCCATGAGCGTGTTCCCACATTCGGCGTAACGTCAAGCTCGGCGTTGATTTGATTGTTTAATTCTACCATTTTAATTTTCCTTTCTTATTAATCCGCCATATAATTTATGTTAATTATAAGGCTGTAAATGTAATCCGCGCCGCTCCTCTGCACAAATTCGGGCGCGCTTGCGATACTTATTCCTGCGACTTTCGCGCATATTTTCTCGCCGTTTATCACGGTTTCGCGCACTGCTTTCGCGAGCGTAAACGCGCTCTCCATCGCTGTCTGATGCCTGCCGTGCCGTACTAAAATCAATACCGGCATGCACTGAAAAACCCCGCCGTCAAGGTATTCGGACTTGGAATACCCGGGGGCGATTTCCGCGCTAATGCCGCTGCTGTTCGGTGACAGGCCGCCTATTGAAACTGGCGAAGAAAGACTGCATTTACTGTTTAAATATTCAATTACCTTAGCCAGTATTTGCGTTTCTGTTATCATTTTTTATTTTCACTAAGCCCTTTCTTCATAAAATTGAAATGAAACAATGCTTCCTCGATTAGTTTTATTTATTTAAAACTTATCTCTTTAAACTGATGCCGATGACGGCTTTCTGCAGGAATCTGCTTCGTGCGGCTTTAAACCATTTTTCACTGTAAACCGCAGCCGCCTTATGCGCCCAAAGCCTTGACGCGAGCGGGTTTTTAGACCTGTCCGCTTCCCCTAAGTAATAGGCATACCGCGCATAAGCGGTTTTCCAAACTAGCCTGCCGAGCAGCAGATTGCTCGCCTTGTAGCTTGAGGAGAGCAGCTCGCCTGTGTCAAATTTGCAATATTTATTACAGTCCTCAAGCGCGATTTTAGAAAGCTCAATTTGCGCCCCGGCGGCGGCGGCTCCGAGCCGAAGCCCAATCCTTAACATTTCTGCCGCTATGTTCATTTTTTATTAAATCCTTTCTTTACGAGCGGGAATTATATAGTCGTTTAATTTAAAAAGCATGAAATGTTTTTTAAGTTCGATGCGCTTTGCGTATCGGCCGGCTCTGCCGGCAAACGCTGTATTAATCACCGGTACTTAAATAATATCAATCCGGTAATGATGAATCTTATCCGCCGCCATGACTGTTTTCACCGCTTCGATTTTATACGTCACGCCGCAGAAAACAATGAGCTGCGCCGATTTAAAATCAATGTCTGCAGGCGAAGAATTTACGCAGTCGAAATACATTCTCGCGCCTTTTACCCGGCTCTCGCCGGACTTGCTCTGACGAACTTTTTCATCCTGCTCCACCCGGACATTATAAAGGATAATATCGTCATATTCACCGTCAGAAAAAACGCCCTCGTTTCTCGGCGTTTTTAATGTAACAGTATGCGGCAGCAACGCTTTGGGAATCGGTCTTGATAATACCATGATTATTTTACCTCCGTTCCCGCGTAAAGCAGTCCCGCCAGCTTCAGCACTCCCTGCGCTTCGGGCGCGAGATTATTATGCACGCCGTTGTTCTTGCTTTCATACGAAAAATCGCCGATTTTAACCCTGCAGTCAACGCTGTCGTTTGCATCGCTGTAGCCGTAAGTTAAAAACCATTCCGCCTGTACGCAGACCGCGTATTTGAGCCGTTCCTGTGCAGCTTCGTGCAAATCCGCAAAACTGCGCACTTTTCCGAAGCTTACTAGGTCAATTAAACGTTCGGCACGTGAAAGAGCCCTTTCGAGCTCTTTCACGTCACCGTTTCTGTTTTCAAATCCTGAGTTGAAAAAATATTCGGTGCTAACTATCATATTTTCATAAAGTCCTTTCATCACGAGCGGGAAATAAAACAACTTTTTCCCGATTAGTTTACACTTGTTTAAGCTTTTCGCTATCCTCTTGTGCTGACCGCGACTACATCCCGCTTATTTTTCGGCAGGAAGAGGTCGTGGTATTTTCTGTAGTCGATGTCCCATGCGTCGGCGAACTGGTTGTTTTCAGGCGCGATAATTTTCACGTTATCGGTTTTGGAAACTGCAATCGGCGCATTCCTCGGAGTGATAATCCAGTTAATGTCCTTTGCGTTTGCAGCGGGCGTAAAGCCGCCGTCATTGCTGCTGAGGAAGTTGTAGCCGGTCTTCATTCTTGCGCTCGAAACAGGGATAATGCAGGTGCCGTTCAGATACTTGAACTCGAAGTCAACCTCGCCCTGCTTAAAGCCTCTAACCTCAATAGTTTTGAGAATCTCGGGCGAAGAAAGCAGCGTGTCATACACCGGTCTTGAAATAACGACGACCATTTCCTCCTCGTCGCCGATTATGTCCCTGATTTCACCCATTTGCATGGTAAGCTCGGAGAGTATGTCGTCAGCGTCGGGGGTATAGTCGGTTTTAATGCCCGCCTGCTCCGCCAGCGTCGAGTATCTGTATGCGTCGATTTCGGGTATGACGCGAGTACGCTGGAACTCGCTCGCGACATTCGCTGCGGACATTGCGAAAGATGTTTCGTCAACGTCAACAGCGTCAAGCCTGAAGCGTCTGCCTCTGTCCTGGTTCATCTTATAGGTTTCGTAAGTAAAAGTAACCGCACCCTGCGAATAACCGGTATCGCGGTCATAGTCCGCGAGCCCCTGCGTGGAAACGACGGGCAGTTTTATTTCCTTGCCGCCGCTGTAGATTACCTGTCCTGCGTTCTCTTCCATCCACCCGGAGGTCGAGCCCTCGAGAACCTGCTTGTCTAATTCTTTCTGGAATACTGCTGCGTATTCGATTGTGTTAAATGCCATTTTTAATAATTCCTTTCTGATTTTAAATTTATTTTACTTGCAAAAAGCAAATAAACAGTATATAATATATACTATAACAAAGGGGGTTGCACAACAATGAAACAAAAACTGCTTATCACTGCCGCGATTATACTCGCGCTCACTCTCGGAGCGTGCACTGAGCCTGTTGGCGATGTAACAGAAGCGCCGCCTGACGCGGTTGAAGTGCCCGATGAGGTTGAAACACACGATGAAGTTGAGCTGCCTGATGAAATTGAACCGCCTGCTCAACCGGAGCCCGAACCCGAGGAATACCCGAACTTAAAACCGCTGGAGCTTCTGGGGTATTATATTGATGAA
>WRCY01000049.1 GCA_009783695.1 Oscillospiraceae bacterium
GAGGAATGAAAAGTTTCGTTTTCCCCGATTTAATACCATATTATTTCAAACTTTTTATCATGTCCTTTCTATACCAACGAGGAATGAAAAGTTTCGTTTTCCCCGATTCAGCACCATATTATTTCAACCTTTTCCTCGCAATTGTACATTGTCAATTGTCAATTGTTAATTGTCCGTCGTCCGTCACATTCTTTCGATTTCTGTTCTGCCCATCAAGCCGTTCGGTCTTAAAATCAAGATTAAAATCAAAATGCCGAAAGCGAAAACGTCCTGCCATTCAGAGCCGATGAAGTGCGTTCCCATCGCCTCAAGCAGCCCGAGAAGCAAGCCGCCGAGCATCGCTCCGGGAATTGAGCCGATGCCGCCAATCACCGCGGCGGTGAACGCCTTTATGCCAATCATGAAGCCCATGCTGAACTGTACCGGCCCGCTGTAGCGTATGCAGAAGAGCCCGCCTGCGACCGCCGCAAGCGCCGAGCCGATTATGAAAGTCAGAGCGATTATCTTGTTGACGTTGACGCCCATAAGTCTGCAGGTATCCTTGTCGAGTGCAATGGCGCGCATTGCCTTTCCGGTCATTGTGCGCCCGATGAATAGGTTCAGAATCAGCATGAGCGCCGCGGAAACGGCGATTACAATAATTTGGATATAGGTGATTCTTATGCCGCCGATGTGTATTCCCGCGCTGTTGTCGAGCCCGCTTTGAAAGAAGGCGGGGCGTGCGTTTGTGACGACCATTACTGCGTTTGAGAGAATTAATGATACGCCTATTGCCGTTATCAGAAGCGACAGCCGCGGCGCTCCGAGCAGCGGGCGGTAAGCGAACCGCTGCGACAGAAAGCCGAGCCCCGCCGCCAGGCACATCGCTGCCAGTATCGACAGTAGAATCCCGCCGGAACCGGGGACAACCGCCGAAAGCACTCCGAAGATTGTAAGACAGGAAAACGCGCCCACCATGTAAATGTCGCCGTGGGCGAAGTTGAGGAGCTTTATAATGCCGTAGACCATCGAATATCCCAGCGCGATGAGCGCGTAGAACGAGCCCATGATTAAGCCGTTGATTAACTGCTGTATTATAACTTCAAACTCGGACATATTTTAATTAAGTCCTTTCTGCAATAACGAAAGATGAAATGCTTCGTTTTCCCCGATTTAGCACCATATTATTTCAAACATTTATCATGTCCTTTCTGTAATAACGAGGAATGAAAAGTTTCGTTTTCCCCGATTTAGCACCATATTATTTCAAACATTTATCATGTACTTTTTGCAATAACGAGAGATGAAATGTTTCGTTTTCCCCGATTTAGCACCATATTATTTCAAACATTTACCATGTCCTTTCTGCAATAACAAGGAATGAAAAGTTTCGTTTTCCCCGATTTAGCACCATATTATTTCAAACATTTATCATGTCCTTTCTGCAATAACGAGAGATTAAATGTTCCCTTGAATATAGGGGGGCTGACCGCCCCCCGCAATTAATTATTAAACATTAACTAAAACAAATCTGCCGTTTTCGATTTTTAAAACAATAAAGTTGGAAAGCTCGGGTTCGCGCTCGGCAGTGAAGCGGATTGTGCCGGAGAGCCCCTTGTATTCAATGCTTTGGACGGCGTCGCGTACAGCGGCGGTTTCCGTCGAGCCCGCTTTTTCAATCGCAGCCTTAAGCAGATATATCGTGTCGTAGCACAGAGTAGCGTAGGTTCCGGGTTCTTCGCCGAAAGCCGAGATGTAACTCTCAACGAACTGCTCGCCGCCCTGCGCGAATTCAACAAAGGGAGGAGATGTTACAAAGACGCCTTCGCCCGCTTCGCCGCTGAATTCAATCAGCTCGCTCGAAGCGCTGCCGTCGCCCACTGCGATAAAGCCGTCAAAGCCGCCCTCGCGCAGCTGACGGATTACATTTGAGCCGTCAGCGGGGTATCCGCACCAGTAGACAAAATCAGCGCCGGAGTTGCGTATGTTTGTTACAATCGCAGAAACATCGGGAGTGCCCGCCGCCATAACCTCGACGGTCGCGATGGAAATCCCATGCTTGGGGAGTTCAGCCGCGCTGAGGTCTGAAAGGTCCTGCGAATAGCTGCAGCCCTGGTGAATCAGCGCCGCGCTCGTAACACCGAGATACCTGCAAAGGTCTGCAAGCGTAATGACCGCATGACTGCCCGGGCTGTTAATCATGAAGTGCGGCAGCCCCTGCGCTGTTATTTGCGTGGAGTTTGCCGCGGAAATGAGCATTAATAAATCCGCGTCATGGAACTGCTGCAGCGTAGGAATTGTCGCGCCGGAAGCGTATCCGCCGACAACAAAGTCAACGTTGCTTGAAATAATCTTGTCTGCCGCGAGCACAGCCATGCCGGAGTCGGCGCCGTCGTCGGCTTCGACAAGGACGAGCTGCTTGCCGAGGATACCGCCGGCTTCGTTGATTTCATCGACCGCCAGCTGATACGACTGGAGCATATCGTTGCCGAAGTAAGCGTTGCCGCCCGAGAGAGGCGCGAGCACGCCTATCCTGATTGTGTCGCCGTCGTCGCCCGAGCAGGCGGCGAGAAGCGAAGCAAGCATTATTACCGCCGTAAATAACGCAGCAAGTTTAAGTAATTTTTTAGACATAACGGTTTCCTTTCATTTTAGCATAATTACTGATTTAAACGATTATAAGTATAGCATAAATCTTAAGGCTTGTCAAGTTTTTCCTGCCTTTCCAGCCATATGTTGTAGCAAATCACAGTCAGCACGATTACCGCGCCGCCCGCTGCCTGGAAAGCGCCCGGAACCTCGGCTTCCGCGAAAAAGAGGCTCGTAGCAGCCGCGACCCAGATAGGGTTCAGAACGGGTTCCATCGCGGTAATAAGGCAGGCGAGGAGCGCGGGCGTGCGTTTAATGCCTATTGAGAAGAATATATAGGCGAATCCGACCTGCACAATTCCCAGAACCAAAACTGCAATCCATGCGATTATATCCGCTGTGACCTGAATAAAAACAAAAGGCAGTCCTATAATCGCGTTAATGCCGAAACCGAGCAGCAGAGCCTGTTCGGGTTTGGTGTCGTCCCGCTTGTTGCAGACGAATACGCCCGCAAAACTGATTCCCGAGGCAATCGCAAGCAGGTTGCCGAGCAGCGCGCCGCTGTCAAGGCGGTCGGCGAAGAACAACATCATTCCCGATAATGTAATGAGTACGGCGACAGCCTCGCTGAGCCGCGGTTTCTTTTTATAAAAAACAAGGTGAATGAGTATGATGAAAACAGGTGCGCTGAACTGCAGTAAAATTGCGGCGGCGGCGGTAGTCAGCTTGTTCGCGAATACGAACAGAACCGTAGTCGCCGAAAGGCACAGCGCGCCGAGGATATTGCCTTTTGTAAGCGTGATTTTGACGCTCCTCCTGTAGATTGCGAACACGACGGCGGCGAACAGCGCGCGCAGCCCGATTATACTCATTGCGCCCCACGGTATGAACGCTATGCAGACGCCGCCGAAGCTCCAGCAAACGGAGGCGGCGACCATGCAGAGGGGACCTTTTCGATTGTCTGACAGCATGAATTTTTAATTCTCCTAATTATTTCAGCAATTACACATACTTACTTGCCTGTGCCTGCCACATTTCCGTATATTTTCCGCCGGATTCCAGTAATTCATCGTGCGTTCCCTGCTCGATAATCCTGCCGTTTTCCATCATGAAAATCTTATCGGCGTGCTTGGTCGTGGACAAGCGGTGCGAAATGAAGACAACCGACTTATCCTCTGCCGCTCTGTTCATGGAGCGGTTCATCTGATATTCGGCAATAGGGTCGAGCGCGCTGGACGGCTCATCGAGCACAATCAGATTCGACGGCTTATAGAACACCCGCGCCGTCGCGAGCTTCTGGCTTTCGCCGCCGGAAAGCGCCGTGCCCGTATCGTCGAACTCCCGCGTCAAAGGCGTTTTTACGCCTTTTTCCATTTCGCGCAGTTTAGGTTCAAATCCGCCGAATTTTATTGATTTATACAACAGGTCTTCGTCCGCATCAATTAAATCCATTGTGATGTTCTGCTCGACGCTCGCCGCATAAATACGGTAGTCCTGGAAAATCGTGCCTATTAGTTCGCGGTACTGCCCGGGGTTGAAGTCGCGGATATCAACTCCATCCAGCGTAATCCTGCCCTTTGCGGGGTCGTAAAGCCGCATCAGCAGTTTTATCAGCGTGGTTTTACCTGCGCCGTTATAACCTACAAGCGCGATTTTATCGAGCGGGTTGATTTCTAAGTTTATATTACTGAGAATATAGTCCTGCTTTTCGTTGTATCTGAACGATACGTTCTCAAATTTAACAATACCGATTTCTTTCGGAACGGACAGGTTTTTCTCACTCGTAATCATGGTTTCATAATCAAGGAAAGAGCGGATTTTTTCTATATACAGCGCGTTTTCCACAGCCTGCGGCAATATTTCCGAAAGAATAACCATGCTGCGCCGCATGCTGCCCGCGATGTTCCACAAAATAAACATTGAGCTGAACGCCATCGCTTTGCTCACCACAGTCTTATAAACCAAATACGCGAGATAAAAGCCGTCGTAAATCAAATCATTAAACACATAATTGGACAGGAAATCAAAGCCCCACGCTTTTCTGACAATGCTTTTACGAACATTGTAAATTTCATCGTTAGATTCTCTAAAATCTTTATAAAGCCCGCTTGTTACCTGTTTATTGAGGCGCAGCTCCTTAGCGTAATCATTAAGATAAAACACACGATGAATGTAGCCGCGTTTTTTTATGAACGGTGTTTCGGCAAGTGTTACTTTAAATTTAAGCTTACTGACTGCCTTACCGATTAAAAATCTTGCTGCAAACGAGCCAATCACAAACAGTACCGCAATCCAGTCGTTGAGCAGGAAATACGTACCGTACGCGATAAACATGAGCAGACCCGTGATAATTTTGCCTAATAAGTCCATTGTGCGCCTGACCGCGTTGCCCGATTCGGAAACAGACAGCACGAAGTTATTATAATACTCCGGGTCGTCATAGCAGGAAAGGTCGATGCTTCTTGCCTTTTCGTAGAGCTTTAGCCGGAGCTTGCGCTCGGCGCGCGCGTTAAACACAGGCACAACATAACCGAAAGTATATGCCGACCACACGGCGGAAACCGCCTGTATGCCGATGAGAATAAGCAGACGGATAAGCACGTCCCGAAATTCATAGCCGAACTCAAGCGCGCGCAGCACAAAGCCCACGCCCGCCACCTGCAGGACGAAGTTCATGCCGTGCCATCTTATGTTATCAAGGCACATCATCATAAACAGATACGGCGAAGCCGAGCTGATGATTTTTACAACAAACCAGTTATGATTAATCGTTTTGGCGGCAGGCATTTTTACTTTTTCTTTTTTGTTTTTCATGCAGAAGCTACCTCGCTTTCATCAGGCTGGTAATTCTTCGCCTGCTTCATAAACATGTCGGCATATTTACCGCCAAGCTGCATTAAATCGCTGTGCGTTCCGCGTTCGATAATTCCGCCGTTTTCGAGCATGATTACCTCATCGGCATTCTTGACCGACGACAGGCGGTGCGATACGAAAACCGTCAGATTATTACGGCTTTCTTCAAGTATGCTCTCAAAAAGCTCATATTCGGCAATGGGGTCAAGTGCACTGCTCGGCTCGTCGAATACCTTAATCGGCGCGGGATTGGCAAATGCCCGCGCAACTACGATTTTTTGGAACTCGCCGCCCGACAAAACCTGCCCGTCCTCGTCAAACTCTTTTGTCAGAACTGAGTTTATGCCACCCTGCAGGCTGTTTATTTTACCGAGAACGCGCGCGCGTTCCAAGGAGTTTATGATTGTTTGCTCTGAGCTTTCTCTGCCCATAGAAACATTTTCGCTGACTGTTCCCGCAAAAATTTTGTAATCCTGAAACGCCGCCGCAAACATGCTGCGATATGCTTTCAGATTATACTCTTTTATGTTTGTACCGTTAACTAATATCTCGCCGTCTGTAGGGTCGTAAAGCCGGAACAGCAGCTTAATTATAGTCGATTTTCCCGCGCCGTTATGACCTACAAGAGCAATCGAGGAATTCTTTGTTATGCAAAAGGATATGTTATTTATTACGGGTGTGCCGGGTTTGTATCCGAAGCTGACGTTTTTGAATTCAACGCTTGCGACAATGCTGTCCGGCATAACGCCGTCCTGATTCTCGGGGATTTTTTCGCTGTGCTGCATAAACGAGCGCAGATTATGTAAAAACACGCCGTTACGGTTACATTCCATGAGGTTGCGCGAGGTGTTTATCAGCGCCCATGAAGCGAGTCCCATCATGCTCGTAAGCACGACAAATTCGCTCAGCGTGAGGCTTCCGCGAATTAAGACGCAGTACGCGCCGTACAGCATAATTCCCTCAAAGATAATAGCATAAGACAAATAACCCTGCCAGAAGCTCAGGATTATATTCCGCGCTATGTATTTTTTTGTAACGTTAATCGTATTTACGGTCGCTTCGTTATAGGTGTTTTCGAGTACATTGTAAATTTTAGACAGCCGCATTTCCTTTGCGTAATCCGAGAGATACATTACGCGGTTTACGTACTCAGTACGCCGCGTGAACGGCGTCTGCTCCTTGTACATACGCAGATTCAGTTTATTAAGCGCCATACCGAATACGAAGTTGCCTACAAGCGGTGCCAGCACGAAAAGTATAAGCATTTTATCAATCTGAAACATTGCGATATATGTAACCATACCCGCGCACAGCGCCGCGAAAATCTCGCACATAAGCCGCACGGATTCGGTTACTTTTTCAGCGGCGCCGTCGACCGCCATCGTATATTTATCATAAAACGAGCTGTCCTCATAACACGAAAGCTCAACGTTTTCCGCTTTGCGGTAAAGCTCGTCGTACAACCGTGTATGTACCTTAACGTCATTCAGCGGATAGACGACATTCCTCGTATATGAGGAATAAACGGTAACAAAAAGCATAACCGCGCAAACCGTGATTATAAATGCAAGTATAGTAGAAAACGGCGTTTCGCTTTGAATCGCGTTCGAGATATACCGCATGAAAAACACAGCGAAAAACATCCAGCCCATGTAACCGCACAATGATGTAAAAACCATGTGGATTACGCGGCTTTTGCTGACGCTCCAAAGCAGCTTTACGGCGAAAAGATTATTTCCGGCAGCTTGTTTGAGTGTTATGTCTTTTTCTTTTTTTTCTCTTTTTAACATAATTATTTCATTAAGTCCTTTCTTCACAAAAGCGGGATAAGAACAACATTTTCCCCGATTTAGTTTTATTTATTTTCATACTTATTTTCATTAAGTCCTTTCTTCACAAAAGCGGCATGCGAACAACGTTTTCCCAAAATAAAAATACCCTGTACGGTCATTTTGTCCGCACAGGGTTCCACGGTGTATTTATTATAAATACAGTGAAAGATAAGCGGAAAAAATAAGCATATCGTTATTGGTTATAACGACACCTGTGCTCATTGGATTAAATCTGCAAATGTTATGATAATTTTTCACTGACCTCTCACCGCCTTTCTTAATCATGGCTAATTTTACCATAGATTCGCTGAAATGTCAAGGAGCGATATATAACAATATTATTTGCCGGAAGCTTGTATTGTATGGTTATATTGCCGATTTGTGCAGGTTTTGGTTTTACACCCGGCGCAGTCATCTGCCCGTTTATAATATTTTACATACATTTTACATTATCATGATTGCAGATTTTACATTCGGCGTGTATACTTGACTTATGAAACATAAGAACGATACGGAGGAATCATTTGAAATCATGAAAAAACTATTAGTACTTATTCTCGCGTCATTTATGCTCCTTTCTTTAGGAGCTTGCACATCAGAAGACCGGGCTCAAGGAGACGATTCCGGCAGCAATCCCGCTCCCGCGAACACCGGCGCCAACAACCCTGCACCCGCAAACAATCCCGACCCCGCTCCCGCAAGCGACTTTGATTCGGGCCGCAGAATAGCCGTATTCACCCGCGAGGACGGCAGCGGAACCCGCGACGCCTTTGCAAGCATCACAGGCGTAGGCGACGATATGTTTGTTGAAGCAGTTGTGCTTACCGCAGGCGGAGAGCTCCGCTCCGGCGTCGCAGGCAATGAATACGGAATCGGCTATGTATCAGTAGGCTCGCTGAACGAAACGGTCAAGGCGCTCGCCATCGGCGGCGTTATGCCCTCTGCAGCAACAATCATAGACGGCAGTTATCCAATCCAGCGCCCTTTCCTCATCGTTACCAACGATGATAAGGACGCAGACCCGCTCGTGCAGGACTTCATTAGATTTGCCCTTTCCGCTCAGGGTCAGGAGTGTCTGGGAACTTCATGGACAAGCGCAGGCAGCACAGGCGACTATACACCGGCAGGTTTGAGCGGAACGTTGAAAATCGGCGGCTCCACCTCTGTCGCCCCGCTGATGCAGCTGATGAGAACTGCGTATATAGAGCTTAACCCCAATGTGAGTATTGAAATCTCCGAGGGCGGCTCCGGAACCGGAATAAGCGAGGCAACAAGCGGCGTAATCGATATCGGAATGTCCAGCCGCAACCTCCGCGACACCGAAGCGGACGCTCTGAACGAATATGCGATTGCGCTTGACGGCGTGGCTGTAATTGTAAACACGGCGAATCCCGTCAGCAGCATGAATATGGAAACCGTAAAGGACATCTTCACAGGTGATAAAACCGTATGGAATCAAGTTGGTTAATAAGCTTAATCCGGGTTTCCGCCTCATATACCTATCAACGGGCATAAACGCCGCAATTTGCTTGCGGCGTCAGTGCCGATTATAAGTAATCGGCATGCCACAGAAAGGCAGCAGCTTTATGACAAGAGCAAAAGAGAAAATAATGCGCGGCGTCTTTTTCATCGCGGCGCTTGCTTCCATACTCGCAGTTGCGCTTATTTGCGTGTTTCTGTTTGCGCAGGGGTTGCCGCCCATGCTGAGAATCGGCTTGCTTGATTTTCTTACAGGGGACAGATGGCGACCGACTGCGGCAGAGCCGTCGTTCGGGATTCTGCCGATGATACTCGGGAGCGTATACATAACCGGAGGGGCAATAGTCCTGGGCGTTCCGATAGGGATTCTTACCGCCATATTCATGGCGAAGATGTGCCCATCGCCTGTTTACCGTTTTCTCAAGCCCGCGATTAGTCTTATGGCGGGAGTTCCGTCGGTTATTTACGGCTTTTTCGGTATGATGGTGCTGGTTCCTGTAATTTTTGAAACATTCGGCGCACGCTTTGACATGATGAGCGGGAACACCATGCTGGCAGCTTCAATCCTGCTTGCCATAATGATTCTGCCGACTGTAATCAGTATTGCGGAAACGAGTATCCGCGCAGTGCCGCAGGAATTGTACGAGGGTGCGGTCGCGCTCGGCGCAAGCCATGAACGCGCTGTATTTAAAGTTATGGTTCCCGCTGCACGTTCGGGCGTTTTGGCGGCGGTGGTACTCGGAATCGGGCGGGCAATCGGCGAAACGATGGCGGTCAGAATGGTGGCAGGGAATCAACCTGTGTTTCGTATGCCGCATGAATTCTTCAGCGGCGCGCGAACCCTTACATCCAATATCATCATTGAAATGGGTTATGTTGAACGTGACAGCCTGCACTTCGGGGCATTAGTCGCCACCGGAGTTGTGTTGTTTGTATTTATATTAGGCATAAACCTGCTTTTTTCCGTCCTCAATCAGGACAGGGATAAAAAGCGCACTAAGAAAGCCGTTGCAGCCGCTATGGAAGCAGCTGCGGAAAAGGCGGGACAATGAAAAGTATTTTAACATTCGCCAAGCGCAAAAAACCCGGGGACTGGGCTCGGTTTCTTCTCGTCTGGGCAGCCGGGCTTATAACCGTTGCCGTGCTGCTGTACCTCGTAGGATTCATTATGCTTAAAGGAATCCCGCACATCAAGCCGTCGCTGTTCGCCTTTACATATACACCTGAGAATCAGTCACTGTTTCCGGCGCTCGTCACCACAGTGCTTATGGTGGGGCTGACGCTTGTCATCTCCGTACCGTTTGGAGTTTTTACGGCGATTTATTTGGTGGAATACGCTTCGCGCGGCAGCCGCCTTGTTCGTATAATACAAACAACCACGGAAACACTTGCAGGCATACCGTCAATCGTTTACGGTTTATTCGGGTACATATTCTTCTGCGACCGGCTGGGCTGGGGCAAGTCAATACTCGCGGGCTGCTTCACTCTTGCGATTATGGTTTTACCGCTTATTATCCGAACGACGGAGGAAAGCCTTAAATCAATCCCCGATGCCTACCGCGAGGGTTCGTTCGGGCTTGGTGCGGGGCGGCTGAGGACAGTATTCCGGGTTATTCTGCCGTCCGCAACGCCCGGAATCTTCGCCGGGGTAATCCTTTCGGTCGGGCGTATCGTCGGGGAAACCGCCGCACTGCTTTACACAATCGGCAGCGTTATAAAAATCCCCGAAAGCCTCTTTTCGCAGGGGCGGACACTGGCCCTGCACGTGTTTTCACTTGCCAACGACGGACTGTATACAAACCAGGCGTACGCTACCGCTGTTGTTCTGCTTGCGGTTGTATTCGCAATCAACCTGCTTGCGGCAAGGATTGAACGGAAGTTTATAAACAAATTATAGCAATTCCATTTCACATGGAATTGCTGTGACTGCGGCAAAACCGCAGTCCGCCGCTATCGGCGGCGAGCGTAGATATTGAATTTATTTCAATGTCTTCGCAGCTTGCTGTAAAATAAAAAAGAGAACGAAAGATTACTCCGATATTGAAAAGAGGGGAAGCTTATGGTAAAATATAAATTAGAGAACATTGACTTATGGTACCGCGATTTTCAAGCCTTGAAAAACGTCAGCATGGATATTAAGGCGAATCAGATTACAGCATACATCGGGCCGTCAGGCTGCGGGAAGTCCACGCTCATCAAGAGTATGAACCGCATGAACGATTTAATCGAGGGCTGCAGGATTACCGGCAAGTTTTTGCTTGACGGCGAGGACATCTACGGTAACATCGACGTGAACCTGCTCCGTAAAAAAGTCGGAATGGTGTTCCAAAAGCCGAATCCGTTCCCCATGAGCATATACGACAACATAGCTTTCGGGCCGAGAACGCACGGAATCAAAAGCAGATACAAGCTTGATTACATTGTGGAAAAGGCGCTGCAGGACGCCGCCATCTGGGATGAAACCAAAGACCGGTTAAAAAAGTCCGCGCTCTCGCTTTCGGGCGGTCAGCAGCAGCGGCTCTGTATTGCCCGTGCGCTTGCGGTTGAGCCCGACGTCTTGCTGATGGACGAGCCGACAAGCGCGCTCGACCCGATTTCCACTGCAAAAATCGAGGATTTAATGTCGGAGCTCAGAAAGAAATACACTGTCGTGATTGTCACGCACAACATGCAGCAGGCGACGCGGATTTCCGATTACACGGCGTTCTTTCTCCTGGGCGAGATGGTTGAGTTCGGCAATACGGAGAAAATCTTCTCAATGCCGAAAGATAAAAGAACCGAGGATTATATTACAGGGAGGTTTGGTTAAGGCTTGAAAACAAATGGTGCTGAACCGGGGAAAACGAAACATTTATTTTCTGATAATTATAGAAAGGATATGGTAAAATATGAGATATAAGTTTGAAGAGCAGTTACATGAGCTGAATAATAAAATCATAGAAATGGGCGCATTAACGGAACATTCAATTTCAAACGCGGTTGAAGCTCTGCTCACGCAGAACACCGACCTTGCGGCTGCGGTCGGCGACGACGAGAGGGAAAGCGATAAGAAGGAAAGGGAAATCGAAACGCTTTGCTATGACATGCTTCTGCGTCAGCAGCCGGTGGCGAGGGATTTGCGTAAAATCTCCGCTGCCCTCAAGATGGTTACAGACATGGAAAGAATCGCAGACCAGGCCGAGGACATTGCCGAAATCACCAAGCACTTGGCGGGGAACAAGTTTATAAAGCAGCCCGAGGATATAACAAGAATGGCGACGGCGACAAAGAAAATGCTTAAGGAAAGCATTGATTCTTTCGTAAATAGGGATTTGGGGCTTGCTATGACGGTGCTGGAGCATGACGATGTGGTTGACGAGCTGTTCATGACCATCAGGAGCGATTTAATCACCTTGGTTCATGAAAACCCCGAGAACGGCGAGCAGGCGCTCGACCTGCTTATGGTGGCGAAATATCTTGAAAGAATCGGCGACCATGCTTCCAATATAGCCGAATGGGTTATATTTATGATAACAGGGGAACATAAAAACGCGAATTACAACGATATGCACGAGTAGGTTTGAACACAAAAAAAGTGAATCGGCAAGACATTGTTTATGCTCATTTATGAAGAAAAGATTTAATGGAGATAGATAAGTTTGAAACAAAATACAATTGAAACGGGGAAAACGCTGTTTTCATACACCTTTGGTGAAGAAAGGACTTAATGAAAATATGACTATTTATATCGTTGAGGACGACATCGGCATACGTGAAGTTGTGCTGTACGCATTGGAATCTGCGGGATTTGAAGCGGAGGGCTTTGAAAACGGTTCAGAATTTTTTAGCGCAGTAAATAAGTCGCTTCCACATCTTGTGCTGCTTGACATTATGCTCCCGGGTGAAGACGGGCTGGCGGTTCTGAAGAAGCTCCGCTCTGCGCCGGGGACGAAGGCGCTGCCTGTGATTATGCTGACAGCCAAAGGCAGCGAGGTGGACAAGGTTCGGGCGCTCGATATGGGTGCGGACGACTACATTCCAAAGCCTTTCGGCGTGATGGAGATGATTTCGCGTGTTAATGCGGTGCTGCGCCGTACCGTACCGGAAGCTGTTGAAAACAGAAAAATATCATATGCAAATATAACGCTTAATAATGCTCAGCGTGAGGTTTATGTAAACGACATAAGAATAGAAAGGCTGACCTATAAAGAATTTGAACTGCTCCGGTATCTTGCGGAAAACGCGGAAGCCGCCCTGAACCGTGAAAAAATCATGAAAGCTGTCTGGGGTTATGATTACGAGGGCGAGAGCCGTACGCTGGATATGCATATCCGCTCACTGAGGCGGAAGCTCGGCGAGGCGGGCGGGTATATTAAAACAGTCCGTAATGTCGGTTATAAAATGGAAGAGTAAGAAAGCTTGAAACAAACTTCGCGTTAGACGGGGAAAACGTTATTTTCGTGCCGAATTGGTGAAGAAAGGACTTAATTAAAGTTTGAAATTAAATACAATTGAATCGGGGAAAACGTTATTTTCGTGCCGAATTGGTGAAGAAAGGACTTAATTAAAGTTTGAAATTA
>WRCY01000050.1 GCA_009783695.1 Oscillospiraceae bacterium
TGTTAATTTTCTCGAAAGACACTTAAAAATCAAAGCTAAAAACGCACGATAAATAAGTATAAAACCGAGAAAGTGAATTACAAAAAGTCAAATAAAGTGGTAAAATGAACTCTCAAATATCGAGATAAAAAAGAGTGTTATTTTTCAGGATATTGTAGGTGGAAACAGGATTGCTTTGTAGCTTTATTTTAGAAGTTTATAGCATTTATTGTGGTTATTTTTATGTTATTTATTTTTTCTATTAATAATTGCGTCCGAATTGAATATTTTAAGTGTTATAACGTTCGGATAAAAGCAAAACCTCTCGCAGGTTACGAATTCGATAGGTGGGAGATTAATTGTAAAAATTATTATGATGTTAAAATGAATATTGATGTAACGATGGCCGATTGTGATGAAAATATTTCAATCGTCCTTTACGTTAATAAAGTTAAAAATCCGATGATACAATTATAAAGTTTTATTGCTGTGCGTTGTGTTATGCTAATTTGTCAGCTTTATTACGAGCTCCGAAATAGATTCCATTGAATTCGGCGATACAATAACTTTAAATCGCGTTGAAGAAATTCAGATATATCATATTATTTTGAAAAGAGATGAAAATTGTTAAATTAATATAAAAAGCGTACCAATTAAAAAGCAAGCATATATTTTGTGCAATACCTACAAAAAAGAACTCTTTAGTTCGGAAATCGAGCCATTTTAAGAGAGCATCATATGATAAATGAATTATCCGGCTTTATTATTAAATTATCAGGATAATAACTAACGTACTAATGGGTTAAGTTGGATTCTTATACGAAATTAATATACCATTAACATTCACTTGTATTCATGTTGGTTTGAAATAAAGAATGTTGGTTGAAAAAAATTCGAGCCCACGTAAAACGCAGGCTCAATCAGGGTTTCCAAACACGCCGTAAGAGATTCGAACTCCCGACCTCTTGGTTCGTAGCCAAGCACTCTATCCAGCTGAGCTAACGGCGCATGATGGATAATTGACAATTGACAATTGACAATGTACAATTATTAACTTTAAAAGGCTCGAAATACATTTTACCATATCAAAAACACTTTGTCAATACCTTTACAACATTAAAATTATATGCTATAATTAAGATATGAAAAAAATTCTATGGCTGCAAACAGGAGGAACCATAAACTGCCGCAAAACCGATGCCGGACTGGCGCCTGCCGCAGAAGCGGAAACAGCTGTAAGCGTTAGCGGTGTATCTTATGACAGCGAGGCGATTTTCAGCCTTGACAGTTCAAATATTACGCCCGGGCATTGGCAAATGCTGGCGGAAAAAGTTTTTAACGCAGGCGGGGTTTATGACGGTTTTGTTATAACTCACGGAACCGACACGCTCGAGTACAGCGCGGCTGCGTTGTCATTGATGCTGTATGATTTTATGAAGCCCGTGATATTTACCGGTGCGATGTTGCCTCCGCACGAATCGGACAGCGACGCAAGGCTTAATCTCACAGCGGCGTTTGAAGCGGCGCGGGACTTAAAAAGCGGTGTTTACGTTGCATTCGCGGGGAAGCTGATTCATGGAATTTCCTGCGCAAAAGTGCATACAAAGGAAAAAGATGCTTTTATTGATACAGGTATATACGGGCCTGTAACAGAGCTGACCGCTGTAAAGCGGCGTATTGCTGGTGCAGGCTCTGTGCCTCTTTGTGAAAAGGTATTCGTTATAAAAATTACGCCGAATATGAACGGCGATATCGCTTCATTTATACTTGAAAAAGGTTACAGGGGCGTGGTTTGCGAGGGGTTCGGCTTGGGCGGGATTCCGTACGGGCTGCTCGAAAGGCTCGGCGGGCTGGTGAAAAGCGGCGTACGGGTCGTCGTCGTGTCGCAGTGCCTGTACGGCGGCGCGGATTTGAACGTATACGCCGCGCACAGAAAGGCGCAGGAGTTCGGGCTTGAAGCGTGGAACATGACGGGCGCGGCGGCGCTCGTAAGATTAATGATAGAATTAGGGGGAGAGCATCATGAAAATTAGACTGGGAATATCGGTAATAACAGCAATCGCAGTAATACTTTCGCTGGTTACGTTTGCCGTGCCTGCGGGAGCAAGCACGACCTGGAATTTCGGCGGAGGCAATCCACTCGAAAGAAGAGAAACAATAAGCGGCTGGGACTTCGAGTACTGGAGCGACGGCGGCACGGCGACCATGATTGTCAATAACGACGGTACGTTTTCCGGCACATGGAACGGTACGCCGAACAGAAATATTCTGATGCGTTCGGGCAAAAAATTCGGCACGCCGCAGGGCGTAACGAAAACCCATGAGGAAATCGGTGAAATCACCATGACGTTTGACGCCGCGCACACGCCTCTCAATGTCAATTCCATGCTCTGCGTTTACGGCTGGACCGCACGCAATACGATGGAGTACTATATAATAGAGAGCTGGGGAAATTACGCAAAGGGCAGGCAAAGCCCGCAGGCAGAATTAAAAGCTACATACACTATCCCCGGTGAGGGGACTTATGAACTTTATGTATCTCACGAGAGGGTAAATCAGCCCTCTATATTCAGCAATAACGACACTTTCCCGCAGTATATGGCAATACGCACCGAAAAACGCACAAGCGGCGAAATCTCCGTTTCCGAGCACTTCCGGCAGTGGGAGGCGGCAGGGCTCACGCACATGGGCGGCGCGCTGTACGAGGTTTCGTTCTGCGTAGAGGCGTGGGGCAGCGCGGGGAGCGCCGCTGTGAACAGCCTTACGCTTGATATAGGCGAATACAAGAAACCTCCGATAAAACCGCCTGCCGATGCCGAGGATATTATTATACCCGCAAGTGATTTTAAACCAAGTACCTCTATCGGCACGGGCACTGTCAATACCGACAATGATACTGTAACCGTGACCTACGGAAACCAAGCTTACGGCAATGTCTACACTTACTTTGACGTAACGTTCCCGGGCGGAATAAACATTTCCGATTATAAAAACCTGTCACTTAACTTTCAATTTCTGGCGGGCGATTTAGGTGACCAAAAACGCTTGTTCCTGCTCGCGGGGACTCCCGCAGACCTTACAGGCTCGAAAGATGATAGCGACATAGGCGCATGGAATGTGGATAATCCGACTTTAGCAATCGCGGATTTTAAAATAGTAGACACTTTGGCGCCGACAGAATACGGATTTACATTTAATTTTAATCCCGCCCGTATTCAGCAGCTTAAAGGACTGACGACCATAAGGTTTGCCGTATATATTCCCGCGGCGGCGACCGGCAACGACGGCGGCACGGGCGCTGCGACCAAGTATGCAATCTCGGACATTGTGCTTAGGGCGTTTACCGATGAGTGTGATGTTTGTACACCGAGCGCAGCCGACTGTACGGTTTGCAAGGATTGCGGTAAGCTTTTAGAAGACGCAGAACATGAACAGAATCCGGATAACTGCAGGAAATGCGTGAACTGCAATTACACTTTCTCGAATGAGCTGTGCGGGGTTTGTTCTTTCTGTACCTGCGAACATGAAACATTTGCATGGGTAAAAAATAAATGTGAGATTTCTTGGGCTTGCACGATTTGCGCCGTAAGTAAATGGGATTGGTGGATTTGCAGTCGGGGAGATATTCAAGAGGGCTGCGTGATTAAATACGAATGCGTAATTAAAGAAGGCTGCGGAGTAGCAGGTGAATATAAATCCTGCCTCAGCAGCACTATTAACTGGAGCGGCTTAAACGGCACCTGTACCCTTTGCGGGGATAAGCGTACTCGCGCCTGTTGGAATATTGATGAAGAATGTATAATTCTCGCTTGGAGCGGAGATGATTGTGAGGATACCGGAGAGTGCACTGTCTGCGGGCATACTTCATGGAAAGGTCATGATTGGGAATATACAACAATCGGATGCGAGGAACATACCGAGTGTAAATTGTGCGGGCAAGAAGATTCATGGCTTGCTTGCACCGATGTTGAATGGAATTGGGAAAAGCAATTTGGCGTCTGCATTGGCAGGGGTACTTGCAATGATTGTAACGAAGAGCTATTCGGTACCTGTTGGCATAGAGATACTATAAATCAAAATAAAGATACTAATACAACTACAACTTCCTGCACTGCCTGTGAGCATGTTTGGAATAAGTATATTATTGTGCCTGTGACACCGCCCGTAACCCCTCCCGCTAAGAAACCGAGCGGCGGAGGCGGAAGCAGCACTCCGAGTACTGAAACTCCGGCACCTCCCGCAAACATAGTCCAAGTCGGCGGGGCTTCTGTGCCGCCGAACTTCGCGATACCTGCGGCTGCGGTCAATAACATTGCAAGCGGGCTGCCGTTTGCGCGGGTGAGAATTACCGCAGCAGGCAATCTACGCGTGAGCTTCAGCGCGGACACCGCAGGGCAGAATGCAATTCTCATGAAGCTAAACGCAGACGGCGAGTTGGAAGTCGTTTCCGCCGCGGCAATCCGCGCAGACGGAAATGCGAGCTTTAATATTACGCAGACAGGCGATTATATCGTTTTAGTGCGGAAAACCGGCGACATAACCGGCACGGGAACGGTCGAAACTGCCGACGCGCTGGCGCTGCTGCGGCATATTGCGGGGATTTCCCAGCTTAATGCTGTTCAGCTGCTGGCGGCTAACGGAAAAACCGGCAGTAAAACTACTGCCGACGCCTTAAATATTTTAAAAACAATTGCGGGACTGACGGACAATTGACAATTGACAATTGACAATTGACAAATATTAAAAAAACCTGTCATGGACAGGTTTTTTTAATTATAATTTCGAGTTCTGAAAGCCGCGCTTCGCTTGCTGCGCCGAGATAGAATTTAATCTTCGGCTCCGTTCCCGACGGACGCACGGCAAGCCAGCTGCCGTCAGCAAACAGCAGCTTCACGACGTCGGACTTCGGCAGCCCGCGCAAACCCGTGAGATAATCCTCGACTTCCGCGCCCTTGTAAGCGCGGAAGTTTTGCATAATCGCGCCCATTTTTTCCATGCCGTCCGCGCCGTCGAGCGCCACGGAAATAAGCTTCTCGGCAGCGTAGCCGCAGCGTGTGTGCAAATCGGCTAAAGCGCAGTGCAAAGTCATGCCGCGCAGCTTGTAGAACAGTGCCATCTCGCAGATTAGCACAGCCGCGATTACCGCGTCCTTGTCGCGCACGAAGCCGCCCGCAAGATAGCCGTAGCTCTCCTCGAAGCCGAACAAAAACGAATACTTTTTATTCTTCTCCCACTCGCCGATTTTCTCGCCGATGTACTTGAATCCGGTGAGCGTTTCAACAAGCGTGACGCCGCTCTGCATGCAGATTCTGCGGACAAGCTCGGTAGTTACGATTGTTTTTATAACTGCCGGATTTTTGGGTAAGCTTCCGGCTTCTTTTTTTGCGGTGATTAGATAATCCGAGAGCAGCGCCCCGATTTGATTCCCCGTAAGCGCTTTAAATCCGTTTGTTTTATCCCGCGCCTGCACGCCGATTCTGTCGCAGTCGGGGTCGGTGGCGAGGATTATATCCTGTTTGCTTGCCTGCTGAAGCGCGAGCCTGAAAGTTTCGGGCTCCTCGGGGTTCGGATACGGTACGGTAGGGAAGTCGCCGTCGGGCAGCTCCTGCTCCTTTACGACAGTGAGGTCCGTAAAACCGAGCTCGCAGAGTACCCGCCGTACCGGAACATTGCCCGAACCGTGCAAAGGCGTGTAAAGTATGCCGAGCTTCGCGGCGCTTTCTGCAATAAGCCTGTCGCGGGTGACAAGCGATTTAACTTTTTCATAATATGAGCAGTCTACGTCGTCCAAATCAAGGAAAAGCCCGTTATCCCGCGCAAAATCAAGCGGCATGTGCGAGCGCTCGGAAAGTATGTCGTAGCTGTTGATATGTGTTGAAATGCGTGCTGCCGCCTCGTCGGTTATCTGTCCGCCGTCCGCGCCGTATACCTTGTAGCCGTTGTATTCGCGCGGGTTGTGTGAGGCGGTGATGCAGATGCCGCCGAAAGCGCGTTTCTCGCGTACTGCGAAGGAAAGCATCGGCGTCGGGCGGGGAGAGGTAAACATGAAGACTTTAATTCCGTTCGCGCACAGTGTTTCCGCTGCAAACTCGGCGAATTCCCGCGACATATTGCGCGTGTCGCAGGCTATGCAAACCGACTTCGCCTTGCTGCCTACTTCTTTTGAATAATCTGCGAGCCCCTGTGTTGCGCGGCGGATTACAAGCTCGTTCATACGGTTCGTGCCTGCACCGATAATTCCGCGAAGCCCCCCCGTTCCAAACGATAGATGCTTCCAGAAGCGGGCTTCTATTTCCGGTTCATCGTTTACAATGCCGCACAGCTCTTCATTGAACAAGCCGCTTTTAATCCAGCGTTTATATTCTGTTTTTTCTTTCATAAAAGTTAATTACCTCTAAGCACATTCTGCCGTTATGATACGGGCATTTCCAGCCGTTAACAATGTCCATGGGGATGGGCGTGCCGTCCTTTTGCAGTTCGTTGAACCACTCGGAACCCGAACGCTTATCAATCATGCGGGCTTTTATATACTCCCAGATTTTCCCGGCTGCTTCGGTGTATCCTGCATTCAAGAAGCCTAGCACTGCCTCCGCCTGTACCCACCAGACTTTTTTGGTATCGACTTTTCCCGCTTCGCACTCGTTGAATACTGAGCCGTCTGAATCCAAAGCAATCGCGTGAACCTGCTCCGCAAGCACTTTCGTGAAAGTAACACGGGGAATATTAAGCACGTCCGTTCCGCGGTCAATCAGCCATGAAGCCTCAATGTCATGCCCATAAGACGTAAGGTCGATAAGCGGTTTGTAATCAAGGTTGAAGAAGACATCAAGCCGCCGCTTTTCGGGGTTGTAGATTTTCTCCTCAAACACACCAAGAATCCATTTTAATTTTTGTGCAGTTTCGGGGTTTTTATCCACGCGGTAAAGCTCGGTGTACGCCTCAAAAACGTGCAGCAATGTGTTCATAGTGCGGTCGGCGACAACGCCGTTCTCGGACAACTGCTCGTTTTCAATCGGCTTGAATTCCCTGTCGAAAGCTTCTAAATATCCCGCTTCATCACGACACTTTGTTTCAATTACATTCACAAGCTCATACGCTAAATCAAGAGCTTCCGAATCGCCGCCCGCGTTGTAATAAGACGCGAGCGAATAAACCGCAAATGCGTGGTTATAGGTGTATTTTGTGGTGTCTTTCGGGCTTCCTGTGTGGTCTGCCGACCAATGTATACCATCGTCATAATACCTGTCTGTGAACTCAAGTTTTAAAAATTTATAGGCGTACGCAGCGTATTCAAGACAGCTTTCGTCGCCGAGCGTCAGATAGCAGTTCGAGAAAAACCACAGGATTCTGCTGTTTAGTATGCAGCTTTTATCGGCGGTTTTGCTGACGTTAAGCCCGAAATCCATCTGCCCGTAAAACCCGCCGTGCTCATCGTCGCGCAGAGCTTTCCAGAACGGGATTATACAGTGGGTTAAATGTTGTTTTATTTCATTGATATTCATTTATATCCCCATTAATTGACAATTGTACATTGTCAATTGTCAATTGTTCGTCATACTTGTGAGTTATTATCAAGATAATTAATCACATCGTCCACAGTCGTGAAGCAGAGCCCGGTGTGAGTGTCGGCAAGACCGTAATAAATCGCGATTCTGCCTGTATCCGCGTCAACAAGGTTTGCGCAGGGGAAGCAGACGTTCGGGACGTCACCCCAGCACTCGTAGTCCATCTGCGGGCTGATGAGATACTCATTGCCGCGTTTGAGCACCTTCCACGGCTCGTCAATGTCGAGCAGTGCCGCCGAGAAGCTGTAGACGAAGCCGTTGCAGCTTGTCAGTACGCCGTGGTAGAAAATCAGCCAGCCGCGGTCAGTTTCAATCGGAATGGGCCCTGCGCCGATTTTGGTGGACTCCCAGCCGCGTGACGGGCTCATGACGTGCCTGTGCTTGCCCCAGAAGGTCATATCGGGCGACTGCGAGATGTAAATGTCGCCGAAAGGCGTGTGCCCGCTGTCCGACGGGCGCGACATCATCATGTACAGACCGCCGATTTTGCGCGGGAACATAACGCCGTTCCTGTTAAAAGGAAGATAAGCGTTCTCTAATTGCGTGAATTCTTTGAAATCGTATGTATAAGCCACGCCAATGGTGGGCTTGTATTTATAAGAGTTGCACCAGGTTACATAATAGCGGTCTTCAATCCAGCAGACGCGCGGGTCGTAGCCGTACTGGAACGGCGCCATCTCGTCTATATCGGTCTTGAAAGCGATTCTTTCATGGTCGATGTCCCAGTTTAAGCCGTCTTTTGAAAAACCGGCGTGAATATTCATGTTGCGCGCCTTGTCGTCCGCGCGGAAAACGCCCGCGTAGCCGTCCTTATAAGGTACCACCGCGCTGTTGAAAATGGAGTTGGAGCAGGGGATGTGATTGCGCATGATTACGGGGTTTTTGCTGTATCTCCAGATAACATCGCCGCTGCCTGCGGGCTTCTGCTCCCACGGCATGTTCGGGAGTGACTTCTCGTTTAAAATTTTTACTTTCATGGTAAATTTATCCTTTCAATTTTAATGTTCTTATTTAACTTTAACTTATTTTTATGAAAAGTCAATAATAAATTAAATATTCGCTGAAAATTGTATAAATTGCACAAATTGTACATACGCATATATAAATATTGCACAAATTATCATGTAATATTTATTTTTTGTCTTTGCACAATTGACATGAGGGGGGGGAGTATGGTATAATTTTACCATAAACGCCGTATTTAATGAGGTAAAAATGTCTAAATTTTTGCAGGCAGTTGCATTATTTATAATCTGCGTTGCTTTTTTTGTGGGATGTAATAAAAATGATGATGTACCCGATGCTCCGGAAACAGATGAAATAATAACGGAAACACCCGTTTTAATCCCTGCGTTTCTGCCGCCCGAGGCTGTTGTTAACATCACGCTCACAGCGGATGAGGCCGAGCTTTTCGGGAATGTGCGGCTTTCCGGCGACTACCTGGAGGGCTTCGAGCAAATCAGCGACTACTGCGTGTTTACGGCTCTAATCCCCGCGGACGGCTTTTATGACCTTAACTTCATCTCCGTCGGTATCGGCGGCACAAAAGAGAATTACATAACGGTAAACGGCGAACGGCTCGGCACTGTGTTCACGGGCGACGATGACTTCGGCGATGCGGTTTTCGAGCGGGTTTTCCTTACCGAGGGGCAGAACAGTATAGCTCTTGAGCGATACTGGGGCTGGATACGGCTGCGCTCGTTACATATAACCAACTCAGAGCCGTTAGACCCTGCTATATTTGATGTTTCGGCGCGGCTGATTAACCCGGACGCGAATGAAACCGCGCGCCGTCTCATGAGCTATCTCGCAGACAGTTACGGCAAAGTGATTTTGTCAGGGCAGTACAGCGACCACGGTCTGCTTGCGGGTGAGGCCGGCGTTATATTCATGACGACGGGCAAGCGCCCTGCCGTTCTCGGAATGGACATGATTGAATACTCGCCGTCGCGTGCGGAGCGCGGAAACACATCGAGTACCGTTGAACACGCTATAGAAGCATGGGCGGAGCACGGCGCAATAGTCACGCTCTGCTGGCACTGGAACGCGCCGTCGGAGTATATCAGAGAAAGGGATACCTGGTATAAGGCGTTTTACACAAGCGATACTAATATTAATCTTGAGAAAATCATGAACGGCGAAGACCCGGAGGGGTACGGGCTGCTCATGCGCGATATAGACGTAATCGCAGAGGAGCTGAAGCGGCTTCAAGACGCGGACGTGCCGATTTTGTGGCGGCCGCTTCACGAGGCGGCGGGCGGCTGGTTCTGGTGGGGCGCGGGCGGCAGGGAGCCGTACATAGAGCTTTGGAAGCTTCTTTACGAGCGGCTGACATTCGAGCACGGGCTGAATAATCTGATTTGGCTTTGGAACGGGGAAGCTGCGGACTGGTATCCGGGCGACGATTACGTTGATATAATCGGCGAGGATATTTATGCAGGCGAGCGCGTTTACAGCTCGCAAATCCATAAATTCACGGAAGCCGTGAGCTACGCGGATACGCCGAAAATCGTAACGCTGTCAGAGAACGGGACGCTGTTCGACCCCGACTTGGCGCTGCGGGACGGCGCGATGTGGGGCTTTTGGGCGACATGGGGCGGCGAGTTTGTGGTGAAGCGCGGGCTGTGGTCATACTCCGAGCAGTTCACCGAAGAGGAAATGCTTATAAAGGCTTATAATCATGAAATTGTAGTGACTCTGGAAGACCTGCCCGACTTAAAGACTTATCCGATACGCGGGTAGCGGCGGACGCTGATTAAAGGATTGGGGTGCGGCCCCGGTTTTAGATAAGAGAATTATTAGGGGGATTTAAGCGTGAAAAAAAGGATATTATCTTTTCTGCTTATTTATGCATTGTTTACACAGGGTTTTTATGTTTCGGCGGGAGCCGCAGACGAGCTCTCACGCGAAGAAATAGACGATATTTTATGGCGCTATACTATTGACGACGAAATCCCGACTTTCACGCTGTACCGTGACCTGTATCCCGTGCACAGACCGGACAGAAAATATATTATTGACGCCGCCGGTTTCTCGCGCTATCTCGAGGGCGAGAAAGCCGCAGTACCGGAAATTTGGACTGACTATGAGGGTGAGCAGGGCGAATCCGTGCTGACCTCCGAGGACTCGGTCATTGAATACGAAATTTATATTGAAGAAGCGGGACTTTATGATATTTCCCTGCTTTATTACCCTGTTGAGGGAAAAAGCTCCGAAATCCAGCGCAGCTTTTTCGTTAACGGGGTTTTGCCGTACCGTGAGCTTGCTACCATACAGTTTACGCGGATTTGGCAGAATACGGTCGCCAATGAGGCAAGGGGCTCCGGTTATGTTGAGCTCGTGTGGGAAAGGGACAACCAGGGCAACGAATTGAAGCCGAGAATGGTGGAAGCGCCCGAATGGCAGCGCGCCTATCTGCGCGATGTCGACGGCTACATAACGTCACGCCTGCCGGTTTATCTTGACGCGGGGCTAAATACAATCACGATTGCGGCGCAGCGCGAGCCGATGCTCATCCGCGAAATCATGCTCGACAATCCGCCGCCGCCTATGACCTACGCCGAGTATCGGCAGAAGCACGACGCGGCAGGAGCTGTTGCTGTTCAGGGCGCGACTGTAGAGCTGCAGGCGCAGAACGCGAATCGCACGTCGTCGCAAATGCTCTATCCCGTGCAGGACACATCATCGCCCGCGCTTACGCCATCAAGCCCGAAGCTGCTGCTCAACAACACCATCGGCGGGAATTCCTGGCGTTTTGCGGGGCAGTGGGTTGAATGGAATTTCACTGTGCCGGAGAACGGATATTACACCATTGGCGTGAATGTCCGGCAGAACTTCAGGCGCGGCACATACACGTCCCGTAAAATAAGCATTAACGGCGAGGTGCCGTTCCTTGAAATGGAGGATTACGGCTTTGTCTACTCGCAGACCTGGCGGCATGAAACGCTGAGCGATTCAACCGGCGAGGGCTTTATGTTCTACCTTGAAGCCGGAACGATACATACAATCCGCTTTGAAGTCGTGCTCGGGCAGTTCGCGAACATAATTTCCGAGGTGCGCGAGGCTGTATACGAGCTTAATGCAGTTTACCGCAAAATTATAAGGCTCACCGGTATAAAGCCCGACAAATACAGGGATTATCAGATTAACCGCAGTCTGCCCGAGCTTAAAGGCGAGATGGTTTCCATTCGTAACAGGCTGGACAGAATTATAGACGAAATCCGTCTTGTAGCCGTCAGGGGCAGCGACCAGGACAGGATTCTTGTTGCGATGCGCGACCAGCTTGACAACTTAATCAGAAACACCGAGCGCTTTCCGCGGCAGCTTGACACATTTAAGTCAAACGTGCGCGCCTGCGGAACATGGCTCAACGACAGCATGCTTCAGCCTCTGCAGCTTGATGCGATTGTGATTTCCTCCCCCGACACTACGCACAAAATGAAAAACAATACTATTTTCCATAGAATCTGGTTTGAAATATCGCGTCTGTTCTACTCGTTCTTTATTGATTACAACCGTATCGGCAACGTTTCCGACAATGCCGGGGGCGATACCATTACGCTGTGGATTGGCTCGGGGCGCGACCAGGCGAACGTAATCAAATCGCTGATTGACGAACGGTTTACGCGGGAGACGGAAATTAACGTAAACGTCATGCTTGTGGACATGAGCACATTGCTGCAAGCCACGCTTGCGCGGCAGGGGCCCGACGTGGCGATACAGGTCGGGTGGGACTTGCCGATGAACTTCGGTCTGCGTAATGCCGTCGCGGACCTGGCGGAGTTCAGCGACCTGCCGGAAATCAGGAAGAGGTTCGACCCGAGCGCAATGGTTCCGTTCGAGTTTAACGGCGCGACCTACGCCCTGCCCGAAACGCAGACGTTCCCCATGCTGTTCTACCGCAAGGATATTCTGTCGGAGCTCGGGCTCGGAATACCTGCGACATGGGACGATGTAAAGGTTTCGATGGCGGTATTGTCGCAGAACATGATGGAATTCGGTATGCTGCCCAGCGAGCTTTTATTCGCGACGATTCTGTTCCAGAACGGCGGCGAGTATTACAACGAGGACGGTTCGCGCTCGGCGCTCGACAGCGAAGAGGGCATCAATGCGTTCAGAATTTACACCGAGTATTACTCAGATTATAAGCTGGACCGCGAAACCAGCGTCGAGGAGCGCTTCCGTACGGGCGAAACGCCGATGATTATCGCGGACTACACAACTTATAACAACTTCCAGGTGTCCGCACCGGACCTGCGCGGAATGTGGGGCTTTGCGCCAATTCCGGGTACCGTACAGCCGGACGGCTCGGTCAACAACGTGGCGGCTACCCAGGGCGGCGCCTGTATAATCATGTACTTGTCCAACAGGGACGCGTCATGGCGCTTCCTTAAATGGTGGACGTCGGCTGAAACGCAGATTATGTTCGGGCGGGAAATGGAGAGTCTCATGGGTGCGGCGGCGCGCATACCGACCGCCAACCTCGAAGCGTTTTCAATGCTTCCGTGGCCCGTTGCCGATTACAACGCGCTCAGCGCACAGTTTGCGAACATCAAGGGAATCGCGCAGGTTCCCGGCGGATACTTCAGCTTCCGCAACGTAAACAACGCATTCTATTCGGTGACTACTCCGGAGAA
>WRCY01000051.1 GCA_009783695.1 Oscillospiraceae bacterium
CAGACGCGGTCGTACCTGTCGCCCGCGTATTCAAACTCGCCGTTTAGCACCATCATATCAAGCTCGCTCTGCTCCTCGCCTATGTACTCCTCTATTAAATAATGTATGGTGTGCCCGATTTCATGCGCCAGAACGGGGGCGGTGATGCCGCAGAAAGCGGGGTCGTTGTCAAGGAAGACAGTAATAATTATGTTGTTGAACCATTCCGCGATTCCGTATTGGTCGTCGTTGTGCCCGCCCAGACGGATAATATATGTAGCTCTGTGCTCCTTATGAAAAGTATCTGTCAGCCTCCTCATAAAAGCGGGCGAGAACAGCCATAAAGCGTGTTCAATTTCCCGCATATAATCAAGCCCCTTTTCGGAGTACAGAAGCTCCTCATTATCCTGCAGCACCACCCCGAATATATTCCACACGCTGTCGATAAACGCCTCAGGCGACGACATATTAAGCGCCTGCTCCTGCGATACTGCATTTTCCTGTATGGTTGTGTTTCTTGATTTTATCGGCTGTTCTATTTCTTTTTCAAATATATCTGTTTCGCTGTTTCTTCCGATTTCGCTGATTAATCCCAGCTCCATCGAAGCCGCAAGCTCCCGGTTAACCTCGTGAATGATTTCATTTATATAGCTGCATGCGGTTGCAGTAAATATTATTATTGCGCACAGCAAAAACGAAATCAGTTTTCTCATGATTCATTAAGTCCTTTCCTCACAAAATTGGAACAAAACAACGTTTTACCCGATTTAGTTTTATTTGCTTTCAAACTTAATTTATCCTTTTCAGGTATTCGATAATCTCCCGCATAGCCCCGCTGTTATTATCACAGACTATAAGGTCTGACTGCTTCTTTACAATTTCCTCAGCGTTTGCGACCGCAACGCCGAGGTCAGCTGCTTGAATCATTTCAAGGTCGTTCATAAAATCGCCTGCTGCAACCACGTACTTATCTTTTATGTTTAATATTTCAAGCAGCTTTTTGAAGCCCGTACCTTTATTTACGCCGCTCGGCAGCACTTCATAAAACCAGGGCGCACTGCGTACCATGTGTACATCGCCTATACCCTGCCGGTTCAAGAATCCGATGATTTTATCGGTCGTTTCGGGTTCATCTACGAATAATACTTTTATCCAGCCGTCCTGCGGAACATCGCCGAAATCACATCTGACAGGCTTCGTTGCGCCAAGCTCAAGGTGTTTTTCCTCAATCCAATTTGTACTTATTACATATATCTCGTCGCCCCGCAGAATTTCAATACCTACGGACGGGAAACGCTTCTGCACAAGTTTTATATACTCTCCCGCCGTCTTCGGCAGATTGCTTTGCCAGAGAAAAACTTCCCGCTTAAAATCATATACCGCCGCGCCGTTGAATATTACAGCAGGGATTTCTAAGTTTAAATCATCGGCGAGTCCGCGGGTGAGCGCAACGCCGCGCCCCGTCGCGACTGTAAACAAGCCGCCGTTCTCAATAAGCCCGCGGATTGCCGCCCTGTCGGTTTCCAATATGCTCTTGTCGTCGGTGAGCAGCGTGCCGTCGGCATCGGTTATCAAAATGATGTTGTCAAGGTTCATTTTTTTGCATACCTGTTAAATCTGATAATTTTATTTTGGGGTTGCGGTATCTGCGGCGTTTTTTCGTTTTGCTGCCGTATTGGATTGCCTCTTTCGGACACCAGTGAATACATGTTACGCAATGCTCGCAGTGATGCTGCCACTCGGGGCGTTTGTTCACAAGTTTTATATTTTTAACAGGACAGATTTTCTCACACTGCCCGCAGCCGCTGCAGTTATCATCGGCAAAAAATGCAGCGTCAAGCGATTCTATGTTTTTATAAAGCGTATTTGTTGTGAGAAAACCTTTTCGGACGCTATCCTTTTTCGCTCTTATTTCGTTCGCTGTCACTTTTATTCTCTTATCCGCTTTTTCATTGCATTTGTGTGCTTTTTGGATTGCATACGGATTATATTCGATTATGTAATTGCGCGGCATAGTTACTCCGTCGCCGTAATTCAATGTAATTCCCTTTTCCGCCAAACACTTTTGAAGCGCGGAAATACTGCCTTTCCCGAAGCTTATCGCCATTGTTGAAATCCCGAAAACCCATGTATCGGGGTGAATGTTTAAGCTCTCTATAAATCTTCGCACTATACGCGGCAGATTACCGTAATAGGACGGGAAAACAAATCCGATTCGCTCGTTTTCTCCGCCGATTTGCTCTGCAGAACTATAGCCGGCTATTGATAAAACAGAGCTGTTTCCTAAGGCTTCGGCAAGTTTTCGGGCGACGTAAAGCGAGTTGCCCGTACCCGAAAAATAGAATATTGTAGTTTTCATAAATATTTTCATTAAGTTCTTTCTTCACAGTTTTCCCGATTCAATTGCTCCATTTTAAAATTTTTACCTCAGCTGCCTCAACAGCTTTAAAAAATACTCCGGCAGCCCGCTCTCAAACTCCATATACTCGCCCGTCCTCGGGTGTGTAAAACCGAGCTTATATGCGTGCAGGCACTGCCCCTCCAGCCATTTGGGCTTGCCGTTTCCGTACACGTCGTCGCCTAAAACCGGATGCCCGATGTATGCCATGTGCACACGGATTTGATGCGTGCGTCCTGTTTCAAGACGGACTCGTAAATGCGCCGCATTCTCATAATTCCTTATGACATCATAATGCGTGATTGCCTCCCGCGGATTCAATCCGTTTACAGTCATCTCTTTGCGGCGGATTTTATGCCGTCCAATCGGCGCGCTGATTATTCCCGGCTCTTTCACGGCTCCGCTCACCACCGCCTGGTATTCGCGCTTTACCGAATGCTTTTTTAGCTGTTCGGCGAGCCTTGTATGCGTGAAATCGTTTTTCGCAGCAAGCAGCAGTCCGCTGGTATTCTTGTCGATTCTGTGGACGATTCCCGGGCGGATTTCGCCGTTTATGCCCGATAAACTATCGCCGCAGTGGTGCATGAGAAAATTCACCAATGTTCCGCTGCGGTTGCCGTGCGCCGGGTGGACTACGACTTTGCGGGGCTTGTTCACGATTAATAAATCCCTGTCCTCGTAAACTATTTCAATCGGCATTTCCTCGGGAATTATACCGACGGGCTTCGCCTCGGGAATTGTGAGCGACACTTCGTCACCGGCCCTTAACTTATAATTCTTTGCGGTTCTTTTCCCGTTTACCGTACAGCTTCCTGATTCTATAAGATGTGCGGCGGCGGTCCGCGTTAGGTTTTCCGTGTGAGCGGCAAGGAACTTGTCGAGCCTTTCGCCTGTTTCGGCCGATTTATAAGTCATCGCTTTTATTCTTTTTATTCATATTTTCATTAAGCTCTTTATTAATCAACGGTAAATGAAAAGTTTCGTTTTCCCCGATTTTGTGTCGATTATTTTTTAATTTAATCTCTTCCCTAATAGTAGCAAACACAGCCAAACATACGCCCGTCACCACGCAAATGTCTGCAAAATTAAAGATTGCAAAATTGATTATTTCAAAGTCGATAAAATCAACGACATAGCCGTAAAAAACGCGGTCTATCAGGTTTCCCGTGCCTCCCGCGGCAACGAGCGTCAGCGCTGTTATCATCAGCCTGCTTTTAAGCCTGTCGGTTAGCAGAAAAATCAAAATCCCTACTACAAGCAAGCTTGTTGTGAGAATCAGAAAAAGCCTGTGCCCCTGCAGCACGCTGAACGCCGCGCCTGTATTTTCGACGTACGTGAAATTAAGTATGTTTGTATTATTTATGCTAATTATGTTCACGGAGCGCGGCTTTTCGGGCGCACTCAGATTAATCACCGCAAGCCATTTGGTGAGCCTGTCAATACCTACGAGCATAGCGGCCGCAAGCAACGTAATCAGCCGTACGGCAAAGCCGCCTTTACGCGTAAACAATTTCATGATTCAACCACTTTTGAACATCTTTCGCAAAGCCCGTTTTCATCAGCTTTTTCGCTGTAAATCCAGCATCGCGGGCACTTCACGCCGTCGGCTTTTTGCACTATAATTTCAAGGTTCTCGCCGCCCGCCTCAATGACGACCTGCGAAACTATGAACGCACTCGCGAGTTCAGGCAGCAGCGCGGATAAGTCTTTGCCGCCTTTAAGAATTACTTTGGCTTCAAGCGATTTGCCTATGACTTTTTCTGCACGCTTTTGTTCAAGAGCAGTCAAAACCAAGTCGCGCACTGCACGGATTACAGTCCACTTCTCCGTGAATTCCCCGCTTACCTGAACACCGGTTTGTTTGGGCATGTCGTTAAAGATTACGCTGCTTTTATCGTCGCCGGAAAGCTCCGGAAGCTCCGCCCAAATCTCGTCAGCCGTATAGCAGAGAATGGGTGCAATAAGCTTCGTGAGCCCATGCAGAATAGTGAAAATCGCAGTTTGCGCGCTTCTGCGTTTTAAGCCCGCTGCTTCTTCGCAGTATAATCTATCTTTTAAAATATCAAGATAAAAGTTCGACATATCGACGACACAAAAATTATTAACCGCATGATAAGCGTAGTAGAAATCGAAATCCTCATAAGATTTCAACACTTTTTCCGTCAGTGCGTCAAAGCAGCCCAGCGCCCACTTATCGAGCTCTTCAAGCTCGCTTAAAGCAACCGAATCGTTTTCGGGGTTGAAATCGCCGAGATTGCCGAGGATATATCGCGCCGTGTTGCGTATTTTTCTGTAGGTTTCGGAGATTTGTTTAAGCAAATCATCGGATATTTTAACGTCCGAGTGAAAGTCAAGCGAAGAAACCCAAAGCCTCAAAACATCCGCGCCGTACTTGTCAACGATATACGAGGGCGGGATTACATTGCCTTTGGACTTGTGCATTTCCTTGCCCTCTCCGTCGAGAACCCAGCCGTGAGTACTGACGGCTTTGTAGGGCGCACGGTTGTAGACTGCGACTGACGTCAGCAGAGATGACTGGAACCAGCCTCTAAACTGGTCGCTGCCCTCAAGGTAGAGGTCACAGGGGTTCGCCAGCTCCTCGCGCTGCCCGCAGACAGCCGCGTGAGAGCAGCCGGAATCAAACCATACGTCGAAAATATCAAGCTCCTTGTCGAAGCTTGCACAGCCGCAAGCACATTTCACGTCAGCGGGAATAAATTCCGAAGCCTCTTTAATATACCATGCGTCGGCGCTTTCTTTTCTGAACAGCTCCGAAATTGCATTAATAGTTTGCTCGCTGCACAGCTCCTTGCCGCAGTCCCTGCAGTAAAGCATAGGAATCGGCACGCCCCACCTGCGCTGACGCGAAATGCACCAGTCGCTGCGATCGCGCACCATATTGAGGATTCTGTCCTCGCCCCACCCTGGAATCCAGCGGGTTTCGTTTATAGCTTTAATAGTTTCGTCACGGAATTTGCTCACCGCGCAGAACCACTGGTCAGTGGCACGGTAGATAATCGGCTCGCGGCAGCGCCAGCAGTGCGGATACGAGTGCGAAAACCTTGTCGCGGCAAGGAGCAGGTTTTTACTTCTTAAATCATCGGCGATAATTTTATTGGCCTCACCGGTTTTCTTTCCTGCAATATTTTCGCCTGCTTCTGCTGTCATTCTGCCGTTTTCGTCAACGGGCACGATAATCCCGAACATATCTTTATATGAATTACAAACCTCATAGTCCTCCACACCGAAGCCGGGCGCAGTGTGGACACAGCCGGTTCCGCTTTCGAGTGTAACGTGGTCGCCGGTTATAACGATGCTCTTGCGCGGCAGGAAAGGATGCGCGGTTTCGATTAAATCAAGGTCGCTGCCTTTATACTCGCCGACAAGCTCATAATTTTCAATGCCGCAAGCTTCTGCAACTTTTTCCGCAAGTTCCTTTGCTACAAGGATATACTCGTCGTTTATTTTCAAGAAAGTATAATCGTAATTAGGTCCGAGCGAAATCGCAAGGTTTCCCGGCAGCGTCCATGTCGTTGTAGTCCAAATCAGCACATAAGCCTTATTTAAGTCTATGTTATCCTTGGCGAATATCCCTTTGTCGTCGGTGACGGGGAATTTTACATAAATCGAGAAGCACTCGTCGTCCTCATACTCTATTTCGGCTTCGGCGAGCGCGGTTTTACAATCTGCACACCAATGCACAGGTTTGAGCCCTTTATAAATGTAACCTTTTTTATACATCTCGCCGAAGATTTCAATTTGCCTTGCCTCGTAGTCGGGCGCGATGGTAAGATAAGGATTATCATAATCAGCCCACGAGCCGATTCTTTTCATTTGTTCCTTCTGTCGGTCAAGGAACGACAGCGCGTAATCGCGGCAGTATTTGCGCAGCTCGGCCACGTTAACTTTCTTATTATCAATACCGAGCTCTTTTAAAGCGCGCAGCTCTATAGGCAGACCGTGGCAGTCCCAGCCCGGAACGAACGGAATGTTAAAGCCTGTCATAGCCTTGAATTTTATAATTATATCTTTTAAAATTTTATTAAGCGCGTGACCCATATGAATATCGCCGTTTGCATAGGGCGGGCCGTCATGCAGAATGTACTTGGGTTTTGCTTTGTTTTTCCTGGTTAATTTGTAATAGCTTCTTTCGGCTTCCCATTTTCCGAGCATTTGCGGCTCGCGCTCAGGCAAATTCGCCCGCATGGGGAACTCTGTTTTCGGCAGATTTAATGTTGCATTGTAGTCTTTAGACATCGTTTTTTTCATTAAGTCCTTTCTTCACAAATGAATCATGAAAACAGCATTTTCCCCGATTCAGTTGTTTTATTTTCAAACTTGTTTTTCCTTTGTTCTTATTTATATGCGTGACTGTAGGGACGCCATTGACGGCGTCCGCATATTTCACGATTCAATCACTATCCCGCGAAAGCTGTCTTGCTTCCGCAAATATCGCAGAAGTGCGTTTCGTTCGGGAAAATAAATTTACCGGTATGCTGACCGCAGCCTGTGTTTGTGCAGATATTGATGTCAGGTGCAGTTTCGTGCTCGGGCAGACCCGTACCGCAGGATTTGCAGAATCTTGACTCGTTTCTGTATGCCTCGCTGCCGCAGTTAGTACATTTTTTCATGTTTATTTTCATTAAGTCCTTTCTTCACAAATGAATCATGAAAACAACGTTTTCCCCGATTCAATTGTTTTATTTTTAAACTTTTCCTTTCTGCCGCTGCATTAAATATCATTTATGAAATTTAACACCGGTTGCATTTCTTTATAATAACGCGGAGGATTCCCCGCGTTAAATAAATCATTTTTTCTTGACGTTTTTGCCGAACTCCAATGCTTCGCGTTCTTTTGCGGGCTGCGATTTCTTGTAAAATACAGATGAACCGTTGTCAGCTTTGGCCGCTACCTTATCAGACGGGAATTCATCAGAATTTATTTCCGTGTTTTCGTCCGTTACTTCTTCATCGAACACAGGCTCAAAGTTTATTTCCGTAGTGAGGTCTGAAAGGAAGCCCTCTTCCATTTTAACTTCAAATGATGTCGATTTCTTTTCCTCGAGCATCTGCGCCGCGAATTCCTCATAAAGCGTGTCGCCGGCTTCTTTTCCCTCTTCGGCTTTTATTGCCGGGGCAGCCTGCTTCACCGCCGGCTGCACGGGCTTGACGGTAGGCTTTTTAAGCGTAACGTTCTTCTCTTTCTGATAATCGGTAAGCGTTTTCGCAACGAACTCGTTTTCACAGGATTCGGGGATAGCTTCTATAATCGCTGTCACACGTATAAAATCCTCAAGGATTTTTTGCCTGAAACGCACAACCTCATTCTTTGTTTTGGAAAGGATTTCCTTGTTTGTGTCGAGCCTGTTTTTATATTCCTCCTCCATCCTTGCGAGTTTGGCAGCGGCTTCATTCTCGACCCGCTTTGCTTCGTCGTTGGCGTTTTTAAGGTTCAGTTCAGCCTCGTCTTTAAGCCTTGTGCTCTCGTCCCTTGCTTCGGCAAGCATGGTATCAGACTTGTTCTGTGCTTCCTCGACAATGGTTTTCGCCCGCTCCTTTGCCTCCGCAATCGTCGCGTTGCCCTGCTTTTGCGCGCCGAGCATGGCTTCTTTTATTGCGTCCTCATCATCGCGGTACTCGCGCACTTTGTCGGCGAGCACTTCCAGCTTTTTCTCCAGGTCGCGGTTCTCTGACTGCAGCTGCGAGAATTCTTTTGATATTTCCTTTAAAAATTCGTCCACTTCGTCTGTCTTATACCCGTTAAAGCCTCTGTCGAATTTTCTTGACGAAATTTCCTTTGCATTCATGCTTTTACCTCTTCTCTTCCCGACACTAATGAGTCAAGGAAACCATTTTCCCCTCACTCATGATTTTATTCCCGGGTTAAGATTCCTTTCAAATGGGGTTTTCTATCTGTCTTAGCTGCACCGTCTTTATTAGAACAGGTCTGATGAACTTTCAAGTTCCTCAATAGTATCGCCTGAAATCTCAACATTAAACGGCACTATCATGTATGTAGTGTTTGAGATTCTTTTGAGGTCGCCGTCACCCGCATAAGCCACGCCGCCCAAAAAGTCTATAAGGCGGTTGGCTACGTCCTTGTTGGTATTTTCAAGGTTGAGAACGATGGTTTTCTTGTTTTTAAAATGGTCTGCGATTTCCGCCGCTTCGCTGTATTTCTGCGGCTTGAACACTATTACCTGCAGGTGCGTTGTTGCGGCGATTGAAAGCACTTTGCTTCCGCTCGGCTTTGCGGAGCTCGTCCCGTAGCCGAAATCGTCGCTGTAACGCGAACTGATTGTAGGGGTATCGTCAACAAAATCGGTATTGTTGTCGCCGCCGTCGAAGCCGCCCGCCCCCGTAATTTTCCCGATAAAATTCCCTAAACCCATGATTTCCTTTTCCTTTCGCTTTTTTCATTTTTACTTTTTTATTATGGTATCTGCTTATTTATCTGCTTCCAAACAGGGCGCTGCCTATCCTTATGATATTCGCGCCGTGTTTTATTGCCGTAATATAATCGCCGGACATTCCCATGGATAAAGTATCGAACTTGTCCGGCTGCTTTACTTGCGCTCTTGCGTCTTCGTAAAGCCTCTGCATATCTGCGTAAATCTGCTCCCCGGCATCTATCGGAGGTATTGCCATCAAGCCGCGCAGTCTTACGTTTTCGAGTGCGTCCGCTTCGGCAAGAAGCCCGGGAAGCAAGCCCGCTTCTATGCCGTTCTTGGACCACTCGCATCCGATGTTGATTTCAACAAGCACATCCATTGTAAGGCTGTGCGCCGCCGCGCGCCTGTTTATTTCCGAGAGCAGCTTCACGGAGTCCGCCGACTCTATAACGCTCACTTTATCAATTATATACTTAACTTTGTTATTTTGCAAGCCCCCAATAAAATGAATTTTCGCTTTTTTTGAATAAAAAGGGTGCTTTTGCAAGAATTCCTGTGCACGGTTCTCGCCGAGCAGGTTTATCCCGAGTTCAATTGCATGGTTTACTTTTTCATATGCAACGCCCTTTGTCACTGCCATTATACGGACTTTATCATCTCTTTTGAAATCTTTTCTCGCTTTTTCAACACTTTCAACTATTCTTTTATAATTTTCCGAAATCTCATTCATTGAACAATTTTTCCCTCATATAAATCCCTGCCTCTTACCACAACGCTGTCATAAAGCGAGATATAGCCCGCTTTGTCCGTGGTGTCCTCAACTAAGAAGTAGTCACTTTCAATTTTAATAACTTCTATTTTTCTAAACACAAGCTCTGCGCCCCTTTGCACAAATACGCCCTGCTCGTTTTCGTCGTTGAGGTGAACCGCCCTTGTCGGAATCCGTATGCCTCTGTAGCTGTCGAGCACCAAGCTGAACTGTGAAACCCGGCGCGACGCAAATTCCGGTGTAAGCGTGTCGCACTCGAATATGTATATGCTTGTTCCGTCGCTCCGGCGAATCTGCCTTATTATCGTAGCCTTTACAATCTGAGTGCTGCCGCCCGTTCTGAAGTCCACAACCATACCCTCGAAAAGCGAGCTTGTCCTCTCGGTATCCAGAACCCCAACAAAACGCCAGTTATACCCATCAATCATCTTTCCGATTATATCGCCGGCTACGTCAAGCATCGGATGTTTTATTATGCTGTCAATTTCTTCTCTCGTGATACTCGGTAATTTATCAAAATTCCATTCGCCCTCGTATCCGTCAACCACGCTCACAAAATAACCCGCATCGTCGATTGTTACGCTTCTCGGCTGCGAACTCATGCGTGCGCGTAAACTCACGATTTCGCTGTTTATCTGATTAATCTGCGGGTTATAATTCATCTCATCTCCCATGAGGATTCGCTTCCTGCATTGCAGTGAGATATAATCGTTTTTATGGCTTTCGACCGCGCTGTAATCACCGGCGCCGATATGCCCGAGCAGTCCGGTATGGCGGCTGGTTATTTGGTTTATGTAGGATTCGAGCTGCGAATTATCTGTGCTTGTCAGCATCTGCGCGTTTTCGAGCAGTTTTATACGCTCTGTGAGCTCGTCAATTCTTCTTTGGATTAATATGTCTTCTATGTTTCTGTAGCTCTGCGCCACGACGGAGTTCCTGCCGAGCTTCGAGCCGTCGGGGTGAATGTAGGAAACAACATCCGTTCCCCCGTATCTGACCAGTCTTTCGTTTCGTACGTGAACGCCTTTGAAGGTTATGTCGTCGTAGGTGTTATAAATCATTGCCGTTTCAATAACAAGCGGATTATAAAAATAAATGTAGAATTGGCTTATGACCATTAATATAAAGAACAAGCCGAGCACTGCCCAGATTATTTTCAAGGTTGCCGTGGTTTTTTGTGCTGTATCTTTTTCTGCCATATTTTTATGAAGTCCTTTTCGCCAATGAAACATTAAAGCGGCATTTTTACCGGCTTAACAGTTTTGTTCCCGAACTTTTGCAGCTCTTATTCGTTTCTGCTTGTTTGCGCCGATTCTTCCTTATCAAAAACATCAAAGACAGAAATAGCTTTAAGCGGCGTAATCGTGGAAATCGCATGCTTATAAATCATATTTTGCTTTCCGTCGGTATCGAGAATGACTATATAACTGTCAAAGCCTCTCACCGTACCCTTAAACTGGAAGCCGTTCGTGATATAAATGGTCACGGGGATGCGTTCTTTTCTTGCCTGGTTTAAAAAAACATCCTGCAAATTAATGTCCTTAGCCATTTCATTCTTCCCTTTCCAAAATAATACTATATATCATTATAACACAAATAAGTTTCAATGTCAACTAAATTGTGTTATTGCGTTCAATATCAGATTTTCAGCTTCCTCAAAGGCTTCACCCGGTTTGAGAAGATGAATCCGCGAATCTTTTTTAAACCAGGTAAGCTGCCGTTTTGCGTAATTCCGCGTACTTTTTTTTAAGTTTTCGACACATTCTGCGAGCCCGGATTCGCCGTTTAAGTATGGCAGGAGTTCTTTATAACCTATTGCCTGGGCAGAGGTATGTGAATTTTTAAGCGCATAAAACGCCGCCGCCTCTTCCAAAAGCCCCTTTTCAAGCATTTCATCTACCCGCTTGTTTATTCGTTCATATAATTCATATCTATGAAATTCAATCTGCATCATTAACGGCTCGTAGGGCGACGGATTGAGTCGGCTGCGGCTTTTGAGCTCGCTCATTGTTTTTCCCGTGGCATGCAGAACCTCAAGCGCGCGGATTACCCGCTTTTTGTTATTCGCGTGCAGCTGCCCCGCTGTTTCGGGGTCTTTAAGCCGCAGTTCTTCAAGCAGAACGCTTGCTTCCTTATTCTTCATTTCCCCACGGAAAGCCGCATCCGCCTTGATTTCAACGAACTCGATATTATCAATCAGTGCGTTGATATAAAGCCCTGTACCTCCGCATATAACCGGCAGTTTTCCGCGCCCGTGAACATCCGCGATAGCCTCCCGTGCAAGCTGTACGTAATCCGCAACCGAAAAAACTTCATGCGGCTCCAAAAAATCTATGAGATGGTGCACAGTACCGCGAAGCTCCCCGGGTGAGGGCTTTGCGGTGGCTATGCTCATATCCTTATAAATCTGCATGGAATCTGCACCGATGATTTCGCCGCCAAAACGTTCGGCGAGATGTACGGCGAGCGCGGTTTTACCCGAGGCTGTGGCTCCGCACACCACAACTGCAAAAATCCTGTCAGTTTTCATTTCCTACCAAAATTCTTCTCAATTTCCCTCTTGCTTATTTGCGTGACAATGGGTCTGCCGTGCGGGCAGAAACGCAGGTTTTTATCGCTCATAACTGTGTTCGCAAGCTGCTCCAGGTCTGTAATTATGCTTTTATCATTGGCTTTTATGGCGGATTTACACGCAATGGAGTGCAGAACCTCATTAAAAACGCTCTCCGTTCCGATTTTTGAAGCGCCGCTTTGGGAGAAAATCTCGGCAGCTTCCGAAAGAACCGCTTCGATGTTGTTTGCAGATAAAACCGGTGGCAGTGCGATTATTTCAATATTGTAATCATCGAGCGGCATTATGTCGATTCCCGCGTCCAATAAAACATCGCGCCCTTGCAGAAGCGCGTCATAACGCTGCATATCAAACGTTACATAAATGCTTTCCGCGAGCAGCTGCGATGATGCGTTAAGCTCTTTTTTGAGTGCCTCAAAGCGGATACGCTCATGGGCGGCGTGCTTGTCGATTAGCACAAGATTTTCGTTTTCCCCGCATACAATGTAGGTTTTCCAGAGCTCGCCTATAATGCGTAATTGCGGGATTGGTGCGGGTTCCGGTTCGCTTTCGGGGATTATTTCCGCAGGCGGCGGTTTTTCACGCGCCTTGTAAACCGGAACTGGGATAACGGGTTCACCTGTTACGAAAAACTCTGCCCTGCTCTCACTGAAGACGGGCATCAATGCCTGCTGAAACATCGGTTTTTCTGCAGGAGGAGGCGGTATGTATTCCGGCTTCGGCTGTGTGATTATCTCGATTTCTTTTATATTCTGCGCATTTAATAACGCATTTTTCACCGCGAAGTACACAGTGTCGAAAACCGCGTTTTCATTAGCGAAGCGAACTTCGGTCTTTGCGGGATGTACGTTAACGTCCACTTCATGCGGGTCAATTTCGATTTTAAGTGCGCAAGCCGGGTATTTCCCGGCAGGTGCGGCGTTCTTGTACGCCTCCTCAGCCGCCGCCATGATTTGCAACGATTTTATAGGACGGGAATTGAGAAAAAAGTATTGCATCGTGCGGTTCCCGCGGCAAAAAAGCGGAGAGGAAATGAAG
>WRCY01000052.1 GCA_009783695.1 Oscillospiraceae bacterium
AGAATATGCTCGCTGCCTATATATATGTGCCCGAAAGACATCGCGGCGTTCCTCGCTCCCTCAAGCGCGCGGTTGGCTTTTTCAGTAAAATCACTGAACTCTATCATATTTTTATAAAGTCCTTTCTTCACAATTTCGATATAAACTTCGTTTTCCCCGATTCACAAGAGTGAATCCCAAGTTCCTAATTAAGTCCTTTCTTAACAATTTCGATATAAACTTCGTTTTCCCCGATTTATAAGAGTAAATTTTAAAGTTTTTCCTTTATTGTAACAATTTTTTGATTAAAGCATACAATTTATTATGAAACGTTTCATAATCATTTAAACAACAAACTAATTCAAGGAGGACATATTATGTTTTTTGGAGGCGGAAACGGTAACTGCTGCTGGATTATCATCATCCTGTTACTTCTCTGGTGCTTCTGCGGAAACGATGGTTTTGTAGGCGGAGCAACAGGCGGTTGCTGCAATAGCGGCTGCAATCCTTGCGGATGCTAATTTAATGTGTGCCGCCGCACGGCGCACTCAGCTTTTAAGCGGCGGATTTAATCTGCCGCTTTACGGCATAGCGGTCCAAAAACCGCTATAATCAGATAATTGTAATATCTTTGTAATCTTTTTGTAATCATTTTGTAATAATTTTCACTTTAAAATCCCTCCGGAGGATAAATTTTTAGAAAACATATACATTTAACGGTAAAATCTGTAACGGTTTTACCGTATTCCTTTTATTATATTCGTACTATAATAGAAAAAATTCGAGTAACTTTTTAGTTAAATGTGACAGATTTGTGCTAATTCTATAATAATCTTTCCATAAAATGGTGATTTTGTCTTGACAAAATAAAACTAATATGATAATATCTGAGTATGGTTGCTCCTGCAACCCAAAATCTTTATGATTAAAACTATGAGGTGAAAGCATGAAAAAACTATTAGCACTTATGTTATCAATGGTTATGGTTCTCGGTCTTGCCGCGGGCTGTAGCAGCGATGAAGACAATGAAGGCAATGGCGGCGTACAGGGCGAAGCTCCTCCTCCTCCCGTAGAAGTCAAAGCTGAAGAAGTCGAAGAAGGTTCCTTGGAAGGCAACCTCGTTGTCTGGTCATTCACAGACGAAGTTGAAGTTATGACTGTTGCGTTCAAAGATGCACAGCCCAACGTTAACATTTCGTATGTTATGACTCCCGACAGGGAAGACCAGTTCAAAACAAGCCTTCTTAACGCAATCATGGGCGGAAACGTTCCGGACGTTGTTTCCCTCGAATCTGCATTCGTACGCGAATTCGTAGAAAACGGCTCGCTCATGAATCTTTCGAGCTTAAAGCCCCTCTCCGACGCTATCGAAGCATACGATTTCATGGTTGACATCGGAACCTCTCCCGACGGCGCAATCAGAGCTTACACTTACCAGGTAACTCCAGGCGGCGTTTTCTACCGCAGAAGCATCGCTGACGAAGTTTGGGGAGACGACAGCCCCGAGTTCGTACAGAGCAAGTTAAGCAACATGGACAATTTCCTTGCAGCTGCACAGGAACTTAAAGCACACTCTCCTAACATCTATATGGTTGCAAGCGTAAATGAATTCTATAACCCCACCTACAATCTCCGTAATCAAGCGTGGATTACCGACGGCAAACTCGTGATTGACCCTAAAGTTGAAGGACTCTTCGAGCTTGCTAAAACTTTCCGCGATGAAGACCTTGAAGCTCGTGCAGGTCAGTGGTCGAACGAATGGTTTTCTTCTATGAGAAGCGAACTCACCGACCCCGCAGGCAACGAAATGAAAATCTTCACCTACTTCCTGCCCACATGGGGACTCCCCTATGTTATTATGCCTAACGCAACTTCCACAGGCGGCGACTGGGGTCTTGTACACGGCCCGTTCAACTACTCTTGGGGCGGCACATGGATTGGCGCAATGAACGATGCTACCAACCCTGAAAACGCTGTTGAGTTTGTAAAATTCGCAGCTCTTAACGAAGATAACCTCAGAAACTGGGCAACCGGTATTTACACTAACGAATACCTCAGAGGCATCGACCCCACCCTTCCCGCTGTAAGAGTTTCCGTTAACGACGACGGTGAAGAAGAAGAAGAACCCGGCATCAGCCAGGGCCCCGGCGACGTTGTAAACAGCAAGAGATTAGTTGCAGAACTCGAAGAATTCTTCGACACTGCCGCTACCTCCGTATTCCTCGGCGGTCAGAACAACTACACCATGTTCGGTGCAATCGCAGGAAACGTACAGCTTAAGTGGACTCAAGCTTCCGACGGCACAATCCAGGATTTCTTCGGCGATGCTGTAGGCAACTATATCAGCGGCGACAGAACCAGAGAAGAATCACTTGAAGATTTCCGTAACGACGTTCGTAACGTTCTGCCCGACCTCGACTGGTCATAATAAACTCTAATATCTTTTATAGCTGTAATGGGCGTTCTGACGCCCATTATGGCTATACAAATTTAAGTTTGTGAGGGAAGCAAATGAAAGAGAGAATAAGAACAGGCACAAAAGCTGACAGATGGGGATATGTGTTCGTGGCGCCGTTTCTGATTGCTGTTGCGATATTTACGCTGTATCCAATCATAAACATGGTTATCATGAGCTTTACCAACGCTACAAACAGAGACTTTACACAATCTCTGAGATTTCTCGGGTTTTCCAATTATACCACTGTCTTCGATAACGACAGATTCATGTCAAGTATCGGCAACACGTGGAAGCTGTGGATAATGAACTTCATCCCGCAGCTCGGGATTGCGCTTCTCCTTTCGGTGTGGTTTACATCACTCCGGCTCCGCTTAAAATTCATCGGGATTTTCCGCACTATTTTTTACTTACCGAATCTTTTGATGCCGGCTACCGTAGCCGCTCTTTACAATATGCTTATCGGAAATTCGGGTCCTCTCAACAGAATGCTGTACAGCCTCGGGATTTCACAGTGGTTGGTTAAAATGAACCTGGTTCCCGAAAATTATTTACTTATTACTCCCGGCATGGACGGCGCCCCGGACGGAATAGCTGTTATTCTAACGGATATACCGTCATTTATGACGGGGATGGTGGCTTATATGCAGTGGTGGCTGTGGTTCGGTACAACCATAATCATAGTCATGGCGGGCATGACCTCAATTTCCGTTTCACTTTACGAATCGGCGTATGTCGACGGGGCCTCCGGAGGAACTATTTTCTTCAAAATCACGCTTCCCCTGCTCAGACCCGTTATGCTTTACATACTGGTAACCTCGCTCGTTGGCGGTATGCAGATTATGGACATTCCTTATATGTTTAACGTTAACGGCAGGCCGGGCGGAAGGCTCGGCGAGTTCGATACGATGAACGTTGTTATGGTTCACCAATACTTCCACGGTACACGAAACCCGTATGGGGAAACGCGGAATCTTGGCCTTGCGGCAGCGGCGGGTATGATGATATTCGGAGTTATATTGATTGCTACAATCGTTCTGCTCTTGTTAATGAGAATCGGTAAAGATAAAGAGCCGAAAAAGGAAAAAACTCGGAAAGGCGGTGTACGGGCATGAGTGCAAAAATAGGTATTAATATAGGAAGAGTTTTCATTTATATTCTGCTGGCTTTCCTTACATTCCTTTGCGTGGCTCCGTTATGGATACTTGTTGTTAACTCCACGCGCTCAACCGCTGAAATAAACCTTGGGATTTCACTTATCCCCTCTACGAACCTCGCGTTCAACTGGCGGGTGCTCGACCAGGGCGGCTCGGTTGACTTGTTCCGTTCTTTCGGCAACAGCGCGTTTATCTCGTCGCTCACTACGGTTTTAACTGTTTATTTCGGGCTTTTATGCGCATACGCGATTGAAATTTACGACTTTAAGCTGAAGAAAATCACTTTGGGGCTTGTATTGTTCCTTATCATGATTCCCGGGCAGGTCGCGATTATAGGATTCTATCAGTTAGTGGTTTCGTTTAACATGCTCAACTCCTATATTCCGCTTATTCTGCCTGCAATAGGAGGAGCGGGCGCCGTGTTCTTCTTCAAGCAGTACCTTGAAAGCTGCGTGATTATGGAGCTTATTCACGCGGCGAGAATCGACGGCTGCTCCGAGCTCGGGATTTTTCATAAAATCATGATGCCCATTGCGGCTCCGGGCGCATTCACAATGGCTATCTTTGCTTTTGTCGGCTCGTGGAACAACTTCTTCACGCCGTTCCTCATTATCACCGACCAGAAGAAGTCGACCCTGCCGATGGCAATTCAGATTATTATTAACGGCAATACCTACAACCGTGAGCTCGGCGCGTTCTACCTCGGGCTTGCAATCACTATTGTTCCGGTTATCGTCGTTTACATCGCACTCTCGAAGTACATCATCAGCGGCATCGCGATGGGCGCACTTAAAGAGTAATTGTTGATTAAATTCAAGCCCGTTTTAAACGGGCTTGTTTTTTACGGAAAAATGTGGTAGAATAAAAGGATAGGATATTTTATTATAAGGAGCAAGAAAATGCAAAATTTAAAACGTACGCATTATTGCGGAGAAGTTATAAAAGCAAGCATGGGAGAAACAGTTGTTGTCGGCGGCTTTGTTAACCGTGTGAGAGATAAGGGCGGGCTCGTTTTCATCGACCTGCGCGATGTAACGGGAATCGTTCAGCTTATTTTTGACGACACAACCGAGCGGGAAGTATTTGAGCTGGCGAGCAGCGTAAAAAGCGAATACGTTCTGATGGCAGGCGGGGTTCTGCGCGCCCGTGAAAACGTAAATAAGGAAAAAGACGTTGAAATTTTTGTCAGCGACCTGCAGATTCTTTCAAAATCCGCTCCCCTGCCCTACGAAATACACAGCAATAAAAAAGCGAACGAAGAGCTGCGCCTGAAGCACCGTAGCCTTGACCTCAGGAACGCCGAGCTGCAAAAGAATTTAATTCTCCGGCATAATCTGGCGAAAGCAACGCGCGATTATTTCTATGCGAACAGGTTTATCGAAATTGAAACACCGATGTTCATTAAATCCACGCCGGAGGGCGCACGCGACTTTTTAGTACCATCAAGGCTTCATGCGGGAAAGTTTTACGCGCTTCCGCAGTCGCCGCAGATATACAAGCAACTGCTGATGATTTCCGGCTTCGACCGTTATATTCAGCTTGCTCGGTGCTTCCGTGACGAGGATAACCGCGCCGACCGCCAGCCCGAGTTCACGCAAATTGACCTCGAAATGTCTTTTGTTGACGTGGACGACGTGCTTGAAATGCTTGAAGGATTTGTAAGTCACGTCATGAGCGAGGTTATGAATATTAGCATTACAACGCCGCTCCCGCGCCTGACTTATGACGAGGCGCTTGCCCGTTACGGCACGGACAAGCCCGATACCCGCTACGGCATGGAAATTACGGACTTCACAGACCTCGCCAAGCAAACCGAATTTGTGGTGTTTAAGGACGCCGAGGCTGTCCGCGGCATTGTCGCCAAAGGCGGCGCGGCAACACTCACACGCAAAGAAATAGACAAGCTCATCGAATTCGCTAAAGGCATCGGCGCGAAAGGCCTTTCTTATATCCGCTGGCATGAGGACGTACCCAACTGCTCGTTCGGGAAGTTTGTGAGCGAGGGCAGTCTTGCAGAGATTTGCAGGCTGCTCGGTTGTGAAAAAGGCGACGTTGCTTTAATCGCGGCAGATAAAGCTAAGGCGGTTTCCCGCGTTCTCGGCGCGATGAGAACCCAAACGGCTTCACAGCTTGGCATGATTCCCGAAACAGGCTATAATTACCTTTGGATTACCGAAATGCCGTTCTTTGAATTTAACGACGAAACAAATGAGTGGGACGCTATGCATCATCCGTTCACCATGCCGCATGACGATTGCCTGCAATATCTCGAAACAGGCGAATTCGGTAAGGTTTATGCTAAAGCCTACGACCTTGTGCTCAACGGCACGGAGCTTTGCAGCGGTTCAATCAGAATAACCGACGCTATGCTTCAGGAACGCATGTTTAAGGCGTTGCGTTTAACACAGGAAGAAATTGAAAGCAAGTTTGGTTTCCTTATTGACGCTTATAAATTCGGCGCACCTCCGCACGGCGGCGCGGGCATAGGGCTCGACAGGCTCGCGATGATTTTGTGCGGCGCGAAGAGCCTGCGTGATGTCACGGCGTTCCCGAAGACTAAGGACGCTTCCGAGCTCATGTCGGGAAGCCCTGGGGACGTAGATATGAAGCAGCTTGACGAGCTGCATTTAAGGTTGAAAGTTTGAAAATAAATGATACCCTGCCGGGGAAAACGAAACTTTTTTATTGTTCGTTTGTGCAGAAAGGACATGGTAAAAAGTTTGAAAATAAATACAATTGAATCGGGGAAAACATTGTTTTCATTGTTCGTTTGTGAAGAAAGGATTTAATGGAAATAATATGCACAACGACGAACACTTTATGCTTCTCGCTCTCGAGGAAGCAAAAAAAGCCGCAGCCGCGGGTGAAATACCCGTAGGCGCGGTTGTTATCGGTGCGGACGGGGATATAGTCGGCAAAGGGCACAACACAACGGAACAGCAAAACTCCCCGTTTGCGCACGCGGAGCTTAACGCAATACGCAAAGCCGCTCTGAGGTTAGACGCCAGGCGGCTGACAGACTGCACTATTTATGTTACACTGGAGCCGTGCCCCATGTGTGCCGGCGCAATTTCGAGCGCGAGAATAAAACGCCTTGTTTACGGCGCGTTCGACGAAAAAGGCGGGGCGGTAGCCTCACTCTTTAACCTCTACGACTACCCCGTAAACCATAAGCCCATGGTTCGCAGCCGTGTTTTAGAATCCGAGTGCGGCGTAGTTCTCAGCGAGTTTTTCAAAAAACTGAGAAAATAAATGTTCTTAAAAATTTATTTTTAAAACTGCCGGATTAGAAGTTATCAAGCTCATCAAAATCGTCATCGCAGCAGTCGAATCTATCCCTGCAGCAATGGTTTTTAATCGCGATGACAGACAGCGCAATCGCTGCGAGTCCGAGTGCAATCACTGTGAATTTAAAAACTGCTTTCATATTTACTCTCATTAAATCCTTTCTTCATAAAATTGGAATGAAAACAACGTTCTCCCCGAGTCGGTTTTATTTGTTTTCAAACTTCCGCCATATCCTTTCTACACCAATGAGGAATAAAAAGTTTGGTTTTCCCTGATTAAATATTGTTTATTTTCAAGGTTTTAAAATTTAATTTTATTATTTTGCGGAGGATTAGGTCTTGGACAGATATAAGCGGCTTGCGTCTAATACGTTAATCCTTGCGCTCGGGCAGTTCGGCTCGAAGCTGCTCGTTTACATAATGATGCCGCTTTACACCGGCATGCTCGGTACCGACGGATACGGCGCAGTCGGTATTATCGTAAACGCGAGCATGCTTATTATGGGCATAATCACGCTGTCCGTAGGCGAGTCGGTTATCCGCTTCGGGCTTGACGACAAGTACGACAAGTCGCAGGTTTTCTCAATAGGTCTTATTACTACTGTCACCGGATTGATTATATTTATACCCGTCGTTCCGTCAATCGGGCTGATTGAATTTCTTTCCGGCTACAGTATCCTGATTTACCTGTACGTCTTCACCGGCAGCATCAAGAGCGTTTGCGCGCTTTTTGTACGCTCGACGGGAAACGTACGGCTTTTTGCAATAGACGGCATTTTTACGACCATTATTAACATCTCGCTGAATCTGCTGTTCCTGCTTGTATTTAACCTCGGCGTGCTCGGCTATGTTTTGTCGGTGGTGCTTGCAGACCTTGCGTCGATTATATTCCTGTTTTATATGGGGCGGCTCTCGGCGTACATAAAGGTTTTCGGGATTGACCGGCAGCTGCGGCGGCTGATGTTCCGCTTTTCGATTCCGATGATGCCTACCACGATTATGTGGTGGGTGACAAATGTTTCCGGTACGTTCTTTATCACAGCCGTGCACGGGCTTGACTATACCGGCGTCTACAACGCCGCATATAAGCTGCCGAACATCATCGCGCTCGTTGCGGGAATCTTTTCGCAAGCATGGAATATGTCCGCGATTACGGAGCGGAATTCGCGGACGATTGCGAAGTTCTATTCCGATGTGTTTAATTTTTATCAGTCTATAATTTACGTCGTCGCGGCGACGATGCTGCTTTTTATCAACCGAGTTCTCGGCATAATGGCGCAGGGCGAGGGATTCGAGGGGGCGTTCCGTCATTCGCCGCCTATAATTTTAGCGGTGGTTTTCACCTGCTTTTCAACTTTTATGGGGAGCGTTTACGTCGCTTCAAAGAAATCCGTACGCTCAATGCTGACCGCAATGAGCGGAGCGGCGGTAAATATACTGCTCAATTTCCTGCTCATTAAACCTTTGGGAATCAACGGTGCCGCGCTGTCAGCTTTAATCAGTTATGTCGTGGTTTTCACAGTGCGTGTAATTGACACCCGCACGCTTGTCTTCATGGATTTAAAGCCTGTTAAGATGATTGTTAATCTTATTCTGCTCATAATAATGAGCGTAATCGTCATGTTCATCGAGAACGCAAACTTTTATTACATCTCGCTTGTTATACTGTTTGCGGTGATTGTTGTTATAAATTACCGCGCTGGTGTTTCTGCTTTGCAATTTTTCATCAAAAAGAAAAGGGGCGTACAATAATCATTCGTACTTTTTAATCATATTCTCGCTGTTTCTGATTAAATTAAGAAGAGCCGCGGCTTGCTTGTTATACTCGCTTTCGAGCGAGGCGGTGGTTATCCCTTCTGACTGTACGCCGCCGGCCTCGCTGATTGCCGTGAGTGCCGCCCCCTCGGCAATCAACTCACCTGCAACAGCGGCGCGGAACGCCGCCTCTTCATTAACGATAAACAGATTCCTGTCATTTTTGGGATTAAGCTTGTAGACAAGCCTGAACGATTTATAAATACCAAGCGATAAAATCGCCGTAATGCTGTGTGTAAGCTTCTTGTTTTTGGTTTTATTAAGGATTGAATAAATTACGTCAATGCTGCTGATAATCAGCTTTTTTGCGAGCGACGACGAGAACGAGAAACCATCGGCTTTATTGGTATCGCTGCTGTCGGGAATGTCGCTTTCCTTTAGGAAAGACCCCGTACTGACCGGCGAGCGCCCCAGCAGATAGTCGGTGGAAACGTTATAATAATCCGCCGCCCGAACCAGAAAATCCAAGCCGCACTCGCGCTTGCCCTTCTCGTAATGCGAAAGCAGCGCCTGCGCGATTCCCAGGTCCTCGGCGACCTGCTTCTGGCTTAAGTGCTTCTCGCTTCGCAGCAGCGATAATATGCGCGGGAAATCGTTGTTCATGTTTTTAATAAGTCCTTTCTGAAACGAGGGATACGAGGATATCGTTTTCCCCGGCTTAACAGTTTTAAATTTTCACACTGTATATTTTATTATATATAAAACCGGGGGTATTGTAAAGTGGCATATTCGACAAAAAAAGACAACAGGATTTGGCTTTTTTTACACTCGTGCTGCGCGCCGTGCAGTAGCGCGGTTTTAGAGCGGCTCGCCGCCGAATATAAAGTAGTTCTATTCTTTTACAATCCTAACATCATGCCCGCCGAAGAATACGAAAAGCGTCTTGCCGAGCAGCGGCGTCTGGCTTCAATCCTCGGCGTGGAGCTAATCGAGGGCGAATATGATAATGCGGTATTTTTGAAAGCTGTCGCGGGACTTGAAAACGGGCCGGAAAAAGGCAGGCGCTGCGAGGCTTGCATACGATTGCGCCTTGAAAAAACCGCTGAAGCCGCGAAAGAACGCGGCATTGACACTTTCACGACGACGCTTTCGGTCAGCCCTCATAAAAATGCAGAGCTGATTAACAAAATATTAGCGGAGCTGAGCGAATACGCGCTTTGTGAGGATTTTAAGAAGAAAGACGGTTATAAACGTTCGATTGAGCTTTCAAGGGAACACAGACTTTACCGTCAAAATTATTGCGGTTGTATTTTTAAAAAAAATGCTTGACAAGAACAAAATTATCTGTTATAATTTAAAATGCTGTTGACATAGGACAGCGCCACGCGAAGATGGTGGAATGGAAGATACGCTGCTTTGCGGGGTTTATAACACAATGATAGAATTTATCAGCAGCTTCGAGAATCCGGAATACAGCTTAGAAAATTTAATAGGAGTGTAGTGCTGAAAGGCATTTCACATATACGCGGCTATGGTGGAACTGGCAGACACGCAGCGTTGAGGTCGCTGTGAACGTAAGTTCATGGAGGTTCAAGTCCTCTTAGCCGCAGGACACTGTCCAAAAAAGAACACCTTACTGTCACAGAGACCCTCTGCGGTTTTTGTCGGTGAAGTGTTCTTTTTCGTGTTCCCGATTGGCTTGTATAATGAGGTTGAGTAGGCGACTACATGGAATTTATATTAGGGATAGGAGAAAACAAATGACTGACATAAGAATCGAGGCTATTTTCAATGAAGTTCTTACTGGTGATATATTAAAAAACGCATTAAATTTTGCGGAGTTTTTATGCGTAAACGATATAATCCAATCAGGACAGCATGAATGGTATTATAAGGGTAAATGCGCTTGTTATATAGATACGCGAAAAGAGAGCCGTTCTTGGATTGTTTGGACTGAGGGCGATTATCACAGCGAACACGAGGGTTTTCCAATAGATGAGCGCACTAAAGAAATCGCTTGGTCGAATGTCATGAAATGCGGAAACTGCAAAGATACAAATTGTAGCGGGAAAGCGAAAATAATTCTCGGGAAAGAGTTTGCAAATGTTTGTAATGCCGACAACGTCAGTATGACGTTTATGTTTACAAATCCCGAAGCCGAAACACTGGAATGTGTGAAGAAGTTAGTATTAATGAGAAAACATATCATTAATAACCAAACCTAATAAACATTTTCTTGTAACAATAGTTTAATGTGAGGCACCTGTGTTACCGTACCTAATAAGCATTAGCGGCAGTTAGAAAAGGGTTCGGGATTATCCCGCTTGCGGAGCAAATCCTCACACCGCAATGTGCCCGATAAGCAAGTAAAGCGAGCGGTCTGTTCTACAAGACGATTTATCAACGTGCGGAATAGTTTTTATTTGATTTTCATTATGATTGATTTTCTTTTGGTAAGCGGCTGTGCTATGTTCGAGTTCGGGCAGGGTTTTCTTTTGGTTTGCATAAATATTTTCCTTTCTGATTTTAGTTTCTAATTGTATAGCATAAGCAAGGGTGAATTGTTCCCGATTTTAAGAATTATTTTTCGGGTAATGGAAAACCGCCCGATAAAAAATCGGAGCGGCTTAAAAATTTGTTTATCTTGCATTAATAACTGTTTTGACCCACTCGTTGTTTATTTTATCGATGGTCCTTTCTCAGAAGATATCAGTTCCGAGTGGTTTTCTTTTGCGTTCTCCGGAGCCAATCTTTGATTAACTGATTGAACATCGCCTCATTTTCTATTTGCAGGTTATGCCCGGCACAGTCCAGCACCGCGAACGTCGCTCTCGGAAATCTGTCTATAAGCTCATAAGCGTATGAATACCCTGCAGCATGGTCCTGCCTGCCCGTAATAATACATACAGGCTTGTCAAAGCTGATTGTCTTATAAAGGTTGTCAAGTTCGGGAACGGCACCGGTGAAACCGCCGTTAAAGAGAAACTCGCTGTCCGCAATCCTTATTCCCGATAAAATCTCGTCTTTGTACCTCCTGAATATTTCCGGGGTTGCAATCACCGCCATACTCATAAAACTGCTGATATCAGAATCATTATTCAATGCTTCAAAATCCTTTGATTTATACAGAACGGGTTTTTCGGGAAGTCTGCTGCTGCCGATACATTCATGCGTTATAAAAGGGCAGATTAAAACTACGCCGTCTATTCTTTCAGGGATTCTGCTGATTAACCCCAATGTCATAAACCCGCCGAATGATTCCCCGGCGATTAGGAAATTCCCGTTAGGAATCACGGCTTCAATAAACCCGATGATTACCTCAAGCATATCCTCCGAAGTCTTCACCCGTCCGGAAGGCGTTTGCCCCATTCCGGGCAGGTCTATGTAAATCCTGCGGTATTTTACATGGGGAATTTCATTAAACACAGGCTCCATGCACCCCGTCATCATGCGATGGTCAAGGCTGTAGCCGTGAATACACAGAACAGGCTTGCCTTCGCCATGTTCCACATAATTGATAGGAATACCTTTAACTAAGCATGTCATAATTTCCACCTCACATTTCATTGCTCGGAACAACCCCGGTACTTTTCAACCTCATAAAGCGGGAGGTTCAGTGAGGCGGGGTCACTCTCGGCTTGCCTGTAAAACACCGTGAAAATCCCGCGTAAGTCTCCCACAGCCTTCCAAAAGCGTTTTTTGCTGAATCCTCCAAGATACTCCGCGCATACATCACCCATCGGCAGGCTTTCGGGATATATGCACTTGTGCACCCTGCGCGCCCGGAGCTGAACATAATAAGTACTATTCATGTTTGATTCTCCTGTTTTATATATTCTATCATAGGAAACAGGACATCTGTCTGTCATATTTACATTGTAGTTTTAGAGGGTATACAAATTACTGCACACAAATATTCAGCTATCAACCTATTTATTTCCTCACTCATTATCGTAATAATCTATTTTACTATCTATATTATAATTATCGTAGACTCCGCCTGCAGCGCGTATACCGATTTTATTG
>WRCY01000053.1 GCA_009783695.1 Oscillospiraceae bacterium
CATATTAGAAAGAAAATCGCTTTTAGCCCTGTTGGCGGTTTCTGCCTCGTCACGTAGTTTTTCAATACGGAATAGAGTATTCTTATCTTCGGATACGTCCATTATTGTACCCAGGGTCCGGATTGCGTTGCCGTATCCATCGCGAATGGACTGACCTGTAGCACGGACATAAATGTATTCCCCGTTTTTCTTCTTAGCCATATATTCCGGGTCGAAAGGCGTTCTGCCGGTGGGGTCTGCTATGTGGTTGTTAAGCTTATCCGTTACCATTTGGTAATCATCGGGATGCAGACAATTACTAAAGCTGCTCAGCACATTGGGAAAGTCGTTCTCGTCGGTATAACCCAGAATTTCTCTGAACTCATCATAATAGATGATAGTATTTTGAATGTTCATAGGGTCGTCCCTTATGATTTCCATATCCCATAAACCAATTCTTGCTGCCTTATTAATCAAATTTATCTTTGTGAGCTGCAGCTTGTTCATTTCATGGGCATGTATAAGCTCCTGCTCCCGTTTGCGTATCTCGGTTATATCATATAAGAACCCCAGACCCATAAACTCTTCCTCATCATTGACCTGCGTCAGCGTGAGGTCGCAGGTTAAAGGCGTGCCGTCAGCCGTATTGTAAAGCCAGTCAGATTTTATCACCTCTCCTGCCATTGCACGGTTTATCATACTTTTCGCTAAATCCAAAGACGTTCTGCCATCCGGTAAATATTCGGGCATGAAATCATTAAAATAGTTTTTTATAACATATTCTTTCGGGGCGTTAAACATTCTGGCAAGTTTATCGTTGCATGTAACAATACGGGGAGGGTTGCCGTTAAAAGTAAACATACCTATCGGCATTGATTCAATTATTGATTCACTGAACCGTGCCGCTTTGATTAGCTTCTGCTCTAAATTTTTTGCTTCGGTTATATCCACCACCGTACCGATTATACGAACGGGATTACCGTCTTTATCACGCAAAGCCGCGCAAGTGTCACGAAAATAGACACAGTCACCGTTTTTGCGATACATACGGTATTCTATATCGTAGGGCGTATTTCCGGTTTTATCTTGCAAATGCCTGTCAAAGCAATCGTATACTCTATCCTTGTCATCGGGATGAATTCGGTCGCTCCAGCTGTTTTCCGTATTCGGAAAATCAATTATATCTGTATACCCCAGCATATTTCTGAAATCATCGGACCAATTGAATATAAATTCGGGATTGGCTGAATCATGGTTTATAATTTCCGTATCCCATAAGCCGTTCTTTGTCGCCCGGATTAAAACATTCAGCTTGGTAAGCTGCATTTCGTTTTTTATAATTGTGTTTTTCGTTTCCGTTATATCAATAAATGCACCTGCAAAATGGATAATATAGCCCTCGCTGTCGCGTATGGCTTCACCGTATGCGCGGAAATATAAGTATTCGCCGTCTTTTTTTCTCATCCTGTATTCCGAGTCATAAGAAATATTACCGTTCGCTTCTAAAATATATTTTACAACTTCACTAATTGCCTTTTCTTCGTCATCGGGATGCAGGTTATTTTTCCAGCTGTCAAATGTGTTGGGAAAATCAATCTCATTTGAATAGCCCAGCATATTCCTAAACTCATTTGACCATATAAATGTATTTTTGGGGTTGAACAAATCGTTCGCTACCATGTCCACATCCCATAAGCCTATTTTTGTAGCTTTTACCACCGAATTCAATATAAGCAGTTTATTTTCATGTGCTTTTTGTGTGTTTATGAGTTCTTGTATTAGCTGTTTTTGCTTACGCATATCATATATGTAACCAAGACCAATGTATTTGTCGCCCTGTTTAATACGCATCATTGTGAGCTCGACGGGCAAAGGAGTACCGTCCGGCAGACAGTGCATCCAATCAATTTTCATTTTTTCGCCGTTCATGACTCGCTTTATAACTTCCATGGCTTTATCATAAGAATTTGAGCCGTCGGGTTGAATTGCGGGTGAATGAGAAGCACTGCCGAAAAAGCTGCTGTAGAACTCTCTTGTAACATCGTACATTTGAAGAACAGCCTCGTTGCAATCAATAAATTTAAAATTCTCGTCAAATATAGTCAATCCGACGGGAGCGTTTTCGAGCATAATCCGAATGAGCTCGCTTTTTTCAGCTATTTCATCGTATGCTTGTTTGATATTGTTTTCCTGTTCGGAACGCTCGTTTTTTAGCGTATCCATGATTTTGTCGTGGGTAGACGCCGCCATTTCCGCACTTGCAATTCTCTTTTCTTGAAGAGAAATAGTGTCGTTCAACTTTTTTATTTGAAGCTGTAAACTCTCTATGGTGTCCATTGTTTCTGCTTTGTTATTCATTCTTTATTACCCCTGTTTTTAATTATAGTATACAGATTATAAATATAATTTCTGTAAACGATTTAAGGATTTATCGCAGGAAAGTTGCCGGTGAATACTTCCCCGGGCAATAGGCAGTACAATACCGTGGTTATATCATAAAGCTTTATTAAACTATTCTTTATTATAAAGTATTGAAATCCTTTTGTCAATATGATATAATAATCTCACCCGCTGCCGAAAATAAATTAAGGAATATTTTTAAATTTTAATTGATAAAAATTCACAGAAAGGATAAATATGAAAAGGTTGTTAAAATCAGTATTATATTTGCTTTTGATGCTTACCATAGTTGCTTGCGGCAACGGAGATATAACGAATAACATACCACCGGACCCCGAAGAAGAATCAAAAAATGCTGAATCTTTGAGCGCGGAAGAATTATTTGGCGAAGATGTAATAATCGCCGAAATTAAGCTTGATACGCAGCATCAGACAATGCTTGGTTTTGGCGCAAGTTACACATGGTACAGCGATTTGGCGCTGAAATTTCCTGAAATGCGCGATGAAATAGCGGATTTACTGTTTAAAGATGCAAAAATGACAATCCTGCGTTTCAAAAACGATTACGAATCTTCTGTCGCATCTGTATCGGAAGCTGCCAAGGAAGTGCAGTTTTTCAGTTTGGCAAGGGAGCGCGCCGCAGAATACGGTGAGGATGTGATTGTACTGCTTTCCTCCTGGTCGCCGCCGCCAAGACTAAAAAGCAATGATTCTATAAACGGCAGGGATTCCGTAACCGGAGACGGAACACTAAAAAAGAACGAATTCGGTAATTATATGTATGATGAGTTTGCCCGGTGGTGGGCAGATTCGATAGAAGCCTACAGAGGCGCCGGACTTGCTGTAGATTATATCAGTATACAGAACGAGTGTGATTTTCCCGCTGCATATGACGGGATGATGCTTGCTAAATTCGAGAATGAAAACCAAGCCGAATATGCCAGGGCTTTCCTTGCAACATATTACGAAATGCAAAATCGCTTTAACGATAATGCGCCGCTTATGCTCGGCCCGGAAACCATGACATTTAACAGCATGGATTTAAAAGATTATATGAAAAATATCACAGACACGCTGCCGGAGGCAGTTGCGGGAATAGCGTTTCACCTCTACATTGGCGGAAATTCAACGGGGGAATGGGGAGAGGGATTAAACCCCGGACAAAGTATAAACGAACCGAACTCTTTCAACAGAAACTTTATAGATAACTATTTTGAATTTAAAGATAAATTTCCGTTATGGCAAACAGAATTCTACCGCGGCACGCCGATGCAGACAGCTCTGCTCATGAATAACGCTCTTGTTAACGGAAATGTCAGTGCCTATCTTCACTGGGCGGGTATTTGGGAAAGGGATTTTCCAACCCATGATTTAATAGGGGTAAACAGAAGAGGCGAGTATTCTGTCGGCTCATCTTATTATGTAATGCGGCATTTCTCCGAGTTCATACGCCCGGGCTATATACGGGTACAGGTTAGCGTCCCGTTTAGTTACGATTACAGCATTTCGGCTTTTAAAAGCCCTGATGAAACGAAACTCGCAATTGTTCTGATAAATCCGACGCATGAGGACATGAGAATCGCAATTCCGATTGAAGGTTACAATATTAATGATAGCGTGATTTATCAGACAGTTCTTGAAGCGGATTCATATGAAGCTGATAATTATTATGCTGATATAGGCAATCTCGGACAAAGCAATACTGTTTTACTGAAAGCGTACAGTATTACGACTATTGACATAAACGGAGGCCGTCATTATGGATAAGTGCTTTTTAGGAATAGAACTCGGTTCAACTCGCATAAAAGCGTCGCTGATAGACGGGGATTACAGACCTGTTGCCTCCGGCTCGCATAACTGGGAGAACAAACTCGAGGACGGCTTCTGGACGTATTCGCTCGATGATGTTTGGGCAGGGATAAGGCAGGCATGCTCCGGCTTGTTGAATTATAAAATAGCCGGAATCGGTATTTCTGCAATGATGCACGGGTATCTGGCGTTCGGCAAGGACGACAACCTGCTCGTGCCTTTCAGGACTTGGCGAAACACAACCACAGCCGAAGCCGCCGCCAAGCTTACCGAAGCTTTCAGCTTTAATATTCCGCAGCGCTGGAGTGTGGCGCATTTATATCAGGTTATTCTGAACAACGAGCCACACATTAAAGATATAGCCTTTATGACGACGCTCGCAGGATACGTGCACCGGAAACTGACAGGTAAAAGAGTCCTTGGCGCCGGCGACGCTTCGGGAATGTTTCCGCTTGAAAACGGCAGATATAATAATGCAATGCTGTGTAAGTTTAAGGACATGACAGGCATTGAACTGCAAAATATTCTGCCGCAAATATTAAATGCGGGAGAAAATGCAGGGACGCTCACCGAAGAGGGCGCAAAGCTGCTCGGTTTAACACCGGGCATACCTTTCTGCCCGCCCGAGGGCGACGCAGGGACGGGTATGGTGGCAACAAACAGCATCGCCCCGCTAACAGGCAACGTATCGGCAGGGACTTCGATTTTTGCCATGTTCGTATTAGAAAAGCCGCTTAAAAATGTCCATACCGAAATCGATATTGTGACGACGCCGACAGGCACGCCTGTTGCGATGGTTCACTGCAACTCCTGTACCTCCGACCTTGACGCATGGGTGAGGTTATTCGTCGAAGCGGCCGAGCTGCTCGGCGCAGACTCCGCGCGGCGGGACGGCGACGGCAGTACGCTCTATGAACGGCTGTTTAATAAAGCGCTTGAAGGCAATCCCGACGGCGGCGGATTACTGAGTTATAACTTCTTCTCAGGTGAGCCGGTAGCGGGGCTGGAGGACGGCTTCCCTTTGTTTCTCAGGGAACCCGACAGTAAAATGAGTTTAGCCGATTTCATGCGGGCACAGATTTATTCGGCAATTGCAACACTTAGACTCGGTTTAGATATTTTAACGGAGCAGGAAAATGTAAAAGTTAAAAATCTTCTCGGTCACGGCGGTTTATTTAAAACAAAGAACGTAGGACAAAGATTGATGGCGGCTGCGCTCGATGTGCCTGTAGCGGTGATGGATTCGGCGGGGGAGGGCGGTGCGTGGGGGATTGCACTGCTTTCTGCTTACACCGCCGATAAAAATGATTTACCGCTTGAGGATTTCTTAAACAATAAAGTTTTTATAAATGTTGCATCAGAACGTATTGAACCTGATTCAAAAGATACAGCAGGCTTTAATGTTTTCTTTGAACGTTATAAAAAAGGCTTAATAATTCAAAAACATATAGGAGAATTAAAATTATGAAATTTTGGTTTGTGGCGGGCTCACAGCATTTATACGGCGCAGATGTGCTTGAAACGGTGGCAAAGCGGGCAGCGGAGATAGCAGAAAGCTTATCGGAAGCAACGCCTTTTAAAATCATTTACAAGGCTGTCGTAAAAACGCCGGACGAAATCAGCAAACTTGCCAAGGACGCGAATTACGATGACGGCTGCGCCGGTTTAATCGTGTGGTGTCATACGTTCTCGCCGTCTAAAATGTGGATTAACGGGCTGTCTGTGCTGCAAAAGCCGTACCTGCATTTACATACGCAGTATAACAGGAGTATTCCCATGAACGACATCGACATGGACTTCATGAACCTAAACCAAGCTGCGCACGGCGACCGTGAACACGGCTTCATTGGCGCAAGGTTACGCCTCACGCGTAAAATCGTCGCAGGTTATTGGGAAGATGCGGTTGTGCGTGAAAAAATCAGCTCATGGCAGCGTTCGGCTGTCGGATTTATGACAAGCAAGAATCTTAAGGTAATCCGCTTCGGAGATAATATGCGCCAGGTGGCGGTAACCGAGGGTGATAAGGTTGAAGCGCAAATCAAGCTCGGCTGGCAGGTGAATACGCTCGGTGTCGGCGATTTGGTTCAGGAAATGAACGGGGTTTGTGATGATGAAATTGCAGAGCTGGTGAGGGAATACAAAGAAAAATATACGTTCGCAACAGATGACACAGAAGCCGTGAAATACCAGGCCCGTGCGGAACTCGCAATGCAAAAAATCCTTGAACGTGAGGGAGCGGAAGCTTTCACTAATACTTTCGAGGACTTGCATGGCATGAAACAGCTTCCGGGGCTTGCAAGCCAGAGGCTCATGGAGCGCGGCTATGGCTACGGCGGTGAGGGCGACTGGAAGGTTTCCGCGCTGACACATATTGTTAAAGCCATGACAGCCGGTATGAACACCGGCACATCTTTCATGGAGGATTACACCTACGACCTTGAAGAGGGCTTAACGCTCGGAGCGCATATGCTTGAAGTCTGCCCGACTATTGCAGCGGACAAACCGCGTATAGAAGTTCATGCGCTCGGCATAGGCGGAAAAGAGCCGCCCGCAAGGCTCGTATTCGAGGGAAAGGTGGGGAAAGCCATTGTTGCCAGTCTTGTTGACCTCGGCGGACGCATGAGACTTATTGTACAGGATGTGGAGTGCTTCAAGCCTATTCACGAAATGCCGAAGCTGCCCGTAGCGCGGGTGATGTGGAAACCCATGCCGGACCTGCTTACTTCGGCACACTGCTGGATTCTCGCGGGAGGGGCGCATCATACGGTGCTGAGTTATGACGCGACTGCCGAGATGCTTGAGGACTGGGCGAACATGGTGGATATAGAATTCGTGCATATCAATGCAAGTACAATCGCAGAGCAGCTCAAAAAGGATCTGTTCTTATCGGATTTGGCATGGAGGCTGAAAGTTTGAAAATAAACACAATTGAATCGGGGAAAACGTTGTTTTCATTGTTCGTTTGTGAAGAAAGGACTTAAGGAAATAAGTTTGAAAATAAACACAATTGAATCGGGGAAAACGCTGTTTTCATTGTTCGTTTGTGAAGAAAGGACTTAAGGAAATAAGTTTGAAAATAAAAACAACTGAATCGGGGAAAACGTTGTTTTCATTGTTCGTTTGTGGAGAAAGGACTTAAAGAAATAATAATGCTCGGAAAATTGAAACAGCGGGTGTTAGAGGCTAATCTGGCACTTGTAAAGCACGGCTTGGTTACATTTACATGGGGGAATGTAAGCGGTATTGACAGAGAAAAGGGTTTAATTATAATTAAACCGTCGGGCATAGGGTATGAAGCTTTGACAACAGAAAAAATGTCTGTTGTTGATTTAAGCGGACAACTCATTGAGGGACTTTCGCCCTCTTCGGATACGCCCACGCATATCGAACTGTACAAGGAGTTTGCTTGCGTCAGCGGTATCACACACACTCACAGCCGCCATGCAACTATGTTCGCACAGGCGGGACGGGGAATCCCGCCGCTCGGAACGACTCACGCGGATTATTTTTACGGTGAAATTCCGTGTACGCGCAGGATGACCAACGATGAAATCGCCGGCGAATATGAAAAGGAAACCGGAAAGGTAATCATAGAGCGGTTTTCGGGCATCAACCCTATGCAAATACCCGCCGCCCTTGTTTGCAGCCATGCGCCATTTACATGGGGGAGCACTCCCGAAGAAGCTGTACAAAACGCAGTGGTTCTTGAGGAAATCGCATACATGGCATGGAATAATCTTATGCAGAATCCGCAGCTTCAATCAATGCAAAGCGAACTTTTAGACAAGCATTATCTTCGTAAACATGGCGAAAATGCTTATTACGGGCAGGGGAGAACGCATAAAATTTAATTGACAAAACAGTATTTTCATGCTATACTGATTATGTATAAGCGATTCATCTTGTTAAGGAGGGATGAGCTATGACAGTAATGAATAACCTTGGCGCGGCAAATACCGCAAACAAGCTTAAAAGCACAACCAATCAGTTATCGAAAACACAAAGTAATATAGCCTCCGGCTCCGGAATAAACCGTGCCGCCGCCGATGCGGCAGGGCTCGCAATAGCGATGAAAATGAAAGCGCAGATTGGCGGGACGGGTGAGGCAATTCGTAACGTTGCCGACGGCATGAGCCTGCTTCAGACTGCGGAGGGTGCGCTCGGAGGAACCCAGACAATGCTCGGACGCATGGAAATGCTTTCGCTTCAAGCCGCAAACGGCACTCTCAACGATGAGCAGCGCGGTTTCATTCAGATGGAAATAGACCAAATCAAATCCGAGATTAACAGAGTTTCAAGCGCGACCAACTTCAACGGCATTAATCTGCTCGACGGTTCGGTTTCGCAGAAGAACGGCGGACTGACTTTGCAAATCGGTGCGGACGGCGTCGCCGACCAAAGGGTAGACATTAATATCGAGGCGATGAACTCCCGCGCGCTCGGCGTATCCGGACTTGATGTCAGCACTGCCGCGGGCGCGCTGAAAGCCATTGACGAGGCGGGCAGGGCAAGCGTCATGGTTTCCGAACAGCGTGCGTCGCTCGGCGCCGCGCAGAACAATCTTGAGCATACCGCAGAGAACCTGATTACATCTTCTTATAACATGACAGCGTCAAAATCGAGAATAGCGGACGCCGATATAGCGGCCGAACTGATTTCCTTAGCGTCGAGCAATATTAAGCAGCAGGCGCAGATAGCAATGATGGCACACGGGCTCAAGAATTCACAGGGGGTATGGCAGCAGTTACTCAATCAGGGCTCGCCGGTTAGTTTCAAGGCGTAAATACTAAATAAATAAAATCGGTTTCCGTCTAATACGGGAACCGATTTTTTGTGCAGGCATAGAATAAATTTAAGAAGCAAAGGATGGTGATTATGTGGCTTTGATTGTCCTTAAATCAATGACGGAAGCCGGTAAAGCGAGGTATCACCTCGAGAAATTTAAAATTAACGCCATAGTTGAGAAGATTACACTGCCGGGCGGCGGATGCGGCTACGGCGTGCGGGTCAGGGAAGACCCTGACAAGATTTGCAGACAACTTAGCTTGGCTAATATAAATTGTGTTGAAATAAGATAAAAGAGATTAAAACTTAATAATTAACCGAAACAAAAACGGGGAAAAAGAAACATATTTATTTATACCTGTGCAAGGAGGACTTACTTAAAATATGGTTTATCTTGATAACGCCGCAACTACATATCCCAAACCCATTCCTGTGATTGCGTCTATGTCGCGGGCTATGGTGAATTACGGCGGGAACCCCGGGAGAGCAGGGCACAAGCTCTCAATGGAAACGGCACAAGCCGTCTTTAACTCGCGGCTCAAATGCGCGGAGTTTTTCGGCGCGGAGCCCGAGAATGTTATATTCACACTCAACTGCACTCACGCCCTAAATCTCGCAATTAAGGGTATAATCAACCCCGGAGCGCACCTTGTAACATCGGACATAGAACATAATGCTGTGATTCGCCCTGTGCACGCCGCTTCAAAAGAAAACGGTAATTCATATTCAGTCGCACGAACCACAAACAATGAAGATGAGACAGTCCGCAATTTTGAAAAGCTGATTAACTCCCGCACAAAAGCAATTGTCTGCACCGCTGCAAGCAATGTAACGGGGAAGATTCTGCCCATAAAGAGGCTCGCGGAAATTTGCAAGAAACATAAAATTTGCTTTATCATTGACGCGGCGCAAGGCGCCGGCGTGCTGCCGATGAAGCTGGAGGACGGGATTAATATTATATGCACGGCGGGGCATAAGGGGCTTTAAGCTGTACTTACAGTCGCACAACAAGGGTCGATAAACCCAGTGTTCATGCGTGTTTACAATTTACGAATTTTGTGTCGTATTTTTTATAACCGCTTTTTCGGGCATTTTTCATGCCGTTTCTTCCTGTGTGTTTGCTTCGATAAAATCCAAAATTCGCTGATACTGGTCGGTGAAGTTGAACTTGATTGTGATGCTCTTATCTTCGTGAATAAAAATAGTATCAACGAGGTTCACAAGAACGGCTTTCGTGAGCGTTTTAATATTCCGATAACTCACAAACTCCTCGAAGTAGGGATTACTGGCTTTTATCCCCTTTGCAATGACCGCCATTTCTTCACGGACACTTGTCATCGCAGATTGCAGCTCAACTTGCCTGCGGATATAATCGGCTTTCATGCGGTGGTATTCTTCTTTTGTGATTTCGCCGTCTTTCCAGTCGATGTAGAGAGAGTCACAGAGATTTAACATTCTTGCAAACTCGTTCTCATGGGTTTTTAACAACGATTCCAATCGGAAAGACCGATTTTCCGTTCCGGGTGCCTTGTTAATCACATCAATGATATGAGCAAGGTTCTCAACAAGCCCGATTTGCGCC
>WRCY01000054.1 GCA_009783695.1 Oscillospiraceae bacterium
GGCGGCGGTGGTGGCAGTGGCGGTTCAACAACGGACACACTGACAACCCCAACAGCAACAATCACCACAGGCACAGCAACATGGACGGTGACGAACATTCCACGCACAGCTCTGACGGCTCTAAGTCTTAGCACGGAAATTCCAGTCAGACAGCTTAAAGTGCCTACAGGCGCGACAGGAAACACAAGCGTAAGTGTCGGCGCGGCTTTCGCGGGTCAAAACGCTGTACTTGTGAAATTCAACGCGGCAAGCGGCGCGCTTGAATTCGTTTCTGCTTCCACGGTCGGCGCAAACGGAAGCGCAAACATGAACATTACACAGACGGGTGATTTCTTAGTTCTGACGTTCAAGACTGGCGATATAACAGGCACTGGCGAGGTGCAGACACAAGACGCGCTTGCTCTGCTACGGCACGTTGCGGGAATCTCGGAGCTTAATTCGATTCAGCAGTACGTTGCGAACGGCAAGAGCGGCGATGTTGGTACGAATGATGCACTGAATATATTGAGGTTAGTAGCGGGAATCATTGAGAAAATATAAATTTTTGACCCTTATTTTTACCCTTTACAGATTTAAAAAACCCTTAAATTTACCCTTTACACGATTATCTTAAATTATATTCAAAAACACAAAACCGCTTGTAAAGCGTGAGGATTACAGCGGATTTATAAAATGAATTTAATTAGATTTTATTTAATTGAATCACCGACCTCTTTCTCATAACCCGAAGGTCGGTGGTTCAAATCCGCCTCCCGCAATGGTTCATGTTTACGCCTCCTGTGATGATTATCTCATCACTGTGGGCGTAAATTTTTGTTAAATACGATTTTATCAGACGTGCAATATCTCCGTCACGGAGAAGTTGCGCGTCTTTTTTCAATTTTTTTGCAATTATTTGTGGCGTGAGAATAATTTCGGGGGACATAGCGAGAATTTCTTCCAATTCCGCCTTGCGAACTCTCAACCGTGCCATTTTCTCGTTCAATTCGGGAAAATCTGCACCTTGAAGAATAGCGTTCATGCAATTATCAAGCTGGCGAGTGATTTCAGACAATTCTTTCTTTTCGGAACCGTTAGAGCTTTTTCCATCGGTGTATGTTTGGAAGATTTCTTCCGCCATTGTGTCAAAATCGCCATTTGAAAAATATTCTTTAAGCTGAATAACAACAGCCGCTTCAAGCTCATCGGCATTGACATTCCGTGCATCGCAGGTTTTTGTGCGGTATTTATTACAACAAGCGTAAAAGCGGCTTGTGTAACCTTTGGTGTTGGTGCTTGTTTTGGCGGCAATGCCGAACGCAATCTATGTCAGCTTTCGGGATTGCCGCCAGATTGTTAAAAGGCTTGACTTTCCTTTTATGCCTATGGTATAATTAAAATATGACTAAGGTTATATTTTACAAAAAGGAGGCGTTACCTTATGAGTAATGAAGTGAAAAACACCCCTATCATCTTCTCTTTCTTCTCTGGTAGCGGCTTTTTAGATTTAGGATTTGAGCGTAACGGCTACGAAATAGCCTTTGTAAATGAGATTTCTTCGACTTTTATGGAGGCTTACAAACATTCGCGCATAAAAATGGCGTTGCCTACCCCGAAGTATGGTTATTATAATTTAGATATTAACGATTTTCTAAACGGACGCAAGGAAGAGTTGCGACAATTAGTATGTGAGGCAAGGAGCAATGAACAACTTATCGGGTTTATAGGAGGACCGCCCTGCCCCGACTTCTCCATTGCAGGTAAAAATAAAGGCTCGGACGGGTTGAACGGGAAATTATCACTTGCTTACATTAACCTCATAATTGAAATCGCGCCGGACTTTTTCCTTTTTGAAAATGTCAAAGGGCTTTGGAGCACAGCAAAACATAAGGAGTTTTTCTTAACACTAAAGAGAAATGTTAGAAATGCGGGATATGCCACGAGTGAGCGTTTATGTAACGCGCTTGAATTTGGTGTACCACAGGACAGGGAGCGGATTATTTTCTTTGGGATAAAAAAACATTTATTAAAAGAAAATGTCGTAAAAAAAGGAGAAATAAAGGCTTTCCCGTGGGAGCGATTCACATTGCATAATGCTGATGAAGTAAAAAAAATGTCGTGGTCTTCCACAGATGCTTTCGGAAACAATTCTAAACCTGTGTTAAGTGAAAAAATGGAGCGTTTAACCGTTCAATACTGGTTCAATAAAAACGAGGTTGACCGACACCCGAATTCAAAGGCGCATTTCAAACCTCGCAACGGCTTAATCAAAATGCAAACTGTGCCGGAGGGAGATGTAAGCCGTAAATCATATAAAAGACTTCACAGGCATCGCTACTCTCCTACGGCGGCTTATGGCAACAACGAGGTGCATTTACACCCATACAAGGAACGGCGCATTTCTGCGGCAGAAGCCATGGCTATACAATCTTTGCCAAAGGAATTTGAATTGCCACAAGGCATGAGCTTATCGGATATGTTCAAAACTATAGGCAATGGAGTGCCTTTTCTTCTATCCGGCGGTATAGCTAAAACAATTCAATCTTTCTTGGAGGATAATATATGCAGAGATTAACGGCATCAAATTTAGTAACTGCGATACAACAATTACCTAAAAAGCAAGATTATAACTACATAAGCCCGAAAACAAGAATGCTTATTCGTATAATTGATGTTAAGTTGCCTGAGGGCGGTATTACTTTTAAGCGGTGGAACCCCTCAAAAGGTGAAACGGCAGAGACTGCGAAGATTGAAAGCATTTCCAGTCAATTGATTTGGCGCGTTGCCAACGCTTTTTCTGAAAACCACCCTGTCAACCTTGACCGCGTTCTTGGTGCAAGTTATAACTCTCGCTCAGTTCTCGAATCTTTGATAGCACACACACCGCAATTTTATTTTTGCTACCCCGGACGAATAGAGGATATTGCCGGAAACGCAGAAATTAAACACGGTCACAAGCATTTAATGTGGATTCCGTCAGAACCGCATAGAAATGGTATGTTAGTTGAAAAGAAAACAAATGTTGCGATAAGCGAGATACCTGTGCAGTCAGTTTCTTACGATTTGGTGCTACCTACCTCCTTAGAGAGTGCAGAAATTGATGTAAATATTACGAGAAGGCACACACAGATTCAAATAGCCTTGTATTTGATAGGGTTACACTTGGGTTTTCGCACATGGATAGCACAGAACGATAAGGGTATTATATACAACGACAAACCGCTGATTGAGCAGAATGGTATAGTAAAGACCCTGCAAGATGAACCTATGATTTATCCTCATGAGGGTGCAGTTCAAGCAGGTTTGTTTATTGATTGTATATGGTTTCAAAATCATAAACTAATGCCAGCAATCATGGAGGTAGAGCATAGTACAGGGGTTACAAGCGGATTGACACGTATGTTAAAATTTTACACAACTTTACCGCGATTTCAAACACGTTATGTAATAGTTGCCGCCGATGATGACCGACATCACGTTATAAAAGAAGCAAGCAATAGCATTTTCAAACCTCTAAATGTGCAGTATTTTTCATATTCTGCTGTTGAAGAGTTATATTATCTCTGTGAAAAGCGTAGTTTGAACAGAGAGAGCGTAAACGAAAAGTTTCTCGATTGCTTTATGGAAAGCGTCTTAAATGTGTAGCACTCTTTGTTGCCATGAAACAAGCTAAGTATTATTGGCGAGTACAAGTTGTTTTGCTTTTAGCGGAAACGGAATCCGTATTGTAACCACCGCGCGTTCCTCGCTCCCGCAAGTCGAGAGCCTCGACGCGCAATATTTCTGCGATTTTAAAAGCCCGCAGAAATTCACCTGTTGTGGTTCGTATTCAGAACATCTTACCCAATTCGCACAGCGTGTTAAAAAACCCTGCAAACATCAGTGTTTTCGGGGTTTAATTTTTCGTAAAAACTTTCGATTTGCTCCTTGTCCGGCGCCTGCCTGATATTTTATCCTTAAACTTTTTTTGCAATGCGTAAAAATACATAATTGTCAATAAATGTAAAATGGGAGGGGAGTAGCCCTCCCGTTTTTCATTCTTCCCTGAATAAATAGCCGAACGAAACATCAAGCTCCTTTATTGATAACCCGTGCTCTGCCCTCTTTTTTCGCACTTGACTCCCCATAAGAATAAGCAGTTCGCTGCCTTGCTCATGCATGTTCATAGTATATACCTCCATAAATGATGTCAAAATAGAATGTATTAATAATATCATGTTTATGTTATATTGCAATATAGTAGGAGGTAGAAAATGTTTAATATTGAAAAAAAGTACAAAAGAACAAACATTCCAAAACAAATTAGATTTAATGAAGAATTGCTCGAAAGAATGATGAAATTCAATGAAAAATATGATGTTTCTTTCAACTCGCTCGTTTTACAATGCTGTGAGTATGCGCTTGATAATTTCAAAGAAAAAAGCGGGGAAGCTTGAACATGCTATATTGTCAATATAGCAGGAGGTGAAAAATGTTTATTATCAAAAAAAGATTTAAAGAGCCAAACATCTTAAAACCTATTAGATTTAATGAAGAATTGCTTGAAAGAATGATGAAACTTAAAGAGAAGTACGGTGTTTCCTTTAACTCGATTGTTCTGCAATGCTGTGAGTATGCGCTTGATAATTTCAAAGAAAAAAGCGGGGAAACTTGATTTCCCCGCTTTTTATTTATATATCACGGTATAACGATATTGTTGTCAAACTCAATCATAGTTTCCGCCGTAAGCCCCACTTTTTCCGCTGACCAGGCGTTGAAAGGGATTTCGCAGTATCTGGTTATCCGCTCCCGCGTTGAGAAGCTGCTCGTGCGGCAAAGGTCGTTGAACCCGTTTAAATCGTCCTCATACCTGTTCATCGCCGCCTCAAAATCGCTGTAAGGAGCCTTGTCGTCCTCAAACTTTTTCATGTACAGATAATGCCCGATTTCAAAGCGCAGAACGAACCTGAACTTGTTGCGCAGCTTTATGGACAGACCCTCGTTACATTTTATGTACGCCTCGATTTTCTCCGTCATTACCGCGAGCTCGGCTTTCTCTATTTTTGCCGCGCCGTTTTCGTCAACGATTTTAACCCGCAGGTCAAAAACGTCATAAGGCAGGTCTTTGTTATAATAAACGCGGTATTTAATATTGTCCATGAAAAGCAAACTCAGCCCGGTAATGTTAAAATCCCGGGTTATATTAGCAAATTCTATATTGATTCCCTCGATAATGCGGGCGTATGCCGCTTCCATTTGATTAATGTCCATAACTAATATAATACAGCAAATAATCCGCATTGTCAATATGTTTGTGAAAATTTTGTGAAATTTTAAAAGCGAGGGGGATTAGTTCCCTCTCGCTTTTTGGTTTTGCGTTTGTGTATTCTGCTTCTCGTTGTTGTTTGCGTTGTTTTGATTCTGCGCGCTTCGGTTTTCGGCGTTGTTGTTATTATTGTTTTTGTTGCTGCCGCCCTTGTTTTTCTTACCCATGATTTTTCTCCTTGTTTAAACAAAAAAATAATTTCAGACAGGTTATAATCAATTAACTTGAAAATGCGCCGGTATTTTCAAGGTGCGGCGGTCGCCGCACAGCCGCGCAGCGGCTTAATTTGATTATACAGTTGATTACGAGCTTAAAGCGCGAACGACAAGCTTTGCCTGTCGGAAAAACCGCTTTGCGATTTTTCAAGTTAATCAACTATAAAACGTGCCTGAAATTATTATTGACAGAAACTGCATAAATATTCAGAATAAAAAAACATAAGCAATCGCCAGCACAAGCGGCAGCTCCGCGCCCTCATACAGCAGCACTATAATCAGCAGCGCCATCAGCATAAGGTCTTTGTCGCTGAGAATGGCGTCTATGCTTAGTTTTTTTTGAAGTCTTTCCATGAGAATCCGCCGGGTACGCCGCCATGCCCCCCGGTAGAGAAGCCTCTGCCGTCATCTCTGGAGGTATTGCAGTTAGGGCGCTGGTTGTTGCAGCTGCGCCTGTTGTGCTCGTTTATAAAATTATTGAAGTTCGGCGGGTTCTGTCTGCTGCGTGAGTTGTCGCAGCGGCGGCGGTGCGGCTTTTCGCACACGTTTTCGCAGCTCTCGAAGCCCTCAAAGGGATACTCGGTTTCCTCCTCTTCCTCCTCATAAATGCCCTCAATAATCTCCTCGCTGGGGAAGCTGAACTCCTCGGGTTCGATTTGCGGCTCGATAAATTCCTCCGCCGCTCCGAGAACCTCCGGCTTGCCGAGCAGTTCCTTGCCCTTAGCAATAATTGCGGCGGCATTTATGTTCACATCGACATCTGCATTGATTTCGATTTTCTTGCTCTGGTTGAGGGTCTGATTGATGTGGACTTCGGGCGCGGGCGCAGGCACCTCCACGATTTTCTCGACTACTACCGGCTTCTCGACGATTTTCTCGACGACAACCGGCTTCTCCACGACGACAGGAACGGGAACTTTTTTTTCCACTACTTTCTTGACGACGACGGGCTTCTCCACTACCTTCTCAACAATTTTCTCAACCGGCTTCTCGACGATTTTCTCGACTACTACCGGCTTCTCGACGATTTTTTCAATTGCTTTCTTAACCGGCTTTTCCGCAATTTTCTCGACGACAACCGGCTCAGGTTTGGGTTTTTCGACCGTCATGTGCTTCTTACCGGCTGTCCCCTGCCCGCGCTTCGCCATATCCATAGCCATCTTCATATAATCCGACTGCTTTTTCTCAAGCTCGGCTTTATTAATGTTTTCCTGTCTCCATTCCATTTGGATAACCTCCGAATATGTAATTTATTTATACTAAAACATCTTGTCAAAAAGTCCGCTCTCCCGCAGAAACGGCAGCAGCGCCGTGATTTTCACGATTTTTATGGCGGTGTCTATTTTTTCTTTGTTCTCCTCGCGCAGGTGCGGCTTCAGTGCGCGGAGCAGCTCGGTGTTTTTGTCGGGATTGTTGTAGCGGGAAAAGAGCTCGCCCGCCTTCATCAGCATGTCAAAATCGATATTCTCGAAGAAGCTTCCGAAGTCAAAGCCGCCGCCCGGACCGCCTCCTGTACCGCTGCGGGCACTGCCCGAATCGCTGCCGGTTGAAAAATGCCCGCCCTCGGTGTATTCGGCATCGCCGTCCGCAAACGGCGCGCCGCGGGCATCGCGCCCGTCACCGTTCTCGTTGTTCAGCGCTGACAGAAGCGACTGCAGCATTTCCGACATATTGTTCTGTGCCATAATGTTGCACCGCCTTTCGCGGAAGGGCAGACCCCTTTATGTTTTCTTCATCTGCTTCATCATTGCGGCGGCCCCCGGGTTGCTCATAATCATATCTAAAGCCGTGCCGTTTTCTAAGATGGATTTCATTTTCTGCTTGTCTTCCGGCTTCATGTTAGCAAGGACGCTGTTCATGTCCCCTTTTTCGAGGGCCTTCATGAGATTCTCCGGGCTCATGCCGAGCTTTACGCTTGCTGTTTTAAGTAGTTTTTCAATACCGTTCATACCGTTTCCTCCTTTATAGTTTATTAAATATAGAACTAAAATAGACTTATTTAAAATGCCGCGCATTTTAATTTAACCCGAAATATAAACTTTTAATATAAAATAGATTGACTTTTCGGAATATTTTGGTTATAATATAATTTACAGATAGAATTATTTTCGGGGAAAGGGATGATTTTAAAAAATGAAAATTACGGTAGTAGCGGATTCGCATAAAAGTTTTGAAGCCCTCAAGAATGTGGCTCAGGCGAACACTGACTCGGATTTATTCATCCACCTCGGCGACGGGCAGTACGAATTAATCGACGTTGCAAACCTCTACCCGGGAATGAAGTTCGTTTTTGTCAAGGGCGACGTGGACTTCGGCACGATTAAGGAAGAACGCGTACTGACTTTCGAGGGGCAGAAAATATTCTGCGCCCACGGTCACACGTTAGACGTTCATGACGGGATAGAAAAGCTTTTGGACAAAGCGATTTACCATGAGTGTAAAATCGCGCTCTACGCCCATACACATATTTATAAGACGGATTTTATCGACGGAGTTTATGTAATGAACCCGGGCAGCATATCCGAACCGCGGGGCAAGAACCCGCCTACATACGGCATTATCGAAACCGACGGCGACGCAACGATAAAAATGAAGATTGTTGAGATTTAAAAACATCGTACGGCGGCTCAGCAGTTGTCAACTGTTCATTATATGCGAAGGAGATAAAACTCGTGAAAGATGTAATGATAAACGATATTCTTGATGAAGCGCGGGAACTCGGCTGCTCCGACCTGCACTTTACTGCGGGCTTGCCGCCGATGGTGCGTCTGCACGGCAGAATCCAGAAGCTCTCCGGATATCCGGACTGCACGGAACCAATCATAGTCAACGTAATCAACCAGATTACAACGCTTAAACATAAACAAATCATTCAGCGCGGCGACGACGCTGACTTTTCCTATGTGAGCTCGGCGGGGCACAGGCACAGGGTGAACGTCTACCGCCAGCGCGGCTATCACGCGATTGCTTTCAGGCTGCTGAGAAACGACATTCCTACCCTTAACGACTTAATGCTGCCGCCGCTGCTTGCGGAGTTTTCATTGCGTCCGAGAGGGCTCATACTTGTAACAGGGCCCACAGGCTCGGGCAAATCCACCACGCTCGCGGCGATGATTGACCACATCAACCGGCACAAGAACTGCCATATTATCACGATAGAAGACCCGATTGAATACTTACATACACATAAGCAGTCGATGATAAACCAGCGCGAAGTCAACGTCGACGTGAATAACTTTGCGCTTGCGCTCCGCGCCGCACTCCGCGAAGACCCGGACGTCATACTCGTGGGGGAAATGCGTGACTTTGAAACGATTGCCGCCGCGGTTACAGCCGCAGAAACCGGACACCTTGTCTTGTCCACGCTGCACACCACGGGCGCCGCGGAAACGCTCGACCGTATAATTGATACATACCCGCCCCACGCGCAGGGGCAGTGCCGCGCACAGCTTGCGAATAACGTTGTAGGCATTGTTTCGCAGACGCTCGTGCCCACCGCAGACGGCAAGGGGCGCGTTGCGGCGATGGAGCTGCTCAACTCCACGGACGCAATCTCCGCGCTTATCCGCGAGGGGAAGACCTATCAGATTCCGAGCTCGATAGCGACAGGGCGCGCCAAGGGAATGTTCACGCTTGACCAGGACCTCGCGCGGCTCACCGCCCAGGGGCGAATCGCCAGGGAGGAAGCGCTCACGCGCTGCCAGGAGCCGAACGAGTTTATAAGGTATCTTGACGCGGCGTATATCAACCTCAAGACGAGCCAACCGATGCAGGTCAGCGCCAAGGCGGGCATGAGAAGAGCCATCGAAGACCCGCTGATAAACTAAGGGGTTGACAAGTGAAAATGTTTATGATATAATTAGGATGTAAAAAGTGATATTAAATACATGGATTCACGTAAAAGCGAATACACGGGAGAGCTACCTCCCGTGTATTCTTATGTTTTTGCTTGCCGTTGGGCTACTTGCGGCGGTGCCCGCGTAACCGGTCAGTGACTAAGTTAGCTACAACCGCCACTATAAGTGATATTAAATGCGACATGAATTCACCTCCTCCCTGCCGGGGGAGCCAACGACACTAAAAGTATAGCATAAATGTAGAATTTTGTCAAATTATACAAACAGCCCCCCGCGGAAAGCGGGGGGCTGTTTACAATACTTGACAATATTTGCGTATGCGTTATAAATAGATATTTATGCTATGCAAGTTGTAATAAAACTTTATAGAGCAGTTCGGGTAATCATTGCGGTTATTAGTCGCCGCCACCGCCTCCTCCTCCGCCGCCAGCAGTTTCCGCCTGCGGCGATGTTCCGATTATTACACCGGTAGCGCCTCTTCCTGTCGCTGCTCCCGCCGGAAGCGTAGGGACGGCGGTATTACCGACAATCGGTAAAGTAACACCGTCATAATCGACAGCTCCTCCTGCTGTTCCTGCAGGATTATAAATACAACCGAGGGCACTATGGCGTGCAATCACAAGTTCATACGCCGCATCCGCAAGAGTATCGGGCATAGTATCATTTAAATAACCTTCTAAAGTAGGGTAAGCATAATTTGTCGGGATAACCAAAGCCGTCGGTAAAGTGATTGGGGCGTGTGCACCTCTTGCTGTAGCTGTAATAGTAATGGTTTCAGGGGCACCGCCGTAGCCGCCGTTATTTTGATTGAGTTCAGCCAGCCAGAATGTTACTTGATTTCTCATGCTGGACGCAGCAGCGTTCGCGCTGGAAATCCTTGCGTTAGTAATAAAATTCGCCATAAGCGGAATAAGTATAGCCGCGAGAACGCCGATAATCGCGATGACGACCATCAGCTCAACGAGGGTAAAGCCTTTTTTAGCCTTTAAAGCCTGTAATTTACGAATCATA
>WRCY01000055.1 GCA_009783695.1 Oscillospiraceae bacterium
GTTTTTTAGGTTTAATAAAACAACCTTGGTTATGATTGAATCGCTTGTAATGACGACGAGCAGCACCGGCCCGCATTACTGGCTTAAAGTCAGGGTGATAGAAACCGGGGTTTATACGTATATTAGATACAGACCGGGTATACCGCCTACTTAGAAGCAGGCATAACGCCAGATGAACTCATCGAAATGCTACTGCGTTATGAGAATTTGGGAATTCGGTCTGATTCGGTGCGGAAGGCGCTGCAGGAGAAGATTTATTATTATATGGATTTTATAATGAAATGAATAATTAAAATATAATGTCACTTTCTGTCGAAAATATCTTTATTAATCCCATTGACACCTCCCATCATTCGTGATAAAATAAATATATAATTAATTTATTTACGTTCGAGGGTTGCTGTGCCCGAAAGCGGATTTATCCGTCATGAACGGTGTATTTATTTACGATTTGCGGTACGGCAATAGGTACTATGTTATTGTCGGCGGAATCGTCGTAAAGTGACTATGGCTCCTGTATTGGTCGGAGTCAGGAATATATTAATTCCGGGTCAGATTATCGCTCATGGGCGAAGCCTGTCCTTTTTTCATTTTTAAATAAAAAAGTAAACGGTTAAAACATCAACCGTATCAATTCCATCAAGGGATAGGTACGGTTTTATGTTGAAAAGAAACATGCCAAGGGTTAAGGCGTGAAAAAATTAAAAAGTAAAACAGATTAAAAATATGCGAGATTAATGTAGAAAAGCAAAAATACCGAAATTCCACAAAAGCTCGCCTCCCTTCTGTATAACCCATAAAGATACGGAATCGGAAGTGCCCGGCGGTCAAACAGGGTGAGAGGCAGAAAAGGCAAAAATGAGTACAAATTTATTTTCACGCGCAAGAAACTCCTGCTCCCCATCAGCTTTTTGACGGCTGAGAACCTGACCTGCCTGAGCAACAGGCAGAAAAGAAACGGCACTGCTCACGCCAAAGCACACTTGGCAGAAATGCCGCCGACTTGCTCAGTTCATGTGTGCGCCGATGTGAAATTCACACGCTTCACAAAAGCGGAATCGGCATATTTTCTAATCAGCGTACAACTTTATACAACAGAGACAGTACAAAGATGATACAGCGGAAACCCCGCTCACTAAAGGAAAAAACGATAACTGCTCTCTTTCCGAAACAAGAAACCGATAGGAAACGCTGACAACTCGGTTAGGGGCGAATTATGCCCCGGAAAGGAGAACTTCATGTCCAATTTAATTCAAACACTTACCCAGCAGCTCGAAAAACTGCGAAAACACAATCGGCAAGGAAGTATCAAAACGAAAGAGCGATACTTCCAAGCAATGCAAAGGTTTTGCAAGTATCTCGCAGAAACATGGCGGTTGCAAAAACTCGCAAACATAGCACCTAAACACCTTGAGGCATACGCAGAGCACATGAAGAAAACTAACAAATCTGCCTCGACAATCAAAACTGACTTAGCGGCGATTCGGTTTTACCACGACCTCATATCGAACCCACGGCACAAACTTCCCGACAACAGTGAACTCAATTTGCAACGCCGGAAGTTCATCGGTTTTAACCGAGCATGGAGTCAGCAGGAGTTTAATTTAATGCTCGGCATTGCAACAGAATTATTACGTGAAGATTACGTTTGCGCTATGTGCCTTGCCTATTACGCAGGGTTGCGGATTCATGAGTGCTGCCGTCTTGATACAGCAACAGTTGAAAACGCCATTAAGACAGGCGTTCTTACCGTTAAAGGTAAGAACGGAAAAATTCGTTCTGTTCCGATTGACGAACTGCTTAAAATCATACTTCAAAAGCGATTGCAAGCCGTCGAACGAGGTTCAAAACTGCTTGTATCAAACAACACACCGACTCACATTTACATCAAGCAATTGCAGCATTTTATCAATCATCACCGTGATAAACTTCCGCCGTGTGAAGGCAAGGAACGATTGACTTTTCATGGACTTAGACACGCATATGCCCAACGAGGATACAGCGAGTTAATTAACACAGGCAAACAACCATGGGAAGCAGAACAAGCGGTATCCAAACTGCTCGGGCATGAGCGCGGCCATGTGACGAGGATTTATTTAAGCGGGGGTGGCGGGAAATAAAAAAATTATTGAAAGCTATCCATTGGTTTTGTGAAAAACTCCGCGATACCTGTGGCGAGTTAGATTTAACAAAGCATAGGACAAAGTTAAATCCTATAAAATTGTACAGGGTGAATGTAATGCCTGATTCTGAAAGTACAATTAAAACTTATGAAGAAATTCAAATAGGAAAGACGTTATACTGCGTCACAAGCGTGTTTACGGGTGAGATTGACCTGAAGAACGCGCTCGAAGAATTAACGGTAAAGCGTGTCTTGCAATCGGAGGAAATTTATGATAAAATTAAAGAGTAAAATCATATTGCCGGCATCTTGTATTTTGCCTTACCATTAAGGAGGTACAAATGGTAAAACAAAACACAAAAAAAGTCGGTATTTACGCCCGTTTGAGTAAAGAGGACACGCGTGAGCGGGCGGGAACGCAGGTTCTGCGGGAGTCGGTTTCTATTGAAAATCAAAAGTTAATGCTTGTTAAGCACGTACAGGAAATGGGGTGGGAACTGCGCGAGATTTATCAGGACGACGGATTTTCCGGAACAAACCAGAACCGCCCGGCTTTTCGGCGAATGATTGCAGATGTCGAAAGCGGTTATATCAACACAATCTTAATCAAAGACCTATCGCGGCTTGGGAGAAACTACTTAGAAGTCGGGAATCTTGCAGAAGTTTTCTTGCCGGATCACAACTGCGAATTAATTTCACTTAGTGAAAAACTCGACGATATGATGGTTTTCCGTAACTGGTTCAACGAACAGCACAGCAAATCCACCAGCAATAAGGTACGCGCATCAAGGCGAATCTGTGCCGAAAACGGCAAATATATGGGCGCATATGCTCCTTATGGTTACATAAAATCTCCCGATAACCGTCACAAGCTCATTCCCAATTTAAATACTGCGCCTATTGTCCAACGAATCTTTGAAATGCGGGCTGTGGGAACGGGTTACAGAGCAATCGCAGCAAGGCTTAACAATGATGGTATTATTTCACCGCGCGAGTATTATTATCAAAGCAAAAGCTGTAAAAATCCTTGGAAAACTAATCGCTTATGGACTGAAACCACAATCAAGGATATGATTAAAAGTGAGGTTTATATCGGCAACTTAGTGCAGGGTAAATCCGGGACAATCTCGTACAAAAACCCAAAGCAAATCAACAAACCCAAAGACGAGTGGATTCGTGTGGAGGGGGCGTTAGAACCGCTGATTGACCTTGAATTATGGAACAGGGTACAAGCACTGAGCCGCAAAAAGCATAAATCACGCCAAAGAAACGACGGCGAGATTAATTTATTCACGGGTTTGCTGTATTGTTCGGATTGCGGGTTTAAGCTGCGCGGTCAGACGGAACGCCGCAAACGCAAGGACGGAAGCGTAGCCGTGCGAGTTTCTTATATGTGCGGAACATATGCACATAGCGGAAAAAACGCCTGCACGATTCACAGCGTAAGCGAAACTGTTTTGAATGATTTGATTCTTACTCAAATCCGCACTCATGCCTCGATGGTTGAGTTAAACGGAGAGCGTATAATCGAAGCGATTATAATTGCACAGAGCAATGAAACGCTGTCGTACCGCGCCGCTTATCAAAGCGAGCTTGAATCACACGAAAAGCAAATCGAGAAGTTAGACCTGCTGATTGAAAATTTATACGAGGATAAAGTTAGCGGTTTAATCCCCGCAAGTTTATTCAAGCGGCAAATCATGAAGTATGAACAGGACAGAACCGCTTGTCAGCAGTCCATAGAAACGCTCAAACAGCGAATCGAAAGCGTAAAGCTGAACACCGGCAACGCTTCAAATTGGTCGGAAATAATCAAAAAATACACGTTACTTGAAACGCTTACACCCGAAATATTATTTTTATTAATTGATAAAATTATTATCGGAGAAGCTGAAATTGTAGAAGGTAAGCGGGTTTGCGACGTGAAGATTATTTATAATTACGTCGGTAATTTTGAAAATGTAACGTAAATGTTCCCCGGGTGCGGCTTTTCACCGAATGGTATCCCTCCCGCGGTTATTATTTTGACATCACCAACAGCACAGCCTACGACCAGTATTACAGGCATGGAGGTCCTATTTACGAGAGCATAAGCGTGCTTGTCGACGAGATTTTCAATGTCTATGCACACCGCTTCGGCTTTAGGAATCCGTACTTCACACAGTTTTGCGACGGGAGGACTGTCACCTGCCCGGGAATGTCGCAGTGGGGAACTGTTAATCTTGCCAATCAGGGATATGACGCGCTTCAAATTCTGCGGTACTATTACCCCAAAGACCTCATGCTCACTCAAACCGACAATATCGCGGGCATAACGAGTTCATTTCCGGGGACACTACGGCTCGGAAGCGAGGGTGAGGATGTGCGCCGTATTCAAAACGACCTTAACCGAATCCGCGCTAATTATCCTCTGATTCCGATTATATGGAACCCGAACGGCGTTTTCGATATTGAAACGCAGAATGCGGTCACAACGTTCCAGCAGGTGTTCAACATGCCTGCAAACGGCATTGTGAATCAAGCGACATGGAACAGAATAACAAACATTTTTATTTCTGTTTCCCGCATTGCGGAACTGAACGGCGAGGGCATAAGGTATACAATCGGGCAGACGCCGCCCGACGTAACGCTACAGATGGGCTCAAAGGGGCAGCATGTGCTTGAAATGCAGTTCCTCATGAATATAATTTCCGCGTTTCACCCGAGTGTGCCTTTTGTTATAAAGGACGGGACTTTCGGTGAAAGCGACAGGCGTGCGGTTCTTGAATTTCAGAGAGTTTTCGATTTGCCGGTGACAGGCAATGTGGGGCCGCTGACGTGGAATAAGATGTATGCGGTTTACCGCGGGATTCGCGAGAATGTGCAGATACCTGAATAATTATTTTAAAACATTGTAACTTTTCACCTCTCTCACGGTACTTCTAAGTGAGGGGGGGTTTTATATGAGAATAAAAGCTGCTGAGTCGGGGAAAATGATGTTTTCATATCTTGGTGGTGAAGAAAGGACTCAATGAAAATATGCATAACGAAATAGATGAAATAATCAATACATATAAAAAAACCGTCTACGGTACGGCGCTTAGCCATACGCGCAGCAGGCATGACGCGGACGACGTTTTTCAGGAAGTGTTTTTGGTTTATTTCAGAAAGAATCCCGTCTTTGAAGATGAGGAGCACCGCAAGGCATGGCTCATACGAACCACTCTTAATCACTGCAAGAAAATCACCCTCAGCACATGGCGCAGGAAGACGACCTCTCTTGAATCCGCACAGGAGCAAAGCTACAGCTTTAATTTTTCAAGCTGCGAGGAAAATGCGGTTCACGCGGCTTTACGCGAGCTGCCCGAAAAATACCGCACGGTTTTGCACTTATTTTATTTTGAGCAGTACAAGACTGAGGAAATCGGCAAAATTTTAAATCTAAGCACAGTCAATGTCCGTGTCCGCCTCAAGAGAGGGCGAGACTTAATGCGTAAAAAATTAAAAGGAGAATATTTTTATGAATAAAAAGTTCTTTACTAATATGAGGGAGCAGATTGAGCCGTCTGAGCAGCTTGTGTGCACTCTGCACGCGAAAATCGCAGCACAAACCGCGCCGAAGCCTGCGAACAGCTTCGTGAAATGGCTGCCGCTGACGGCGGCGGCGTGCGTGATGATAGCAGTGATGGTGTTGATATTACCTGCACTTATGAGTGCGCCGCCGGACGTGCCGTTTGCGGCAGATGAAACGCCCGACTATGAAACACCTTTTATCGTTGCAACTCCCGATGACAATACAGAGGGTTTAATCACGATTACCGAAGCTCCAAGCGGCGAATACTGCGTTAATGAAATGCGGGAATTAGTTGAGCAGGCTCTCAGAGAAATATACGGAGACGATGTCAGATTCATCATTAACTTTGATGAAATCCCGGATTCTCTCATTGAAGATTTATACCAAGAGTCGGGCAGTGACTTAATAAATCTGACTGATGAGCAGCTTGAACGAATATTAGAGCAGGTGTACAGGAAGCTTCCTCCGAACCCGGACGAACTCATCATCGAAGGCGTTACTTTCGTTTGGCCCCTGCCTCGTGAATATGAGGTTTCCGAGTGGCACTGGAGCGACGGGGGTTACTTCGGGCACAGCGGTATTGACTTTGACGCACCTCTCGGCACTCCAATCTTCGCGGCAGACAGCGGCGAGGTAACTCAAGCAGAATGGGTGAGTGCTTTTGGTAATATGATAACCATCAAGCATGAAAATGGATTGGCTACGCGGTATGCGCATTGCAGTGAATTGCTTGTTAGCGAGGGTGATTTTGTCGAACAAGGCGAAATAATTGCATATGTCGGCGCAACAGGGCGCGCAGACAGAACGCAGCTGCACTTTGAAGTGCGGTACAACGAAAGAATTTTAAACCCGAGGCATTATTTAGATTTTGATTAATTATTGACAAAACGTCCTTTCCGTGATAAAATGAGTAAGACTTATTTATCAGGAAAGGACGTAAATTTATGCAAACGATTCCGTATAAGATTTATCTAACTGAAGAGGAAATGCCGAAAAAGTGGTATAACGTGCGCGCCCGAATGAAAGAGCTTCCTGAGCCGATTATACACCCGGGAACGGGAAAGCCCTGCACCGCCGAGGATTTAAAGCCGATTTTCTGCGATGATTTAATCGCGCAGGAGCTGAATGTCACTGACGAGTATATAGATATTCCCGATGAGATACTGGGCTTCTACAGGATGTACCGCCCGTCGCCGCTGATTCGCGCATACTCGCTTGAGCGGAAGCTCGACACGCCCGCAAAGATTTATTACAAGTTCGAGGGTACAAACACCTCCGGCTCTCATAAATTAAATTCCGCCGCCGCCCAGGTTTATTACGCCAAAAAGCAGGGCATAACCGCGCTCACTACCGAAACGGGAGCGGGGCAGTGGGGGACTGCGCTTTCGATGGCGTGCGGGTACTTCGATGTTGACCTCACGGTCTATATGGTTAAGGTTTCGAGCGAGCAGAAACCGTATAGAAAAGGCGTGATTGAAACCTACGGCGCAAAAGTTATTCCCTCGCCGTCCGACACCACTGAAGTCGGCAGAAAAATAATAGAAGAAAACCCGGGCACAGGCGGCTCGCTCGGCTGCGCGATTTCGGAAGCCATTGAAATAGCGGTGAAAACACCGAACTGCAGGTACGTGCTCGGCAGCGTGCTTAACCACGTTGTTCTGCATCAGTCGATTATCGGCATGGAAGTTAAGGCCGCATGCGTGAAATACGGCATTGAGCCCGATATAATCATCGGCTGCGCGGGCGGCGGCTCAAACTTCGGCGGGTTCATCTCGCCTTTCATCGGCGATAAAATTAACGGTAAAAGCAATACGCGATTTATAGTCGCGGAGCCTGTTTCCTGCCCGTCGCTGACCCGCGGGAAGTACGCGTTCGACTTCGGAGATACGGGAAGAACCACACCGCTTCTTAAAATGTACACGCTCGGCAGCGGCTTTATACCGTCGCCGAACCATTCGGGCGGGCTGCGTTATCACGGCATGTCGCCGATTGTTTCAAAGCTGCACCACGACGGCTACTTGGAAGCTGTGGCGTATGAGCAGAAGAGCGTTTTTGAAGCGGCTGTTATGTTTGCGCGCTGCGAGGGCACGCTGCCCGCGCCGGAGTCTTCCCATGCGATTCGCGCCGCGATGGACGAGGCGCAGAAGTGCAGGGAGTCAGGCGAAGCGAAGACTATAATTTTCAATCTTTCGGGCACGGGATATTTCGACCTCGCCGCATATATGGACTATAACGAGGGACGAATGACCGACTATGTGCCTACGGACGCGGATTTGGAAAAAGGCTTCGCGACTTTACCGAATTTATGAAACCTTAAAAGCCGCTTTTAAAGCGGCTTTTTCGACGGCTTTCGCTGTTGACAAGTGCAGTTGCCCGTGTTACTCTTTAACAAGAGGTGAGTAAGTGCTAAATAATTTACGGGTGGAAATGATTAAAAGTGACAGCGGTTTTAACAGTGAGGAATTAGATGCGCTTGTCAGCGATTTTAATATCCAGCACAAAACAAAATACCTGCAGACTCTTATAAAAAATCTCAGCAACAGCTTTGAGGGATATTTTGCTGTCGCGAAAAGTGGCGGCGAAACAGTTGCATGGACGTACGTTTTCATAGACAGCGGCTTTGTTTTTCACGGTATGCTTTCCGGCGCTGCGGGAAAGATTTACAGTTTGCTGCCGAAAAGATTTAACACCGCTTTTGTTTCATCGCCGGTCGCCGAGTATAATATGTTTCATGTAAAGAAAAAATATAAGCTGATTGAAAATATTATAATTGAGAGAATGACTGATGAGATTCTTGCAGTTTTGAAAAATAAAAAAGTGGAGCTCGTGATTATCAAAGACCATATAAACCGTTATACGAGCGAATATTTCTGTGAAAAATTCATTCATTTGCACTTCATGCCCGGCACTTATATCGACCTTAACTGCGCCTGCTTTGACGAGTATTTAATGCGGCTAAAAAAGAAGTGGCGGGCGAATATCCGCAACAGAATTAATAAGCGTAAAAACGACCTTTTGATTGAGATAATTAATGCGGTGGATTTATCGGCGCAGGAATGTGTGCGCTGTCATGAACTGTACTTTAAAACCCGCGATAAACAGCGGCTTAAACATGAATTGCTGTCGCAGGATTATTTCTGCGAGTGCGGTAAAACGCTCGGAGAAAACTGTAAAATGATGATTGCAAAAAGCGGACAGAAAATCATCGGATTTGCACAGCTTCTTGTGAGCGAAAGCGATGTAATTAACGTACGCATGGGCATGGATTATAATTACAATCGCGCATATAATTTGTATCATCATCTGCTTTACGAAAATATTATCTACTGCCTTAAAAATAAGAAAAAACGGCTCTATACCTCGCAAACTTGTTACCGCCCCAAAATAGAGGCAGGGGCAAAGCTGCTGCCTCTGCACACTTATATTTATTTTCAAAGCCCTGTGCTTCAAAATATTTTCGGCAGAATAATTAAGCATCAGTGCAGATGTTATTCGGAGCTGCTGGAATCAGAAAATCCTACGAAAACACTGGCGAAATACAAGAAACTATGTTCATGATTGCAATGCATCGAAAAAGCCGCACCCTACTCAATGTTTTGGATTTGCTCCCTGATTTTTTCAAGCTCGCTTTTTAAATCCACTACGATTTTTGTGATTCGTAAATCCTGCGCTTTTGAACCGATGGTGTTGATTTCGCGGTTGATTTCCTGCACCAAAAAGTCGAGCTTGCGCCCTACAATATCCTCGCCGTCGAGCATTTCGCGCAGCTGCGCGATGTGGCTGTTAAGCCGCACGATTTCCTCATCTACAGCAGTTTTTTCGGCGAAAACCGCGGCTTCAAGCAACACGCGCTGCTCGTCAATCTGCGTGTTTTCAAGGATTTCCCTTAGTTTATCGAAAAGCCGTTTGCGGTAATTTTCGGTCGTCTCGGGCGAAAGCCGCTCAACCTCCGCGGTTTTGCTTTCAATCAGACTTACTTTTTCAAGTAAGTCTGTTTTAATCCGGCGCCCCTCATTCTCGCGCATTGTGATGAATCTTTCAAGCGCTGAGGCTGTAACCGCGCTTACTGCGCGCCAGATTTCATCTTCGTCGGTGTCGGCTTTGAGCACGTTGAAAGCGTCGGTCATTCTGAAAACGTCCGAGAGCGAGAGGTTGTCGGCAAGGTTTAAATCCTCCTTGATTCCGCGCAATGCCGTGATGTAATTCTCGACTACAGGCTGGTTTACGGTGATTTGCGTTTCCTTGCCCGAAACGTTATAGATTGAAAGGGAAATTTCAATTTTCCCGCGCCCCGTCCTGGCTTGAACGAGTTGTTTAATTTTGTCCTCTAAGTAAATATAAGAGCGCGGGAGTTTTGCCGTGAATTCAAAATAGCGGTGATTTACCGAGCGGATTTCAACCAGAATATCCCGCCCGTCCACTATCTCGCGAGCCCTGCCGAAGCCTGTCATACTGCGAATCATAATTCCACCATTGTCCACCTTTCATTA
>WRCY01000056.1 GCA_009783695.1 Oscillospiraceae bacterium
GAGGAGCAGTACAAACGCCCCGCCAACAAGCTCATCAAAGGCGAGGAATTGAATATTTTAATTGGCTCGAGACCTTTTAAGGAGGACGAGGGCAGCGAACTTGTGAAGTTGAATATAGTCAAGCTCTTGAACGAGAAATACGGCATTGTTGAAGCTGATTTACTCAGCGCGGAGCTTGAAGCTGTGCCCGCGTTTAAAGCGCGCGACATCGGCTTTGACCGCTCGCTCGTCGGCGCTTACGGGCAAGACGACAGAGTCTGCGCGTACACAACGCTGAAAGCTCTGCTTGACTTCAAAAAAATCCCGAAAAAAACTGCGGTAGTCGTGCTGACCGACAAGGAGGAAGTCGGCAGTGACGGGAATACCGGCTTAAAGTCTGCATATCTGAAGTATTTCCTTGCCGACTTGGCGGAAATGCAGAACGTTGTACTTCGCACATTACTATCTAATTCGCGCTGCCTTTCAGCCGACGTAAACGTTGCATTCGACCCGACTTTCCCGGACGTTGTCGAAAAGCTGAACGTCGCGTATATCAACTACGGCGTCGCGCTCACAAAGTACACCGGCACTCGCGGAAAGGCCGGTACAAGCGACGCGAGCGCGGAGTTTACCGCGGAAATCCGCAGATTGTTCGACGATAATAAAATACCGTGGCAGACGGGCGAGCTGGGCAAGGTCGACATGGGCGGCGGCGGAACCGTAGCCATGTTCCTCGCAAATCTAAACATCGACACGATTGACGTAGGCGTGCCGGTGCTGTCGATGCACGCACCGATGGAAATCACGGCTAAGAATGATATTTATACGGCGTATAGGGCGTTCGGGGTGTTTATTGAGAGTTAAAACAGTTTATTTATATAGTATAAAGGTGTGATTTTATAAACGCTTTGATTGTTGTTGATATGCAGGAAGATTATATTAAAAGATATAACGGCGGTTTTCTTATAAGCAATATAAACATGAGGATAAAACAATATCTCCGAAACGGCGATATGATTGTTTATATCCAAAATATCGCCAAAGGAAAAAAATCAAACCTTGTAAACGGGCTTCATGTAGTATCGGAATTTATATTCGACAAGAACAGAGCAAGCTGTTTTACTAACCATGAACTTAAAGCGTTTTTAAAAGAAAACAATATAACGGATATAGAACTTGTTGGTGTTGACGGTAATTACTGTGTTGGAATGTCAGCATTAGACGGTGTGAAGCATGGTTATAATATTAAACTGATTTTGGAATGTATAGGCGTAATCAATACAAACAGATTTGAAAAAATGAAAGAAAAGCTGCTTAACGCAGGGGTAATTTTCAATTACTCAGTATAAGCGTTACCGGCAGCTTTGAATGCGCCTGTCCTATTCACCCTCCCACCCTCATAAACATATAATATAATTTGTATGTTTTATGACGGGGAGCGGGTTTTATGACAAACGCAGAAAAGAAAAAGAAAAAGCGCCTCGGTAGGCGGTTTGTTATAATCGGGCTTGTCATGCTCGGTCTTGCTTTTTATGTGGACTTGCAGGTACGCCCGCTGATTGAGAGGGTCGCCGAATTTCAAAGCAGGACGGCGGCTGTGCGAATCATAAACGATGTAGTGCTGCAGGAGCTTAGCAGCAACGCTTACAACTACGATAATATAGTTAATCTGTCTTTTGATGAGGGCGGAGAACTGTGGTCGATTACAAGCGATATGAATACGATTAACCGTCTTAAAAGCCGCTCGGCTCTGCTTATAAACGAAGCGGTAGGCGGGCTCGAAAAGATGAACATTGGTATTTCACTCGGAACAATTTCAGGCGTGGGTTTTCTTTACGGAAGAGGGCCCGTTCTGCCCGTGCGTGTGCTGCCTAAAAGCTATGCAAATACAACGCTCATCAGCGAATTCACCTCAGCAGGCATCAACCAGACGCTTCACAGAATCATCATGGAGGTTGAGGTTGAAGTAGCGATAATTATACCCGGATTTAATCAAACAATGACCGTACAGACAAATTATATAGTGGCGGAAACTGTAATAGTCGGCGAGGTACCTAATATGTACGTGCAGGTTTCAGGCACGGGCGAGTTATTTAACAGACTGGAGGCGATTGCGTGACGGACAATGGACAATTGACAATTGACAATGGACAATTGACAATTAATAAACAATTGACAATTGGCAATGAGCAATTAAAGTTAAAATATGCGGAACTGTGCAATAAAATAAACGAGTATAATCATGCATATTACGTACTTAACGAGAGCCGCATAAGCGACTATGAGTTTGACGCACTGCTGCGGGAGCTTGAGGAAATGGAGCGCGGGTTCCCCGAACTTATTGCGCCCGACTCCCCCTCGCAGCGCGTGGGCGGACAAGCCGACACGACGTTCGAGAAGGTTACGCACATTGTGCAGATGGGGAGCCTGCAGGACGTGTTCTCTGAAGAGGAACTGCGTAAATTTGATGAGAGTGTGCGCAAAATAGTAAGCAGACCTGTATACGTCGTAGAGCCCAAAATGGACGGGCTTTCGGTGTCGCTCGAATATGAAAACGGCTTGTTTATACGCGGCTCAACACGCGGCGACGGCTTTATCGGCGAAAATATAACCGAAAACCTCAAAACAATTAAAAGCGTGCCGCTGAAACTGCGGCGAGAGATTCCGTTTATTGAAGTACGCGGCGAGGTTTTCATGCCGCACAGCAGCTTCACAAAGCTTGTTGCAGAGCAGGAGAGCAGGGGAGAGCAGCCCGTTAAAAACCCGCGCAATGCGGCGTCGGGCTCGCTCCGGCAGAAGAACAGCGCGATTACCGCAAGCAGAGAGCTTGACATATACGTCTTTAATGTTCAGCAAATAAGGGGAGCTGAAATAACAAGCCACAAGCAAAGCCTTGAATTAATGGCGGAGCTCGGCTTTAAAGTGATTGGGGACTGGAAAGCGTTTTCAGACATAGATGATGTGATTATACAAATAAGCGAAATTGGAAGACAGCGCGGAAGCTTCGGGCACGACATTGACGGTGCGGTTGTGAAAGTGGACGATTTTGCACAACGGGAACTGCTCGGCGCAACCTCAAAGTTTCCCAAATGGGCGGCGGCGTTCAAGTATCCGCCCGAGGAGAAAGAAACCACGCTGCTTGAAATTGAAGTAAACGTCGGCAGGACCGGCGCGCTGACGCCGCTTGCAGTTTTTGAGCCGGTAAATCTGGGCGGCACTACAGTGAGCCGCGCAACCCTGCACAACCAGGACAGAATAGATGCACTGCGTCTTAATATCGGCGACAGAATCGTCGTCAGAAAAGCCGGAGATATAATCCCTGAGGTCATGGCGGTTACTTCGCACGCAGGCGGTGAAACATTTCAAATTCCCGCAGCCTGTCCCGTTTGCGGCACGCAGTCAACCCGCGACGAAGAGGAAGGCAGAAGCTGCCTCCAAGCCGTCACCCGCTGCCCCAATATCGACTGTCCAGCGCAAATCAGGCGCAGCATAGAGCACTTCTGCTCACGCGGCGCAATGAACATAGACGGGCTCGGCGAGGCGATTGTGGAGCTTCTGCTTGAACACAAATTGATTCAAAATGTTGCAGATTTATACAAACTTACGCACGAGCAGCTTCTCACGCTTCCAAGCATTAAGGAAAAATCTTCCTCTAATTTAATAAACGCCATTAATGTCTCAAAGCAAAACGAACCAAACAGGCTTGTCTATGCCCTCGGAATCCGCGGTATCGGCGAGCGCAACGCAACGCTGCTTTGCGAGAGATTCGGCGGGGTAGAGGGGATAATGGCGGCCGCCGCGGAGGAAATCGAAGCGACAGAAAACTTCGGCGCGGTTCTCGCCAATAACGTTTATAACGCCATGCGCGAGCCGCACATGGTGAATCTTATTAATGAGTTAAGCAACAGCGGCGTTAAGCTCGTTTACACAAAAAAAGCCGAAAGCGCGAAGCTTTCAGGGCTTGTTTTCGTTGTAACAGGCACACTGCCGACTTTAAAGCGTGATGAAGCAAAAGGGCTTATAACCGCGAACGGCGGGAAGTGCTCGGATTCGGTTTCAAAGAAGACGAGTTATGTCCTTGCGGGTGAAGAAGCGGGGAGCAAGCTGACAAAAGCGCAAAGTCTCGGAATCAAAATTATAAGCGAAGACGAGTTTAAGGAGATGTTGTAAAGTTTGAAACAAAATACAATTGAAACGGGGAAAACGTTGTTTTCATACACCTTTGGTGAAGAAAGGACTTAATGAAAATATGAGGGAAAGATTATTATTTTCACTTGCCGTGTGTGCGTTCTTTGTAGCGTCAATTATACTTATACTGCATGTTAACGGAACTGTCGGCAAAGAGGAAGAAAATGTTCCGGTTCATGCCGAAGATGAGCCCTTCGGTAATCAGCCTGTGCCATCAGAATTATCTGAACCGCCCGAGCCCGATGTTTTTATTCTTTATGATGAAAATGATGAGGATTCGGATTACATAGTTATAAATAATATGTATTTTGATATATACGTAACTCACCTGGATTTATCCGGCATGAACCTATACAGCGAGGATATAGTGCCGCTTAGTCGTATGATTCACTTAACCGAGTTAACCATATGGGACAACCGGATTGACGATATATCACCGTTGTCGGGCCTTACTGAGCTCGTGGTGCTGAGAATCGGCGATAATCCACTGCTCAGCGACCTCGCGCCGCTTGAAAACCTCACGGAGCTTAAAGAACTGCGGCTCAGTAATTGCAGCATCAGCGACCTTACGCCCCTCGCGAACCTCACGAAGCTTGAGTATGTCACGCTCCGCAATAATCAGATAAGCGACATAACGCCGCTTGAAAACTTGAAAAATCTTATAGATTTGGGGCTGGACCGCAACAGTATAACCGACTGGTCTCCTGTGGCTCATGTTGAAAATGTCAGCGGCAGACCTTAGGACTGAACTTAAATCTTCGGTAAACGCTTAACTCTGCTGCTCACCGCGCAGACAACCTCATACGGAATCGTACCGAGCTTACCGGCTATGTATTCTATATTCGTTTCCTTGAAATCGGCAGAGTAAATAAGTACCTCGTCTCCGACTTTAACGCCGTTAACTTCGGTTACATCAATCACAGTCTGGTCCATGCAAACCCGCCCAAGAACAGGGCAGAGGACACCCCGCACCGCAACAGAACCGCTGTTTGAGTGTGCACGGGAGTAACCGTCTGCGTAACCCACCGGAATCACAGCGGCTTTACACTGCTCAGTGGCTTTATAGGTTCTGCCATAGCTGACACAGTCGCCCGCATTAAGTATTCTGATTTGATGAATCACGGACTTCAACGTCATCACAGGCGAAAGTTTTATCGGCGGCGGTACGCCCGGGTCGGGTGAAAGCCCGTAAAGAATAAGACCCGCTCTAATATAATCGGCCTCAAAATCACTGTGAAAGAGCACGCCGCCGCTGTTCTGCGAGTGTATTCTCAACCCCTTGCCTTTGGCGAGGCTGAGCATTTTAGCTTGCTGGCTTTTCGTAAACGCCGAATCGTCTTCATCAGAGCTGTCCGCGCAGGAGAAGTGCGTGTAAATCGCCTCGCACTGAAGTCCGGCAAGTGAGAGAATTTCCTCAAGCTCGGCTTCGGTATTAATCCCGACCCTGTTCATTCCTGTGTTTATTTTTATATGAATCCGAATATTCATATTTTCACGCAATGCGAACGCACTTAACTCGCGAGCGTATTCAATATCGCCGGCTGTAAGAATAAAATTGTTTTCCGCAGCCTCCGTAAGGCGCTTTTGCTCGGTGAATCCGAAGATTAGTACATCGCTGCCGCAGGCGGCGTCTTTGATGTGCACAGCTTCGTCTATGCAGGAAACCGCAAAGAAATTCACGCCGAGCCTCTTAAGCTCTGAACAGATTAAAGTATCGCCGTGACCGTAGGCGTTCGCCTTTACGACAGCGATTATTTCCTTACCCGGAGCGATTCCTCGTATTTCTTCGACGTTTTCTGCGAGTGCGGATAAATCAGCCTCGACCCACGTTCTGCCGTGAAAGCCCATAAATTACCTCAAAAACATATTGTATTTTTAATATATATGTGATAGAATATAATTATACCATCAATAAACAGTCACGTCAACAGGGAGGCGTAAATTTGAAAATAAGCGGCACTGAATCGGGGAAAACGAAACTTTTCATTTATCGTTAGTGCAGAAAGGGCTTTATGAAAATATGTCTTTTTTGAAAATAAGCAGCACTGAATCGGGGAAAACGAAGCTTTTCATTTATCGTTAGCGTAGAAAGGACTTTATGAAAATATGTCTTTAAGGAAATCAGTAAGAAGAAGAAGCAACTGGTATATTTACCTTTTAACTTTTATGATAATGTCGTTAATAGTCAGCTTCGTTATTTATAATATCTGGGACTTTCTTTTCCCTGCCGAAAATCTTCCGGCGATGACAAGCTCCGCAGATTACCGCCCCGACGCATCATACGACACGACGTTTCTGCTGATGCTTTCGGAAAATAAAGGTGCGGTTCCCGAATATTATATGCTTATGAGCTACCGCCCGGGCAACGAGTCGATTGTACTCGTCCCGATAAAGGAAAGTTTATATGCAGAAGTGGGATTCTCGCGGGGGACGCTGACTACACATTACGGTGACGGAGGCTCAAGGGGCGTTATGCTTGCGATTCAAAACGCGCTCGGGATTCGCACCGACCACTACATAAAATTCGATAAGGATTCTTTTATAGGGTTTTTGGACGAGGCGGGCTTTACTCCGATTAATATCCCTTATGACCTGGAGAGCGAGGAAATTAATTTCCTCGCGGGTTCGTATGAGTTCGCCGGAGAAGACCTTTATAACTACATAACCTATCCCGATTATGGGCAGGGTGAAGACTACCGCTGTATGGTTCAGGGGCTTGCGGTTGCAGGCTTCATTAACAGAAACAGCAGCAATCTTACAGTGCCGCAGCTCCAGAGCCTGTTCACCAGAATCCTAAACACCACCGATACAAACCTTGACTTTCAGGATTTTGTTAAAAACCAGCCGGCTTTTGTTTTCACCACGCAAAACAGCTTCAACATCGCAGACTATTATATTCCCATCGGCTCGTACGACAGCGGCGGAAGCTTTTTTATCTCGGATACAGCCGCGGCGACTATCCGGGACAGATTCGGAATCAGCTAACAAATAACGCCGCTGTTTAAAGCGGCGTTAAGTATCGCATAAGTATTCTTTAATGGCGCGGTCTTTTATGTACGAACTCGAGCGCATTAATCACCGCAACATCAATGTCAAGCACATTCTGCCTAATCATCTGCTGGTCAATCTTTGTGAAAAGCTCGCCCTTTGTAGTGCTTACATATTTCGGCGGGAGAGCGTTGAGCGCTATACATTTTATATCCTCCAGGCACTGCTCACATTTGCAGTAATCGCCTGTTTTCATTCGCTCTTCCATACGAACTTCAACCATTTTTTCCATCATATTTATAAATGCCATTATATAACTCCCCCATAATTTAAATCTATTTTATGTTCTATATAGTAAAGTTTAACACAAAGCGCGACTTTTGTCAACATAAATGATTGGCAAAAAAATTATGTTTGGATATAATTAGCTTATGTACTAAAAAATAGATTAAAAAAGTAGGGTAATTTGCGAATAACAAAACCAAATTGGGGAAAATGATACTTTCATTCCCCGCTCATGAGAAAGGACTTAAGTAACTAAGTATACAAATAATGAAACAAATGCGGGGAAAATGATGCTTTCACTCTCTGCTCATGAAGAAAGGACTTATTTAAAATGGATTTTTTTGAAGCTGTTGAAAAACGATACTCGCATAGGGGGAAGTATTTGCCGAACGCCGTGCCGCTCGCCGACCTTGAAAAAATCGCAGGGGCGGGTCTTGCGGCGCCCTCCGGCATGAACAGCCAGTGCGTGAGGCTTGTAATTCTGCCGGACAGGAAAGCGGTGCAGCCTCTCTGCGACATAGCGCCGACCGAAGGTATGCTTACCGCTCCTGCAGCGATTGCCGTGCTGACAGACAAGCTCGTACAGAGGGGTACGGTGAACTTCGAGAGGGAGGATTATTCCGCCGCTGCCGAAAACATGCTGCTCGCTGCTGTTGCTCTCGGATATGCTTCCCTGTGGCTCGACAGCCCTTACTTTGACGCTGAAAAGCAGCGCAGCGCTCTTGAAGTGCTCGGCGCGCTTCCGAATCATCATCTGCGTGTGGTTCTGCCCGTCGGTCTGCCGGACGGCGAAGCAAGCAGGCGTGAGAAAATGCCTTTCAATGAGCGTGTTTCTTACGGGAAATTCGGTAATAAAGCTTTAAGTACATAAATCAAGCAAACAAAGAAAAGCGAGCATTACCGCCGCTTTTACAGCAAAGCCGGCAGAATGAATACCGCCGGCGTAATTAATATTTTAAAGCTTGAAGCCGGAATCACTTATATAGCTGATTAACTTGAAAAATGCTCCGCATTTTTCACAACAAATTCGTTTGATGACGCGCCGTAGGCGCGCAATCGGCTATGCAGTCGATTTAAGCCGCTTTGCGGCTTACGCGGCATTTGCCGCGTCTTCAAAAATAAAGAAGCATTTTTGAAGTTAATTGATTATAGAAAAAGTCAGATTTTTCGCTTGATTTTATTGAGCGCGCCCTTTTCAAGGCGGGAGACCTGCGCCTGGCTGATACCTATTTGCTCCGCGACCTCCACCTGCGTCTTTCCTTGAAAGAACCGCAGGTTCAGGATTTTCTTTTCGCGCTGCCCGAGGTGCATTATGGCTTCCTTGAGCGCGATTTCATCAAGCCAGTTATTATCGTCGTTGTTATCTCCTATTTGGTCCATAACGTATATAGTGTCGCCCGCTTCCGAGAAAACAGGCTCATATAGTGATAAAGGTTCGCTGATTGCCTCCAGCGCCAGGACGACGTCTTCGCGACGGGAACCTATTTCCTTTGCAATCTCCTCGACGTTGGGCTCGCGCGACTTTTCGTTTGTGAGTTTTTCTTTCGCTTGCATAGCGCGGTATGCAAGGTCGCGCAGTGAGCGTGAAACACGCACTTGATTATTGTCACGCAGATAGCGTTTCACTTCACCGAGTATCATCGGTACAGCATACGTGCTGAATTTAACATTCAAGCTCGTGTCGAAATTGTCAATCGACTTTATAAGCCCGATACAACCCACCTGAAACAGGTCGTCGGGATTCTCGCCGCGCCCTGAAAAACGCTGGATTACGCTCAGCACGAGCCGTAAATTCCCGTTAATCAAGTCTTCGCGCGCTTTCATATCGCCGGTTTTTATTCTGCCGAGCAATTCGATTTTTTCCGCCTCTTTCAGGACTTTTAAAGTAGATGTGTTTACACCGCTTATTTCAACCTTATTATAATACAATCGAATCACTCCCCGTAAAAAACTAACACTTATAAGAGTATTGACGGAGAGGATTTCTTTATTCGTATATTAAGCTGGAAAAAAATAGCTTAAAAGTTTTTTGCTAAAATAAAAAACTGCCCAATAGGGGCAAACGATGTTTGCGTGCCGCATTGGTGAAGAAAGGACTTAATGAAAATATGCAAATCAGAATCGCGGGGCTTGTCCCCGAATCAATTGTAGACGGTACCGGCTACCGCTTCGCAATATTTGCGCAGGGCTGCCCGCATAACTGTCCCGCCTGTCATAACCGGCATACCCACGATTTCGGCGGCGGTGAACTTTATGATGTCAGTGACGTAATTGCGCGCATAAAATCCTTTCCGTACAGCGACGGTGTGACTTTTACAGGCGGAGAGCCTTTTTGCCAGCCGGAAGCCTTTCTAAAAATTGCAGAGGGGCTGAATAATATTAACATCTGGTGCTTCACGGGCTATGATTTTGAGGAGCTGCTCCGAATGGAAAACCCCGCCGTCCGCATACTTCTCGGACGAATCGACGTGCTTATTGACGGGAAATTTATTGAAGAGCAGTTCAATTATCAGCTAAAATTTAAAGGCAGCAAAAACCAGCGTTCCATTAATTGTAAGGCAAGTTTAAAGCGGGGAGAGGTCGTTTTGATTGAAGA
>WRCY01000057.1 GCA_009783695.1 Oscillospiraceae bacterium
TAATTTTCGGCAGAGGTTATCGGTGACTTTTAGGCTGTATTCACAAGCCTCCCGCGTGCCGACAACAGCAATGCAAAGCTCGTTTTTATGTAATTCTCCCGCCACGAAAAGCACAAGCGGCGGGTTGTAGATGTTTTTGAGGGGCAGGGGGTATTCCTCGTCTTCGAGCGTGATTGCGCGGTATTCATGCTCTGCACAGAGTTGCAGGATTTCGCGGGATTTTTCGAGCGAGGCGGTTTTTAAGGCTTCTGCTTCTGTCGGTTTCAGAAATTTTATGTTGTCGCCAAGCTTTTGAAAAGCCGTATAAACCCCCTCGGGTGAGCCGTAGTGGCGGATTAACTGAATAGAGCGCGGGTTCGCCGCGCCCATGAATTGCAAAAGCCAGAGGTAGTATTCTGTCATGATTGGTTACATTGCCTTTCCGAGCTGATGTTCTGTTTCTACAAAAACACTCGCTATTTCCTGTTGTAATATTTGCTCTATTGAAACTTCGCCATTTTTATTGAAAACCTCCGCAATATACGCCTTGTTTTCCGCTAAAACTTCTGAAATTAAAGCGATTTCCCCTGTTTTTAATTTGATTTTATAACCTTCTTTAATCATTTTAAGCCCTTTCGTTCTGAACCACCCCGCCGCTAAAGCGGCACCCCTCCAAGGAGGGGAATGACATCAGTTTCAGCGAGCCAAATTCCCCTCCTTTGGAGGGGTGGCGGCATGCGCAATGCGCGCCGACGGGGTGGTTTAAGCGTTATCTTCTTTCCTAATCTGCACTCTTCTGATTTTCCCGCTTATAGTCTTAGGCAATTCGCTCACAAACTCAATAATACGCGGATATTTATAAGGCGCGGTGTTGTCAATTACATGCTTTTGCAGTTCTTTAATCAGTGCGGCTTCATCTTCTACTTTCGCGTCTTTTACTAAAACCACGGTTGCTTTTACCACCTGTCCGCGCACAGGGTCAGGCGCGCCTGTAATCGCACATTCCATAACAAGCGGGTGAGTCATCAGCACGCTCTCAACCTCAAAAGGCCCTATTCTGTAGCCCGACGATTTAATCATATCGTCGTTTCTGCCGACATACCAAAAATAGCCGTCCTCGTCCTTCCAAGCCGTGTCGCCCGTGTGATAAAGTCCGTCATACCACATGGAATCAGTCAGCTCGTCGTTCTTGAGATAGCCGCCGAACAAGCCGTCATCACCGCGATTACATTTAATGCAAATCTCGCCGACTTCCCCTGCGGGCGCGGGATTGCCCTCCTCGTCGAAAATATCCGTTGCATAAAGCGGCAAGGGCTTGCCCATCGAACCGGGCTTGGGTTCCATGCCCGGCATAGTCGCTACGCAGATTACCATTTCGGTCTGCCCGAAGCCCTCCATAAGCTTATGCCCCGTAAATTCATACCAGCGTTCAAACACCTCGGGGTTGAGAGCCTCACCTGCCGTCACGCAGTATTCAAGCGCGGAAAGGTCAAAGCTTTTCACGTCCTCCTGAATAAAAAAACGATACATCGTAGGCGGTGCGCAGAAAGATGTAACCTTGTACTTTGAAACTACCGAGAGCATTTCAACCGCATTAAATTTATCATAGTCATAAACGAAAATCGCACAGCCGAGAATGAACTGCCCGTACATCTTCCCCCACATCGCCTTAGCCCAGCCCGTGTCCGCAATAGTGAGGTGAAGCCCCTCATAACGGTTATTCAGCCACAGCGCGGTTTGCGTGTGGCAGAGCGAATAGCGGTGGTTGTGCGTGACCATTTTGGGATAGCCTGTTGTTCCCGATGTAAAGTAGAGCAGAAGCATATCGTCGGCTTTTGTCGGGATTCTCGCCATTGTGTCGGGCTGTTTTTCAAGCTCGGCATCAAAATTGAGCCAGCCCTCGCGTTCACCGAGTATGAATTTATTTATGAGTACGCCGCCGCTTTCCCTGTCGGCTTCCTCAACGCTCTGAGCAACCGCAGGGTCATCGCCCGTCAGCACGATGTGCTTGACTTCCGCCTGCTCAAAACGGTAAATGTAGTCCTTCGCAGTAAGCATATGTGTGGCGGGAACCGCCACCGCACCGAGCTTTTCTAAGCCTAACATAGCCAGCCAGAATTGATAATGCCCTTTCAGCACTAACTTTACGCAGTCACCGTATTTGATGCCTTTTGAGGCGAAGAGATTCGCCGCCTGTGTCGAGGCTTTCGACAACTGCTCAAACGTAAACGTCCGCTCCTGCCCTTTTGCGTTGACCCAGACCAAAGCGCGGGCGTTCGGCTCTAATTCTGCGTATTTGTCGATTATGTCATATGAAAAATTGAAGTCGTCGGGGCAGTTAAGCTTAAAATGATTGAGCGTGCCTTTCTTATCAAAGCCGGTTTCTATATATTTTTTGTAGTAGTCTTTTAACATTTATTTGAACATTCCTTTCGTAGGGGCGAACTGTGTTCGCCCGTTGATTTTGCGGATATTTTGCGAATATCGGGCGAACGCAGTTCGCCCCTACGTTAATATTATATCAACACCGCTAAAAATTCGCAGTCGTTGCCGCCGTAAGCGGTCATGCCGTGCTGAACGCTGCTGTCGAAAAAAACGCAGTCGCCCTCTTCAAGTATTTCGGTATGAGTGCCGATTGTAAACTTTAATTTCCCCGAAATAATATAATTCAGCTCCTGCCCCGCATGGCTCGAAAGGTGAACAGGTTCAAGCTGCTCAGCCTCTGAAAACGGCGCGGTGACAACCAGCGGTTCGACCATTTTGTGCTTGAATAAATACGCCATATGCTGATAGGTGAAGCCGATTCGACGGTCAATAGGCAACCCTTTGCCTTTTTTCACGACACTGTATTTTTGAAGGCGCGGCTCAGCCCCCGTCAGCAGTTCAATCAGCTCAACACCGAGGGCAATTGCACATTCATTAAGGAAAGACAGCGAAAAATCCTGCTCGCCGCTTTCCAAAATAATATAATCTTTAATGGGGGTTTTGGTTTTTTCCGCCATGTTTTCGACAGATATGTCGAGATACTCGCGTGTGGCTTTCAGCCGCGCGGAAACGTCTTTGATTTCGTAGTTCATGGTTTGGCTCCTTGTTAATAAGCAAATTACTCAGTGTTTTCCCGCCGGCGGCGGGAAAACACATAAAAAGCATCAAAATAATAATAGCAAAATTTTAAGGTTTTGTCAAGAATTTAGTTGACATTTTTGAAATGTTGTGGTATTATATAAATGATAAAGGCTGTACCGTGAAGATAAGCGGTTAGCTGAAAGTAAAGTCAAAAGACCGACACTTTAGCAGGTAGGCGGTCTTTTTTCTATTTCACTGATTATCCGAAACATCATGTATAGTGCGAGTAACGTCAAAATCATTTCCACAGCGCATCACCCCCTTTCCTTTGAGATGGGGCTCAGCTAAGTCGCCTATTTTCCGCATTTTGGTGCGTGGTACAACCTTTATCGCAGTTTTTGACTGCACGGCTCTCGCCGCAAAACCATTATATCACAATCCCCAAATTTTGTCAAACAGCCCCGCTTTTCATCGAAAGGCGGGGCTTACTCAAATTCAATCTTCCCATGCTCTTTCTCAAACTCATTCACGCATTTCTTAATATACTGTTCAATTTCCCTGTTAGCGGAACGCCCGTTGTATTCCGCAACATAGCGGAATTTCTTAAAATACTGCCTGTCTACCCGAAGAGTATATCCCACAAGTTTACTTTCCATTTTAACCTCCACCATAATGATGTCATTTTGACTTAATTATAGTGAAATTGTTGCATTGAATCAAAAATAGTGTTATAATGGTATCATATTGGTATGATGTTTTTATTTTACAAAACCCTCCATTTATCTCCTTTCCCTTTCAACAAATTCCGCATAGCTTGTCCTTTATAATGTAAATAAAAACGAAAAGGAAAGTAAAAATGAAACCGGAAAACTTAAAAGAAGCATTGCCGGCTTTGCGTGAACACATCGACCCGTCGTCGGGGCTTGTCCGGTGTCCGGCGATTGCGCTGGTTGGGCTTTTTCTCAGCCTGACCTCACTGTTCGGGCAGGCTTCACCGTTCGGGATAATATTCATCGGTGCGCTCTCAGGCTTCGATGCTGTTTACGCACTCGGCGGCGCGTTGCTCGGCTTTTTATTCGGCGGCGGAATAGCAGGGCTTACGGAAAATCTCAACCTTATTATAGTCATGCTCGCGCTTGCAGTTTTCAAGCTGATTATAGGACGGAAGGAGGCACGGTGGATTGACATAACAAGCGGGGTTATGGCGGGCGGCGGGGTATTTGTAAGCACACTTATTCTCGGAAGCAGTACGGGTTTGTTTTTTCGTTCGCTTGCCTTCGGGCTGATTGCCGCGCTCGGCACATTAGCACTTAACAAAACCCGCCGTTACATAAAATCCGGCAGAATCCTCTCAGCACTGCGCCCCGCGGCTTACGCCGCGCTTGGGTTTTCGTATGTGCTGATTATTGCCGCGCTTGCGAATTTTGAAATAAGTATGCTGAACTTCGGTGTCTTTGCAGCATCGCTCTGTGCTATAAGCTTCTCGTATAAATTCCGATACTCGGGCGGTGCGGTTTGTGCGGTTACGGGTGCGCTGGGGATTATCATGGCTCAGCCGCTCTATGCCAACGCCGCGCTTGCCGTTTGCGTGGCAGGCGTGGCGAGCGCGCTTTTTACGCGGCTCGGAAAGTATACGCACATGGCAGGGTATGTGCTTGCAACGGGGGCTTTTGTGGCGTTTTCGGGAATCGACAGCTATTCGTTCGCCGAAGTAAACTCGATTATAGCCGGCGCGATTATATTCCTGCTTACTCCCGTCAGTGCAATCACGAGCAGATTCCGCCGCGAGACAGTGCCGAAGGGCGGCGCGGAGGTTTCCGAAATTTTCGCGCGGAGACTCAAGCTGACGGGCGAGGCAATGGGCGATGTAAAGAAGGCAATCGAAAAAACCGCAGAAATTCTTGACCGTGCGGGCAGTAAAGAAATTTCGTGGGTCTATAACACCGCCTGCGGCGAGGTTTGCCGCCGTTGCCGCCACAACATGACCTGCTGGGGCAGTGAATACGAAGATACCGTGCGGGTTATGACAGATATTACAAGCCTGCTGAAAAAAGGCAAGCTTATACAAAGCGACCACCTTTATGGGCCTTTGGGCTATCGCTGCGGCAAGCGCGAACAGCTTGTCACCGCGCTTAACACGCAGTACCGCGAGTATACCGCTATCAACACCGCAAACCGCAAAATAGCGCAAATGAGGACAATTCTGCTGTCTCAGATTTCCGCGACGCAGACGATGATGCTCGGCATGTCGGGGGAGTTCGGCTCCTCGGCGGACTTCGACCGGGGGCTTGCTTTCGCGGTTGAAAACATACTTTTCGAGCATGGCATTTCCGAGCCTAAAGCCGCCGTGACAATTATCGGAGCTGACGGCAGTTCAGCCGCGAAAAGCTCCTTCGAGGGGCGCATGACCATCGAAGCCTACGGCAAAGGCAGACTCAACTGCACCGCCGAAAAGCTTTGTGACCGCATTTCCTCGGTTTTACGCCGTCAGTTTGACCTGCCCGAAATTATTCATAATTCGGGTAACAACGGCGAGTTTTTACTGACAATGTTCGAGCGGGCGGCTTTCACAATCGAATACGGTGTGTATCAGGTCAGCCGCGGAAAGGAGCGCAACTGCGGCGATTATTTCGACAGCTTCATCGACAAGAAGGGTTTCGCCTACATTGTTCTTTCGGACGGCATGGGAAGCGGCGGCAGAGCCAGAATCGACTCGGCTTTCGCCTGCGGAATGTTGATTAAACTGCTCAGAGCCGGCGTTGACTTAAACGCCGCAATTGAAATTATCAACAATTCCCTGCTTGTAAAGTCCGCAGACGAGAGCTTCGCAACGCTTGACGTTTGCAGAATCGACCTTTTCAGCGGCAATGTCGAGCTGTTCAAGGCGGGGAGCGCGCCGACTTACATAAGCCACAATAAGCGCATAGTCAAGGCATACGGAAAAGGGCTTCCCGTCGGCATAAATCACCGCCCTGTCTATGAGCGGCAGAGCTTTACCATAGGTAATTCTGACCTTATTATAATGGCTTCCGACGGCGCGGAGCTGTCGGAAAGATGGATTGAGCATGAGCTTTCCAAAAGCGAATGGAGCAGAAATGATATGAACAGCTTTGCCGAGACGATTGCGACGGCGGCGAAGTATTCTTCGGATAAGGAAAGGGAGGATGATATTAGTGTGATTGCGGTGAAGCTGGTGAGGTAGGGAAAATAAAACTTGACAAAGTAAAATTTATATATTATAATGAAAATAACAAAAGCCATACCATATAAGCGGTTGGCTTCTACAATCGGGTTTTTAGACCGTCTCGTTTAGTGCCGTGGCGGTCTTTTAACTTCCTCAATTATACGCAGTACTGCAAGCAGTATAAGTAGCGTAATCATTAATTCCATAAAGCATCCCCTCTCTAAAAATATTCGCAAAGAGGGTCAGCGTGCATCACCTCCTTTTGACGTCTTTGCGTAGAAGGTTTTGCCAACCGCATATTTACCGCAAATGTTTGCGTGGTACAGCTTTTGTTTGCCTGCGGGGGAGGTTTTAACCTTTTCCGCAATTTTATTCTACCACAAACCCCGAAATTTGTCAAATAAAGGAAACATATGAAAATCATCGACTCCCACGTACATATCTACCCCGACAAAATCGCCGAAAAGGCTTCACAAAGCATTTCCGACTTCTACGACATTCACGTCAAATACGACGGCACGATTTCAAAACTGCTTGAAATCTGCCACCGCAACAACATCGTGAAGTGTATCGCCTGCTCTGTCGCGACGGAAGCCGATAAAGTCGGAATAATCAACGATTACATGGCAGAAACTGCAAAACAAAGCAACGGCTTTTTTGCATGTTTAGCCGCGCTTCACCCTGCGATGAGCGCGGTTGAAATCGAGCAGGAACTTACTCGCGCAGAAGCCTTGGGCTTGCGCGGAATTAAGCTTCACCCCGATATTCAGCGGTTCGAGCTTGACAGCCCCGATGTTTTCAAAATCTACGAACGCGCAGAAGGCAGGCTTCCGATTTTGTTTCACACGGGCGATTTTCGCTATAATTTCTCGAATCCGAGAAGACTTGCAAACGTTCTTAAAATCTTCCCGAAGCTTGTAGCTGTCGGTGCGCACTTCGGCGGCTGGTCGGAGTGGAAGGACTGCGGGTGTCTTGCGGGCTTCGAGAATTTATACGTAGATACCAGCAGTTCGTTATATACGCTGGAACCCGAAGAGGCGAACAAGCTCATTCAAATGTACGGGGAAGAACGTGTTATGTTCGGGACGGATTATCCTATGTGGGATGCGGACGGGGAGCTTAGATTCCTTGAAAAGCTTGATTTATCGGAGAGGGCGAAAAGCTTGATTTTTTATGAAAACGCCGCACGGCTTTACGGCTTGGGGGACTGAATATGGCACGACCTGTTTACGCGCTTGACGATTTTGAGCTTGACGCGCTGATTAAGGAATTAACGCCGAAAATAAAGAAAAAAACTCCGATTGCGGGAGTCACGGGTTTTATATCTTTTATCTTTTTTATTCTGACACTTATTGAAAGATATGCTCATGAGAACCATTGGCGTGCACTTGGCTTTATTATTATCGCATTTGTTGTCGGTACTTTTGCCTCTATGGTGGGTGCAGACATAGCTCGCTACAAGAAACGGCTCAAATACGCCATCAGTGACAGCGTGGTGAGGTGTGCGTTAGCTACACGGTTCAAGGTGAGCCGATATCAGCCGAAAAGCTACATAGAGCGCAACACAATTGTAGGTGCGGGGTTAGTTGACAACTGGAGAACATATAGCGGGAGCGATTTGGTAGAGGGTACGTATAAGGGTGTCAGATTTGTTTTTTCAGACGTGAATCTCGTACAGAGGAGCAATGATGACAAAGGTAACGCCAACGTTTCGGTTTTTAAGGGGCAGTGGTTAATCTTGGAGCTTGCGAAGCCGCTTGCTTCGGGTGTTCAGCTGATAGGGCGCAAAGGGAACAACAACGCAAAATCCGATGCAGAAACCGAAAACATAGAGTTTAACAGGCGGTTTCAAATTATCGCCCCGAATCCTTTAAATGCGTTTTTGGTTCTCACGCCGCAGTTCATTGAGCAAACATTAACGGCTGTCGTGAGCGCGAACGCGCGTACAAGCATTAGTTTCACAGGGAATCAAATGCATATAGCACTCGACAGCAATCGTGATTTGTTTGAATTTTGTGAAAAGAAAAGCTCTTTCGCGGTTGACAACATCGAAACCATGCGTATGCAGATGCGCTGGGACGTCAATTATATCGCGAATATAATCGACGAATTTATAGTAAACGAAACTTTATTCGAGGTGAAATGATATGCGCGGAATCCATGAAGAACTCTACAACAAGTTTTTGCACGGCTTAGACAACAATCATATAAACTCAAGCTCACACAAAACCACCAAAACCTACCCGCCGATGGACGAGCGGGAGCTTAACGAGCGGATTTCCTCCCTTTCAAGCAAATACAAACAGCAAAGCACGTTTGTAGCAATTTTCATGGTTATAGGTATCTGCTGTACGTTTTATGCTGATTTATCCGAGTCTGTTGTCGGCGCGCTTGTCGGGATTCCGCTACTCATAATCGGAGTTTGTTTTGTCACGGCGGCATATAAAGTCAAAAAAGAGCTCAAGTGCATAGTCAGCAATCACATCGTAAGAGGTGTGCTTTCCGAAAAGTTCGAGCTTACCACTTTCATGCCCGGCTCACATATCGGGCAGAATATAATTATCGCTTCGGGGCTTTTCCCGCAGGCGGGATTTGCGAGGGGCGGCTGGAACAGAATCAGCGGGAGTGACCTTGTCGCGGGGATTTATAAAGGTGTGCGCTTTAACTTCTCTGACCTGCACTTGCAGGAAGAGCGCGGCTCCGGAAAAAACAGAACAGTCACAACGATTTTTAAAGGGCAGTGGCTGACTATAGAGTATAAAAAAGAACTGCCGGCGGGGGTTACGTTGCGGGCGCGCGGAGGCGGAAAAATGCGCACGCATGGCGTGGGAAAACGCGCGAAATCCGACATTGAAACCGAGAATATAGAGTTCAACCAAAAATTTCAAATCCAAACACGTGACCCGCACACTGCGTTTTATGTGCTTACCCCGCACTTCATGGAATATATTCTGCGCGCCAAGCAAAGAGCGGGTGCGCAGGCGCACATGAATTTCGGCACGAGACAGGTGCATATCGCACTGCATAACGGCAGGGACTTATTCGAGCCGACGGGCAAAAACCTCTTTGCGACGAATAATATCGCAACGCTGAAAATGCAGATGCAGTGGGACGTGAATTATATCACGAATGTGATTGACGAGCTTTTGTTGAATGAGAATTTGTTTGGGAAAGAGGGTTAAAATGAAAAAGCTCGCTTCGGAGGAAAATATTATGAAAAAAACTATATCGTTTATACTTGTTTTAGTTATCTTTATTACATTTGCAATTAATGCAAGCGCAAGACCAAATCAAATTGTCATCAACAGCGAAGAAGAACTGGCGGAAATGCGAAGAATGGCGGAAGCAGAAGGAATTACAGCGTATTTAATTCGCACAGGTTATTATGATAACGGATTGAGGTATCGCGCAGATGTTGTTGCTTTTTTAGAACTTCTTGATTCCTTGCCAATACCATTCATTCCGGGAATGATATTTACTAATGTAACTTATTTCCCTGGTCGGGAATTATTTATAGTTCTTGTGACTGAAACGAGAGAAAGATACAGCTTTGATTTTTTTCTGAAAGAAGATAAAGGTATGAGCATGATTGAAGAGCAGCTGTTAGTTGAAATTCATCGAATCAATGACAATGGAAGACAGATAATAATTTATTCCCCCGATATGGATAGGTTTCCAAATGAAA
>WRCY01000058.1 GCA_009783695.1 Oscillospiraceae bacterium
AATGCGGACTCGCCTCGTCCATGTGTAAATTCTGGGAAAATACTCGCAGATTTGGATTCCGCTCTTGAAATGACCTTGCGTATTCATCTAACATTTTTTTCGCCAGTTCGCCGTTCTCGCTCCCGACACCTGCCGTTTTCATATCGCCGAATTGTATTACTAATTCGTAGTAGGCTTCCTCCCGACGACTCTCGGAAACGTGTTCAAAATAATCGTGTATTCGCCGACATGGTTGTTTTTGTTTCGCATTATACGCTTCCAACGCATCGCCGAAAAGTTCATCATACACATCACGGACATCATCTTGAATGTAAATAATATTGTCGGCAATTCTGGTCACGTCAACATTCCCTGCAATGGTTTCACGGTTATTATGGGCAACGTTCGCATCGCCTGTGGATAATTTTCCGAGTACAAAACTCGCACTTAATGCTTTCATGTAAGCACCCCTTTCCTTTTTCCTCAAATTTTCGTGCAGTGGGGATAATATGACTCATTATCTGTATCGCACGCCCCGATGGGACTTGCAATACAGAGCGTTTCGCTACGCTCCACTTAATGAGGCAGGGGAAAGACCCCTGCACCCCTTATCCCGTTGCTCCGCAAGTGGGGATTCCCACACCCTTTTGCACTTGCGTCTTTTTACCTGCACAGATTTTCGTGAAATAATCCGCACTCGGATTCTCACGTAGGCTCGTATACATCACGAATAATTTCATAAGCTGAACAACCTCTTTATCGAAGTAATAGATTATGAACATATTATTTTCTGCGTTTTCTTTTTCAATAAACCGACCGTATCTGTCAATCTGCTCTTTAAGTTTCGTTGCCGTTTTACTGAACGTCGTTTCACCCGCTTCCTTTTCACTTGCGATAAAAAACCGCAACATTGTGTACAGCGAATTGAACAGGGCGGGCGAGAGGACTAATTTCTTGTTAGGTTTTTGGTTCTTGGTCATTTGGGTGTTCCTCCTTCGTAGGTAAATTTTTTATTTTGTTTTAGGTAAACAAAAAACGCCGACTGAATTACAATCGACGTTTCCGGTTTAAAGTATTTAAGGTGTCCTATATGGGTGCAGCACTCGCTCACGCATTACCTCGCTGTCTGTGTAGTAATCCCTCGTAAACTTCCATTTTCTTAGAGCTTCATCTTCGCAGGGACGTGGGTACATTTGTTCGTATTGACGGTCTAATAAATTCTTATAATCCCGCGCATATTTGTCAACCGACCTCGCCACTTCTGTAAGAATATCGCTTTTTTTCAATTCACGGAACAGCTTCTTATGATTACTCTCCATAAAACTTAGCCACCGGGTTCCGTATGAACCGATTGGACTTTCTTCGATTGACGGTTCCGAAACCGTCGAAATTTTTACATTAGTCATTTTAAACAATCCTTTCTTGTTAGAGTATTTTTACTGTAAAATATTTTATTGTTTGTGATTATGAAGATTTCAAAATTTTTAATTCAGTGTTTATGCGGGTTTGCGGTGGTTGTGTAAGTGGTTAATAAAGCTACGGCCCCATGGGCACAGGTCTTATGATTACCGACGGAAAGTATCGCCTGCGTACCATTATTGAGGGCGGCACCGGCAGCTTCAGCAAAGAAGTTGAGCAGCCCGAGGTTTTACCCGACCGTTTTGAAAGCGGAACTATAAACACCTGCGGAGCAATCGCGCTCGGTGCGGGAATCGACTTCGTAAACGAAAAGACTATCGACCGCATATACAAACATGAGCACAGCCTCTGCGAGCTTTTTTATAACGAGATGAAGCTTAATAACAAGAAAATTAAGCTCTACACGGATACTTACGAGCATAACCGCGTGCCGCTCGTTCCTTTTAATGTAGGCAGCATGGATTCGGCGGAGGCGGCGGCGCTGTTGTCAAAGCAGGGGTTTTATCTGCGCGGAGGCTTTCAGTGCGCGTTCATGGCGCATAAGAAAATGGGTACGCAGGACATAGGCGCAGTACGCTTCGCACCGTCGGCATTTACGAATAAGCACGAGGTGACGATGTTCGTTAAGGCGGTAAACAGAATTAGCGTAAAAGTTTGACTTTTACGCTTTTTGTATGTTATAATAAAAATGCCAATGCAAGCGTTTACGCTTGCCGCCCGCGAGCGGGCGGGTTTCGGCAAAGCCGAAACAGCATTTTTATTTCAATGATAATTCGGCGCGTTCGCGCCGTCGGCGGCTTTACCGCCGCAATCGCTGTAAGCGATTGTAATTATGTTATAATAGTATAATGAAAATTTCGGAGGTACATATGAAAAAGATTATAACTATATTGCTCGCTTTATCGCTCGTACTCACCCTCGCCGCCTGCGGCAGCGAATCCGAACCCGCGCCTGCAGACGACCTGCGTCCGACAGCGGAGTCATTTATCACACCCGACCTGCCCGACGAGCCGGAAATACCCGAAGAACCTGAAGCATCCGATGAATCCGACGCAGGGAACGACGACCATGTCGTCCCGCCGCAAGTGAACGAACACGGCTTCATATGGCTTGTTGAACCTGCGCTTGATTACGACGGTATTTATTATTGCAATGGTCATGATATGTTTTGGGGCAATAATGAAGAAAAAAGTATTTACGACCAAGAATTAGACACAATAACAGGTCAGCCGACAGGCGGGTATCACGGGGCGCACGGCGGTGGCAGAGAGATGTGGGTTTATGACCATGCGCTTGATATAATGGGAACCCCCGGCAGCGGTTACAGCGGCACACCTGTTACAATGTATCCGCACTCCGAGTTCGCCGAGCATTTCCCTGATGATGCCGATACCATAAAAATCGTTTACAGCGTAGATTCAACTATCCGCAATAACGACGGCGGAAGCGATTATATAGAAGGGGAAGCTTATGCAGGGGCGGCTGTGGCTGTCGGGAGTGAATTTATCACCGATTTTATTTACCACACAGATTCGGTTTGGATTCGGCGGGGGAGAGATGTTTATGATACAATAGAGGTTCTCGATAAAAATAATATGTACGGAATTATAAACAGAAAAGGCGAAACAGCAGTACCGTTCATATTCAGCGAAATTATAATGATTAGCAGCAACACAGCTTTCGCCCGCTTAGCGGGAGATGATATGTGGGGTATAATCAAGTTTGGCACATATGTGCCGCTTTCAAACCCGCAGATTTCTTTTAATGAAATCGGTCAGCTTTGGCTCTTGTATGATTCATTGAAAGATTATGACGAATATGAAAGCTTCTCTGCTGATTACGAATACGATACAGCAAAAATCGCAGAGTATCATGAAAAATACGAATATCTCGCCCCGTGGGACAACGATTATTCGGTTTTCGGCGTTATTCTGTGGTGGGTAGGTCTGAATCACATGGGTCCCGATAGCGCTTTCATTTCGACAGCGGAACATCTTGACGCTTACAGATTACTTTCAGCATATACTGAGGCTTTCTTTGACTACATCTCGTGACTTGAAGCTGTTTGGTAGAACGAACCGCAAATCGAAATTTTGTGCTTGACATTTTCATGGAAATATTATACAATTAAAACATTACTATAAAAATAACAAAAACACGGAGGTCTATAGCATGAGTGAATTTTTCAGCTCAATTCCGAAAATCCAGTACGAGGGCAAAACCTCGAAAAACCCGCTCGCATTCAAGTTTTACAACCCCGATGAGGTAATCGCAGGCAAAACCATGCGCGAAACGATGAAGTTCGCGCTGTCCTGGTGGCACACAATGTGCGGCGCGGGCGCGGATATGTTCGGTGCGGGCACAACGGATAAAAACTGGGCAGCGGCGTCCGATGAAGAACGTTCAAAAAATAAAGTCCTCGCGGCTTTCGAGATTATGGAAAAGCTCGGCATAGACTACTTCTGCTTCCATGACCGCGATGTTTCCCCCGATTATCCGACGCTTGAACAGTCCAACGCGGCTCTTGATAAAGCTGTTGAAGTAATTGTGTCCGAACAGGCAAGAACAGGAAAGAAATGCCTCTGGGGTACTGCCAACTGCTTCTCACACCCGCGCTATATGAGCGGAGCGGGGACGAGCCCGGCGGCGGACGTGTTCGCTTTTGCGGCGGCGCAGATTAAAAAAGCACTCGAGGTCACTGTAAAGCTCGGCGGTAACGGCTATGTTTTCTGGGGCGGAAGAGAAGGCTACGAAACCTTACTTAACACCAACATGGGACTCGAACTCGACAACCTCGCGCGCCTCATGCGTCTTGCGGTGAATTACGGGCGTTCAATCGGCTTCACCGGCGACTTCTACGTTGAACCCAAGCCGAAGGAACCCACCAAGCACCAGTACGACTTCGACAGCGCGACCGTTATCGGCTTCCTGCGCAAATACGGGCTTGACAAGGATTTCAAACTCAATATTGAAGCCAACCACGCGACGCTCGCAATGCACACCTTCCAGCATGAGCTGCGCGTTGCACGCGACAACGGCATGTTCGGCTCAATCGACGCAAACCAGGGCGACACACTTCTTGGCTGGGATACTGACCAGTTCCCGACGAATGTCTACGATACCACGCTTTGCATGTACGAAGTGCTCAAGGCGGGCGGCTTCACAAACGGCGGCTTGAACTTCGACTCAAAGGCGCGCAGAGGCTCGTTTGAGCTTGAGGACATTTTCTATTCCTACATCTCAGGCATGGACGCATTTGCACTCGGACTGCGCATAGCTGCGAAAATGATTGAAGACGGCAGAATCGACGACTTTGTGGCGAAGCGTTACGCGAGCTGGGGTACGGGAATCGGCGCGGATATCATCGCGGGCAAGGCTGACCTTGCGGCACTTGAAAAGTACGCACTTGAAAAAGGCGAGGTTCTCGGCTCCGTTACAAGCGCAAGACAGGAAATGCTTGAAGACATCATGAATAATATTATGTTTACGTTGTAATTTGTAAGTTTAATTATGTACGGGCGGGCAATGCCCGCCCATATGTTTAGTTTAAAGGAAAAAATATGAAGAAAATTCTTGTAATTAGTTTTTTGCTGTTCGTAATGATTTTTGCTGCTTCGTGCAGTGAAACAAATGAAACTATCCTGCCTGAGAATAAAAACGACGAAGATAATTCGGCAGAAACAGACACTATCGAAGACAATTTACCGCCGGCGGGAATTTATATCTACGACGGTGAAACAGAATTAACAATAGAAGACCGTTTTTTCCTGTTGGAGGCTCTCCCGCAAAATATTGCCGAAGATGTTGTTGTAAGAGATTTTCTGTATACTATAACTGCCGAATTTGACAAAAAGCGTGAAATCCTTGCGGATATAGAATCACACAACATCTCAATCACAAACGAAAAAAGAAATTTCGCGGAAGAAATTTATGTGCAATCATATGTTATTCACGACATTGCAACTTTAACAGAAGAGCAGTACAATCAAAGAGAAACAGCAGACGGCGAACATAATCGTCTATTCTACTACGGTGTTGAAAAAAGAATTGAAGATTATAATTTAATCGAATATGAGATTGTCAACGTTGATTTTACAAAAGTGCTTTCGCCGAAGTCAAACGAGAGAGGCCCGCATTGGGGTGACGGAACATACAACAGAAGCTTTATCGTAGGCATGGCGGAGGGCGACAGCTCTTATAAAATTTATGATTTTGGTATGATGTAAAGCGCATACTAAAACAAACGAAAGGAAACATAAATATGGCATATATTTTAGGAATTGACATAGGAACATCGGGGACAAAAACAGTGCTGTTCAGCGAGAACGGCACGCCCGAGGCGAGCTCCACGCACGAATACCCGCTCTACACCCCGCAAAACGGCTACGCAGAGCAGAACGCAGAGGACTGGTGGCACGCGGTTGTCGAAAGTATCAAGGACGTGCTTGCCGAAAGCGCGGTGAATCCCGCCGAAATCAAAGGAATCGGCTTGTCGGGGCAGATGCACGGCTTAGTTATGCTTGACGCGGACAACAAGGTAATCCGCAAGAGCATAATCTGGTGCGACCAGCGCACAGCAAAGGAAGTCGACGAGCTTAACGAAAAGGTCGGGCATGACAAGCTCATCGAAATCACAGCAAATCCGGCAATCACCGGCTTCACGGCGGCGAAAATACTCTGGGTTCGCAATAACGAGCCCGAAAACTACGACAAATGCAGACACATTCTGCTTCCGAAAGATTATATCCGCTTCATGCTTACGGGCGAGTACGCGACTGAAGTCAGCGACGCTTCGGGTATGCAGCTGCTTGATATACCTAAGCGCGACTGGTCTGATGAGGTTCTGCAGAAGCTGAACATCGACAAAGCTTTGCTCGCAAAGGTCTACGAATCCCCGGAAATAACAGGTGAGATTACCGCTAAAGTTGCGGCTGAAACCGGGCTCAAAGCCGGAACGCCCGTCGTAGGCGGTGCGGGCGATAACGCCGCCGCTGCAATCGGAACAGGCGTGGTTGAGGACGGCAAGGCGTTCACGACCATCGGTTCATCGGGCGTCGTTTTCGCGCATACGAGCAAGATTTCTATTGACAAGGGCGGGCGTGTGCATACGTTCTGCTGTGCCGTTCCCGGCGCGTGGCACGTTATGGGCGTGACGCAGAGCGCGGGTCTGTCGCTTAAGTGGTTCAGAGACAATCTTTGCTGGGGCGAAATGGAAACCGCTCTGCTCATGGGCGTCGACCCTTATTATCTCACAGACAAGGCCGCCGAGAAAGTGCCGATTGGTGCAAACGGCTTGATGTATCTGCCGTACCTTAACGGCGAGCGCACCCCGCACCTTGACCCAAATGCAAGAGGCGTGTTCTTCGGGCTGTCATCAATGCACAAAAAAAAGGACATGATTCGCGCGATTATGGAGGGCGTTGCTTATTCGATGCGCGACTGCGCCGAGGTTATGCGCGGGATGGGCATAAACGTCAGCGACATGATGGCGTGCGGCGGCGGCGGAAGCTCTGCGCTGTGGCGGCAGATGCTCGCCGACCTGTACGGCTGCCCCGTTAAAACCACGCTGAACAAAGAGGGCCCCGCGCTCGGCGTGGCGCTGCTCGCGGCGGTGGGTACGGGGATTTACAAGAGCGTGCCTGAAGCCTGCAGCGCGGTGATAAAAGCAGACCGTGTACAGGAACCCATAAGTGAAAATATTCACAAATACGCGAAAGTTTATGACTTATATACGAAGCTTTACCCGGCGATGAAAGGAATGTTTGAAGAATTGGCACAACTAAATTAGAATAAAAAAGGAAAAATCCACATGAAAATCAAAGGAATAACTTCCGGCGTATTTATTGTTTTATCAGTGATAGTACTATTACTGACCGGATGCAGAAATTCTGAATCAAACAAGACTTCCCCCGAAACTTCTATTGAATCAGATATTATAACAACTGAAGATAACGCTTCCGAAGACGTATTTATAAGCAATCGTAAAGAAGATGCAGATTACAGCAAATATTTTCAAAACTATGAGGGAACTGCAGTTTTCTATAGCGTCGAAGAACAAATATACCGTATTTATAATAAAGAATTGGCTGAACTGCCTTCTTCACCATGTTCAACGTTTAAAATTATCTCCGGTCTTATGGGATTAGAAAGTGGTGTAATAGATACGTCAAATTCAATAAGACAATGGAACGGAACATATTATCCCATGGCAGCATGGAATAAAGATTTAGATTTTAAGCAGGCTTTCCAAGATACATGTATATGGTATTTCAGAGAAGTAATTGATTTAATGGGGGAAGAATACGTTCAAGGCATACTTGATGAGCTTAATTACGGAAACAGAGATATAAGCGAATGGGAGGGAAGTCTTGATAATCTAATTTTCCCCCATATGGCGGATTTAAAAGAATTAAACGGTTTTTGGCATGAATCGTCATTAAAAATATCTCCCGTACATAAGGTTGATGTTCTCAGAAGAATATTCGAGGAAAGAGATGTTTTCAATTATAATAATCTTAATACAATGAAAGATGCAATGTACATTGAAAACAATGACAGTTCAATTATAATTTATGGCAAGACAGGAAGCGGGATAACCGATGATAACTGGGTTAATGCTTGGTTTGCAGGTATGTTTGAGTATAATGGGGATATAACGTATTTTACAGTTCGGTTAAATCAACCTGATGCGAGGGGTGCTGACGCAAGAGACGTTGCAGTTAACATAATTAACGGAGAATTTGGAAATTAACAGATATTTTTCATAAAGGAGCAAAATATGAAATTATTTATCGACACCGCCAACGTTGACGAAATTCGCAGAGCCGCTGATATGGGTGTAATCTGCGGCGTCACTACGAATCCCTCGCTTATAGCAAGGGAGGGCCGCGACTTCGCGGAGGTCATTAAGGAAATCGCGGGGATTGTTAATGGGCCTATTTCCGCGGAAGTGATTGCTTTGGAAGCCGGTTTAATGGTTGAGGAAGCTGAGGCTTTCATTACGAAAATGCCCGAATACAAAGAGAATATAGTGATTAAACTGCCTTTTTGTGAGGAGGGGCTCGTGGCGTGCAGAATCCTTACCGAAAAGGGCATTAAAACCAATGTAACGCTGATTTATTCGGCAGCACAAGCTGTTCTCGCCGCGAATGCGGGCGCGACGTTTGTCAGCCCGTTCGTCGGGCGGCTCGATGACGTCGGCACCGACGGGCTCGGGCTGATTGAGGAGGTCATGGATATTTTCGAGGTACAGGGGCTGGAAACGGAAGTAATCGCAGCTTCAATCCGCAACCCGATTCACGTCACGAAAGCGGCCCGCATCGGCTGCGACATCGCGACCGTGCCTTTCAATGTTATTATCCAAATGCTTACGCACCCGCTGACGGCTATCGGAATCGAGCGGTTTTTAAAAGATTGGGAAAATTTTAAATCAAAATAAAAAACAGATGGCACTAAAACGGGAAACCGAAACTTTTTATTTACCGTTAGTGCGGAAAGGACTTATTAAAATGGCACTTGTAACAACAAAAGAAATGTTCAAAAAAGCATACGAGGGAGGTTATGCGGTCGGCGCGTTCAACGTGAACAACATGGAAATCGTACAGGGGATTACCGAAGCCGCGGCAAGCCTGAACGCTCCTGTAATCCTGCAGGTAAGCGCAGGCGCGCGCAAATACGCAAGTCATACTTATTTGATGAAGATGGTTGAAGCAGCGGTTGCAGATACCGGCGTTCCGATTGCGCTTCACCTTGACCACGGCGCAGACTTTGAAACCTGCAAAAGCTGCATAGACGGCGGATTTACGTCCGTCATGATTGACGGCAGCCATCACAGCTTTGAAGATAATATAAAACTGACAAAGCAAGTCGTGGAATACGCACACTCAAAAGGCGTCACTGTCGAGGGCGAGCTCGGGCAGCTTGCAGGCGTTGAGGATGACGTCAACGTTTCTGAGGAAGACGCGAGCTACACCCGCCCCGAGGAGGTGCAGGAATTCGTGAGCAAAACGGGCGTGGATTCGCTCGCGATTGCAATCGGTACAAGTCACGGCGCGTTCAAGTTCAAGCCCGGACAAAAGCCGCAGCTGCGCTTCGACATACTTGAGGAAATCACCAAGCTGCTCCCCGGATTCCCGATTGTTCTGCACGGTGCGTCCAGCGTTCCGCAGGATTTCCTTGAAGAAATCAACAAGTATGGCGGCGCAATGCCCGGCGCAATCGGAATTCCCGAAGATATGCTGCGTCAGGCGGCAAAGTCGGTGGTTTGCAAAATCAACATCGACAGCGACATCCGCATGGCAATGACTGCGGCAATCCGTAAGCACCTGGCGGAAAACCCGTCACACTTTGACCCGCGCCAGTATCTGACACCCGCACGCCAAGCCGTGAAAGACATGGTAGCGCACAAAATCAGTAACGTACTCGGCTGCAACGGAAAAGCGTAACGAACAATTAATAATTGACAATTAAAGGAGATGTACAAA
>WRCY01000059.1 GCA_009783695.1 Oscillospiraceae bacterium
ATCTCTTCAAGAGAAGCGTATTCTGTTTCGGGAATCACGAGCGCGATTCCTCCGGTTCGAACATCGGAGCCGCCGTTTGCGCCTGTCAGCGCGCTGAGCTTCGCGGCGTCGCAGTCCTTTACCACGCCGCCCTTTTGCTTCATGAGCGCGATGTGTTTTCCGAGTCCGCCCGCGCCTTTTAAAACATAAAGAGTGTCGACCGGCCTGTCCGAAAGCAGGTGCTCCAAAACGGCATTTCTGCCGTAAATTATGTTATCATTTTCCATACATCATATAGTATAACATATTTTGACTGATACGTCAATCAAAAATGTTTCAAGACTCGCTCAAGTTAATAGGCTATAGCAAATTCTTTCTTATGAAAGTCAAATCGGCTTGCAAGTTCCCTGCAAGCCGATAATTTTATTAATTGTACATTGTCAATTGTCAATTGTCAATTGCTCAATACTGCCCGGTGCTGATTACATAAACGTCAACCATCCGCGAACCCCAGTTAATCGCATGCACAAGATTATCGTCCGTGAGCCCCATGTATACGTCGACAATCACGTCGGTGCTGTAGATGAACGAACCGGTGTCCGAAGCGACCGCCGCGCCGTAAACGATTTCGCCGCACTGCGTTACGATATAGAGCAGCGAGCCGTAAGGGATTCTGCGCGGGTCAACCGCAACGCTGCCGACTACAAGCGGTCTTCCGCTCGCCGTGCTGCAGGTGGGCCCCGCCGTGTAAGCGGTGGACTTGCCCGAAAGCATGAACTCGAAGTTCACCGGCACACCGTCAATAAGTTCAATTTCATCGAACTCGCGCTTGCTGTAAGGCTCGGAAAACGCAAGACCCGTGAGAAGCTCCTCGGTTACAGGTTCGCTCAAAACCTCGCGGGTTATGATTTCGGTTGCAATAACCTCGCCGTCCTTGACGGTATCCACTACAGTGAGCCTTTCAATACCCTCCGCGCCCGCCGTGACAACTTCAGTCTTGCCGATTGCGACAAGGTTTGAGGGCTCCGATATTATATCGTACGGTATTAAGTTTGTTTCGACCCGCTCGACATAGCGCAGCGTATTCACCGCCGCCTCCATGCCGGGATAGGCAACGGAATTAAGGTTTTCGGACACCACATCGTTCTCACTGAGCTCAATGCCCTCAAGGGAAAGAACGTCGGCGATAGTAGCCTCTCCGAGCGGGCTGACGGGAATCGAGAGGGTCACGCCCTCGATATAAAGCGTAATCCCGAAAGCCCTCGAGATTATAATACTGCTCTCGCCCGTGATTTTCTCGTACAGGGCGGGCGTAACTATGTCGTTGCGCTCAAGCTTTATACCTGCGCGGTCAAGTACCTCCGCCACCGTTTCGCCTGTGTATGCCTCGGCGCGCAGCACTTTCCCGTCAACCATGACCGCAGCCGTATGCGAGCGGGTAACTGAAAGCGTCATGGCGTTCATGCGACCGGAGCCCGCGGGCTCGCTTAAATTGTAATAGTCCGCTCCCGTAAGCGGGATTCCCTGTTCGCGGAGTATTTCCTCGGGTGCCGTGCGTGTTGTGTAGACCTTAAAGGTGTTGCCGTCGTCTGTAATTGTAACTTCATTGCGGAAATATAGAGCACCGGTCATCATGAATATAACGATGCAGGTTATGAAAATTGACAAAAGCGAAATTGCTGTGCGGTTTTGCAGGGCGTTTTTTACCTTCCTGATTTTCCTGCCGCCAGACATCAGCGCGGCTGTAAGTTCAAGCAAAAAATCATCCTCCTGTTAAATTGTTTTGCATACTTGGCTCCATTTAATGGAGTTCAGTATTGGCTTCGTTTTTTGAAGCTGCTTCCATTATACCCCACGTTTTTGTATATGTCAAATGAATCAAAAGCCCTAAAATTGTGCAATGTGCACAATTTTAGGGCTTTTAAATTTTGTTACCGCTTTGTAACCATTGTCGAATTCTAAGAAGTTGTTCAAAACGGGAAAAATTTTTGGTGAGATTAACGAAGTAGGTTTGTAGGGTTATACAATTCGGTCATGGAATATTTTTCTGCACGTTTTTGCAATATATAGGGGCGGATGAAGAATCCGCCCCTATATGTTGTTATCTTGTTAAATGCTCGTTTAATGTGCTGATGAGCTCTCCGATTTGGCTCCTTGCGAACTGCCCGTCCGCTCCCGCCGAGTCGCCGCGCCCGCGCATATTCTCGTGAATCAGCGACGAGAACATGAAAACGGGAATACCCTTGAGCTCTTTGTCTTCTTTAATCAACCGCGTGAGCGTATGTCCGTCCATCTGCGGCATCTCAATGTCGCTTATAACGGCGGCGACATCGTTTTTAAGGCTCGGCGAGCCTTTCTTGGAGCTGACATACTCCCATGCCTCCAAACCGTTATAAAAAGTGCGGATACTTTTGAAGCCCACGTTCTTGAGCGCGTCAATCAGAACCTTGCACAGGAACGGGCTGTCTTCCGCAATCACGAGGGTTTTGGAGAGGTCGAGCTCCGCGGGAATGTCGATGCTCTCAAAGCTGTCGTGCTCGGCGTCGTCAATCAGGTTTAAGTCGCAGATAATCTTCTCAAAGTCAAGAATCATGATGATTTTATCGTCGAGCTTCGCCATGCCGGTCGTAATGCCGTCGTCGGCTTTTTTGCTTACGGACGGAGGCTTCTCAATAGAAGCCCATGTAAGGTTTTGAATACCAAGCACCGTGGAAACGTGAAAGGCTACGCTGAACTGTTCAAAATCGCAGACAATGAAGAGCCCGTTCCCGTGTTCGTCCTCGTTTATAGGGAGTTTAAGTACAACATGGAGGTCAATAACCGTCACCAGTTTATCGCGGTGCATGAAAACGCCCTCAATTGCGTCCGGCGACGACGGAACAGGCGTAAGCTCGGTAAATCTGATGATTTCACTGACCTTTGCTATGTTTATGCCGAAAAACTCAACCCCTACCAGAAATTCAAGAAGCTTAAGCTCGTTGGTTGAAGAATCAAAGATAATTTCGTTATCCATGTTATTACCTCTTCCTTTCTGCCCGCCGTTTTATAGAGGACAGATTATTATTCATCATACAGTATAACATAAAACCTTTATTATGTCAACGATTTTAATTAAACTAATTATTTAAAAACCCTTGAATTTTGAAGCGCAATATGTTAAACTTAAAATTATCTATACATCAAACACAGGAGTATCACAAAAATGAACGTCTACTCGGACAGAATAAAAAACCTCAAACCCTCGATTATACGTGAGATTTTCAAGTTTACGGCAGACCCCTCGGTCATTCCGTTCGCCGCGGGAAACCCCGCGCCCGAGGTGTTCCCCGCTAATAAATTCGCTGAAATTTCTGCCGATATATTCCGCGAGGAGCCCGTCACGGCGCTGCAGTACTCGGTTTCGGAGGGCTACCCGAAGCTCCGCGACTGGTTGAAAACCGACATGCAGGCGAAAGACGTCTTCCGCCCGGGAGAGGACAACCTGATTATAACTGCGGGCGCACAGCAGGTCATGGAGCTTTCAACCAAGACAATCTGCAACGAGGGCGAAACAATTATCTGCGAGAACCCGTCGTTCATCGGCTCGCTGAACACGTTCCGCTCCTATGCGGCGAAGCTCGCCGGCGTTGACATGGACAGCGAGGGCATGATTCCCGAAAAGCTCGAAGCCGCACTGAAAGCCAATCCGCGTACCGCGTTCATTTATATAATCCCGAACTTTCATAACCCCACGGGCAAAACGACGTCGCTGCAGCGGCGCAAGGACATACTTTCCCTTGCCTATAAATACAACGTGCTGATTCTTGAGGATAACCCGTACGGCGACCTGCGGTTCACCGGTGTTGACATACCGTCTATCAAGTCGATGGACAAGAAAGGGCACGTGATTTATGCGGGCAGCTTCTCAAAGACGCTTGCGCCGGGGCTTCGCGTAGGCTTCATGTGCGCGCCGGAAAACATAGTGCAAAAGAGCGTTGCCGCGCTGCAGTGCAGCACCGTGCATACGAATATATTAGCGCAGATGCTCAGCTACCGGTTTGTTACGGGCGTAAACTTCGAGGAGTATCTGGGCGGGCTGAGGCAGGTTTACAAGCGTAAGCGCGACCTCATGCTCGGCACGCTCAACTTCGCGTTCCCCTCGCAGGTGAAGTTCACCGAGCCCGAGGGCGGGCTGTTCATCTGGGGGACTCTGCCTTTCGGCGACGCCGTCGAATTCTCCCGCAAGGCGGTTAAGAATAAGGTCGCCATCGTCCCGGGAAACGCTTTTTGCATCGATGAAAATGAGAAAAGCCTTTCTTTCCGCATGACCTACGCAACGCCTGACGACGAGCAGATTGAAAAAGGCGTGGAGCTTTTAAAAGAATGTTATTATATGGTCTGATAATATTAAAAACGCAGGCAAAGCCCGCTTTGCGCCGGAGGCGCGTTATCAGCTGTGCAATCAAGTCAAGCCGCAAAGCGGCTGTGCGGCGTTTGCCGCATCTTAAAAAATCTTAACTGATTATAAATTATAAATAGGGAGAACAGACATGAAACCTTTCGCGGTACAGATTGAGGAAATAAGAGAGGCGATTGACATCCGTCTTGAAAACTATAAGGAGGCGATTGAAAAATACCACTCCGAGCGTGCGCGTATTCGCGATAAGTATTTTCATGAGGGCTTCCGCGAGGACATCGCCGGTCAGAAAGCCGAAGACGAAACCGAAAAAATCAAGCAGAAAGTCGAGGCGATTGACAAGGAGCTCGATAAAATGCTCACTGTCCTGCTCAATATCGACCCCGATAAAATCAAGGAAGAAAAGGCGAAAATTGCAAGCAGGTACGCCCCGCAGGAGCGCGTCATCGCCGCGGACGACCGCACAAAGGGCGTGCTGATTGTCGAGGACGCCACGCTCATGCGCGAGGTAATCAGCAACATACTGGTCAGCAACAAAATCAAAATTGCCGGCGAGGCCGAAAACGGCAAGGTCGCCGTTGAAAAATACAAGGAGCTTATGCCGGAGCTTGTAATCATGGACATAGACATGCCGCAGATGGACGGCATGGAGGCGCTCAAGGCGATAAAGGAGTTCGACCCCTCCGCAAAGGTCGTCATGTGCTCGCAGGTCAGCAAGCAGTCGACCGTGGACGAAGCAATCAGGCTCGGCGCGCTGAACTTCATCGCGAAGCCGTTCAAGGCGGACAGAGTGCTCTCAATAGTGAAGCAGATTTTAGGGCTCAAGTAAAATCCGTATCGTCACTAACCGCAAACCTTTGCGTAAACCAAAAGCCCGTATCAAATCCGCGCTTAAAATCATTAATGGCGTATTCCTCGGCGGCTTGATTATGGGCTTTTACAAAATCAATAAAAAGCTGCTTTTCCTCACCTTTCAGTCTTTTGGTGAGAACATCCTCAATGTCGCACATTTTATTGAAAGCGTCGCTTTCTATCGGCATGTCGTCAACAATGTAGAAAAGCTCTTTTAATAAGTCTTTCATGGTAAAATTCCTTTCATTAAGACACCTATTCTGGTGTGTATTTTTATTATAACACACCTCTCTAAGTGTGTCAAGAGTTTTTGGAGATTTTTATGCCTGCTTTTAGCGAAAATTTAAAAGAATTAAGAAAAGCCAAGGGATTAACGCAAAAGCAGCTTGGTGAAATGCTTGGCGGGAGTGAACGCGGTATTCAGAATTATGAATTAGGCACAAGTAAGCCATATCATGATTTACTCATTGCCCTTGCGGATTATTTCGGCGTGTCGGTTGATTATCTCGTGGGCAGGACGGATAAGCCGGAAATCAATAAATAGGAGTCATGCTGTAAAACTCATCTAATAAGTTTTTCATGGTAAAATCCCTTTCATTTGTGGTGCCCTCTGAGGGTGTATACTTTATTATAACATACCTTTTAAGGGTGTGTCAAGTACTTTTGGAGATTTTAATGTATACTTTTGGCGAAAACTTAAAGAAACTAAGAAAAGATAAGAATTTAACGCAAAAACAACTTGGCGAAGCTGTGGGCGGAAGCCAACGCGGTATTCAAAATAATGAATTAGGCGTAAGAAAGCCGTCTTATGATTTACTCATATCCCTTGCGGATTATTTCGGCGTGTCAGTTGATTATCTCGTGGGCAGGACGGATAAGCCGGAAATCAATAAATAGGAGTTAAATAATGGCGAAAAAAACCTTTTTAAGCGGCATACAGCCGACAAATATCCCCCACATCGGAAATTATTTCGGCGCGGTTAAAAACTGGGTCGCCTCGCAGAATACGGGCGAAATGGAGTCGTTCTACTTCCTCGCCGACCTGCACGCGATTACCGTCCGGCAGGACCCGAAAGCTTTTAAGAACCAGACGCTCAACTGCTTCGCGCTGTTCCTTGCGATGGGGCTCGAGCCCGAAAAGTCCGCGCTGTTCGTGCAGAGCCACGTGCTGGAACACTCGGAGCTTGCGTGGATACTCGGCTGCTATGCAATGTTCGGCGAGCTTTCCCGCATGACGCAGTTCAAGGACAAGTCGGGCGCGCATAAAGAGGGCGAAGCCAACATAGGCTTGTTCAGTTACCCTGTGCTGCAGGCGGCGGATATTTTAATTTACAACGCAGACTTCGTGCCCGTCGGCAAGGACCAGAAGCAACACCTCGAGCTTGCACGCAACATAGCGCAGCGGTTCAACTCCGCGCATGGCGAAACGTTCAAGCTGCCCGAATACTATGCAACGCCGAACACTGCTAAAATCATGTCGCTTTCTGAGCCGTCAAAGAAGATGTCGAAATCGGACAGCAATCCAAACGCCGCGGTCTATATGCTTGACAGCCGCGACATGGTTATAAAGAAATTCAAGCGCGCCGTCACGGACAGTGAGGCGCTTGTCGAGTACCGCGGGGATGATGAATCAAAAGCGGGCATCAACAGCCTAATGTCGATTTACAGCGCGGCGACGGGCAAAGGCTTCGGCGAAATTCAAAGCGAATTCGCAGAAAAAGGCTACGGCGATTTTAAGACGGCTGTCGGCGAAAGCGTGGCTGATATTCTCGCACCGATTCAAAAGAAATACAACGAAATCAGAAGCGACGGCGCTTTCCTTGAGTCCTGCATGAAGCAGGGCGCAGAGAAAGCAAGCGCGAAAGCCCGCCCGCTTCTGCACGCCGTGAGGGAGAAAATCGGTTTTCTTCAGCTATAAAAGGAGAAGGATTTCATTCCCCGCACGTGAAGAAAGGACTTAATGAAAAACAAGTTTTGAAAATAAATATAACTTAATCGGGGAAAACGAAGCATTTCATCTCCCGCCCGTGAAGAAAGGGCTTAATGAAAAGTTAAAAACAACTGATATATAAAATCGGGGAAAATGAAACTTTTTATTTCCTGCTTATGAAGAAAGGACTTAATGAAAATATGGACGACCGTCAGCGCATTATAAATGTAATCAGGGAAGGCTTAAAAGACGACGAGAACGTTTATGCCCTCTGGCTTGAGGGTGCGGACGGACTGGGGCGCACGGACAGCTTCTCGGACGTTGACTTCTGGCTTGACGTCGAGGACGGCACGGAGGAGCAGATTCTCGACAAGTGCGAGCAGCTCCTGTCGAGCCTGGGGAATCTTGATTTCATCGAGAAAATCGACCACCCGCACCGTCAGATTTTCCAGCGCAACCTGCATATCGAGGATATGTCCGAATACCTTTTAATAGACATCTGCGTGCAGAGCCACAGCAGGGGCGGCGCGGGCAGCACGTTTTATACCGACGACATCGCCGAGTTCCCGCTCGTGCTCTTCGACAAGGCGGAAGTAATCACCATTCTGCCGCCCGAAAGAATGTCGGTGGAGGAGCTGAGGCCCGTGTTTGAGCGGTGCGCCGCCAAATACAGCCAGCGCCCCAGGCTTACAAAATACATAAAGCGGGGACGGTTCTTAGAGGCGTACAGCTGCTTTGAGGCGTATGTCAGGCAGCCGATAATAAACATGCTGCGTTTGATTTATACTCCGCGGCATTATGAGTACGGGTATATACATCTTTCCGAGCACTTCCCGAGAAAGGTGGTGGAGGAGCTTGAGGAATTGTATATAATTACCAGCGTGAGCGACATTGAAAATCTCCTCGAAAAAGCCGATGAAATCTACTATGACGCCTACAATTCGCTCAAAGGTATGATGTGACAGGAAAAGCGTCGAAATTGCTTGACATTTCGATAATTATAAAGTATAATCAATATTATGCTAATAAGCTATTTTTTTAGGAGGATAAAGTAAAATGAAAAACCGTAAAGTTTCAGAAAAATTGATAATCAGCTTTCTGTTGGTAGCTCTGCTCACGGCGATTGTGGGAATAGTAGGTATCGTTGGAATGGTGCAAATTAACAATGCTCTTGATGATACATATAATAACCAGACCGTACCGCTGCCTGAAATGGGAAAAATCGTTGAAATGCTCCAGCGTATGCGCGCTTGTATGCGTGAATTCATAATAGGTGCGTCAATGAACGACTTTGACTTAATCGAAAACGCGCACGACAGGGTTGAAGAATACCGGCCAATCATGTACGACGCGATGGAAGCGTACCGCGCAACTATTGCAAATCCTGTGGCATTAGACCTGTTTGATGAAGCGTCGCGCCTTTACAGCAACGAATTCAGAGAGTGTCTTGACATAATTTATCAATTAGCAATGGATCCCGAATCCGACCCCGGCGACCTGTATGAATTAATGAGAGAATATACAGACGCGACAAATAAAATTGTTGAAAACTTTGATAAATGTATGCAGATGAAAATCGATGTAGCGGCAGAGGGAGCCGCAGCCTCCGACAAACTCGCAAAAGGATTGCTTATAGCTGTAATCATAGTGTTGATTTTCGCCGTCAGTATGTCTTTGGTTCTCGCAATTTATATTTCCGGTCTTATTTCAAAGCCGCTTAAAGTGCTTACTGCTTTCATGCAGAAAGCGGGCTCCACCGGCGACATCGCTCTCTCCGCCGAAGATTCAAAGCTCATAGGGGAATACTCAATAATCAAGGACGAAATCGGGCAGGCAATCGCAGGCTCAGCCTCGTTTGTAAACCACGTTACCAATATAGCTCACGAGCTTGAGGTTATTTCGGGCGGCGACCTCACCGTCACTGTGTCTACGCTCTCTCCGAGCGACGTCATGGGCGTTTCGCTGTCGAAAATGGTTGCAAGCCTTAACGATATGTTCGGTGAAATCAACAGCTCCACCACGCAGGTTTCCTCCGGCTCGAAGCAAATCGCGGACAGCGCGCAGGCGCTCGCGTCCGGCTCAACACAGCAGGCGGCAAGCGTTGAACAGCTCTCCGCTTCTATTGCGGACATCGCCGACAAAACCAAGCTCAACGCCGAAATGGCGGACAAAGCCGCAAGTCTTGCGAATTCGATTAAACATAAAGCCGAAACCGGCAGCCGTCAGATGGACGACATGGTGAGCGCGGTCAACGAAATCAACCAAGCGAGCCAGAGCATCGGCAAAGTTATCAAGGTTATTGACGATATAGCATTCCAAACCAATATCCTCGCGCTCAACGCCGCTGTTGAGGCCGCGCGCGCAGGTCAGCACGGCAAGGGCTTCGCAGTTGTAGCGGAAGAGGTGCGCAATCTCGCGGCGAAGTCTGCGGAAGCGGCGAAAGACACCGGCGGGCTTATTGCAAACTCCATTGAAAAAGCCGAGCTCGGCGCAAGCATCGCGCAGGACACCGCGTCCAGCCTTGCGGAAATCGTCACCGGCATAAACGAAAGCTCGCAAATCGTCGCTGAAATCGCAAGCTCGTCCGAAGAGCAGTCGATGGCGGTCGAGCAAATCAACATCGGTCTTAACCAGGTTTCAACGGTAATTCAGCAGAACAGCGCAACAGCGGAAGAAAGCGCGGCGGCAA
>WRCY01000060.1 GCA_009783695.1 Oscillospiraceae bacterium
AATGTAGACGAACTCATAAGCGTACTTAATGGCTTGGAAAACGAATATCTACCCGCCGATATAAATACTCGCAAAACTATCTATTACTGCAACCGTGACCGATTTAATGCCTTGAAATCAGAGCAAAGTGAATCCGTTGAACTCGCCGCATTATTTATATTTCTCAACAAAACTTGTTTCAACGGACTTTATCGCGTGAATAGCAACGGTGGATTTAATGTACCACAGGGAAGTTATAAAAACCCGACTATTTGCGATGAAATGAACCTCCGAGCGATTTCGCAGGCATTAAACGGTGTTAGAATAATTCACGGTGATTATCGTTTATCGCAAGACTTCATTGATGAAAACACATTCGTATACTTTGACCCGCCGTATCGCCCATTGACTTCAACAGCGAACTTCACAGCATACTCAGGTGACGGATTCGACGATAAACAACAGATTGAACTTGCTCGATTCATTGACGAAATGAGCGAACGTGGTGCTTATGTCGTAGCAAGTAACAGCGACCCAACTAATGCCGATGAAAACGACAATTTCATGGATAGATTGTATTCAAGACATAATATAATACGAATTACCGCTAATAGAGCAATAAATTCCGTAGGGAGCGGTCGCGGGCAAATTCGAGAACTGTTGATTGCAAACGGATAGGAGAAATAAATGCACAGGAACGAAGCTATCGCCAAGTTAAAAGAACTTGAAAGTCAAGATTTACACCTACTCGCCAAACAGCACAGTATTACTGTACTTTCGAGTGAGGGAAAAGTCAATAAAGGTTGGGCGGGACACATCTGTGAACGACATTTGGGAATCCCGATAAATTCATCACAAAGCCCGAATTTCGGCTCATGGGAATTGAAAAGTATTCCCTTGAAACGGCTCAAAAATGGAGCGTTGGCTTTTAAGGAAACAATGGCTATCACTATGATTGACCCGTATCATGTGGCGAGAACGTCGTTTGCAGACAGTCATTTACTCGCAAAATTGAAAAAGGCAGTCATTGTCGCAAGGATTGTTGGCAATAGCTACGACCAGCCTACATACGTTCATTCCGTGACGGCGATGGATTTGAGTGGTGAGTTGTATGAAGCCGTTCGTGCTGATTATGAGCTTGTACAGGACTGCTTGAACGACCCAAAGCGTGGTTTTTCGCACTTGACCGGAAAGATGGGTGTTTATGTTCAACCACGGACTAAGGGAGCGGGACACGGGAGTACATCGAGGGCGTTTTACGCAAGACCGCTATTTTTGAGAGAGTTTATTGATTTGGAGGAAAAGGCATGAAATTAATTTATGATTTAACCACTGAAAATATAGCAACTCTTTTACAATAGTTTTATAATTACTTTAATAGAGAGAACACCTGCGAAACAGGACGAGCTTATGAACCAAATCGGCGAAACCGCTACTTCTGTAACTGTGAATATAAATAATATCGACACATACCAATTTAGCATTAACAAAAGCCGTAATTACTTCGGTGGTGTCATAGCCGCAAAAACATTTTTATTTGATAACACTACAAGATTCTACTTGCGACCAAAAGCAGGAAAACAAGGTGAATCGGTAACAGTTGTTGAAGAAAAAACAAAACGTGAACACAAATATAACGAAGATGATACAGCCTATATGATTATAATGTTTTCCTTTACGAATGTGGCGAAAACATAGTCGCTATTTTTCATCGCAAAAGCAATGCCGGTTGTAAAAGTGTTTTTTTAGAAACAGCAAATGATGTGTTACGTTCAAAATGCATGAAAATTGAATATGAATGATTCCAAGTAAAATGTATTTACAAAGAATCCCCACCGCTCATGCGATGGGGGTTTCCCATTATATGTTGCTAACCCTCTCCCAAAACGCCCCCATTCCTGCACAAAACCTATCCGTCAATGTTATCAATAAGGGGTCGCCCTCTCTTATTCTCATTGTTCTCCTAATTTCTTTAGGGATAACCACTCTGCCTAAATCATCTATTCTCCTTACAATGCCGGTTGCTTTCATATATAAACCTCCAATAATTGCAAATCATAACGGAAATATTTCCGTGTCGGTGATAGTATTTGTAAATTCGGGGGCTATATTCAAGAATTTTGAAATGTTTCATAAATTCCCCATGTCATCACGGCACAAACAGAGAATGAAAGGTTTCATTTTACCCGATTTAATGCCATTTATTTTAAACTTTGCCTAAAGCATTAATTTATTGACAATTCAAGCAATTAATGTTATAATAAAATCACACACCAAATGTAAAACGTTTGGCACCCGCTTTGCGGGCGGTTTCGGTAAAACTGAAACGGTGAATTTAATTCAACAGTAATTCGGCGCGTTCGCGCTGTCGGCGCCTTTGCCGCTGTAATCGGCTTTGCCGCCTCAACCGCTTTCGGCGATTGTAATTATGTTATAATAACCCCACCCGTTACCGAAAATAAATTTTTGAACGGGTCCCGGGAACATTGAAATATAACTGCGGTTATGTTATAATACAAATATGAATATTTTTTACACTTTGAGAGATAAACTCTATGCAAACGTCACTAACCGCTGCCCGTGTTCCTGCATATTCTGCCTGCGTGACAGCGGAAAAGGCGTGGGCAGCGCAGAGTCGCTTTGGCTTGCGCATGAGCCGGGTTATGAGGAGATTATTACCGCTTTTGACGCAGTGAATCTTGACGGCATAACCGAAATCGTCTTCTGCGGATACGGCGAGCCAATGGAGCGCGCCGATTTGGTAATTTCAGTCTGCAAATATATAAAGCAAAAATGTACGCTCCCGCTGCGGCTTAACACAAACGGGCTTGTAACGATGATTAATCCCGGTTTTGATTTAAGCGCGCTCGCGGTTTTTGATTCCGTTTCCGTCAGCCTGAACGCCGCTGATGAAGCGGAATATCTGCGTGTAACGAAGCCGAAATTCGGTGCGGCTGCCTATACGGCTATGCTTTTTTTCGCGCGGGAAGCTAAAAAATACACCGACATTGTTTTAACTATAGTAGATATAATCGGCGAAGAGCAGATTGAACAATGCCGCAGGCTTGCCCGGAGCATGGATATTCCGCTGCGTGTCAGGCATTTTGTCGGTGACAATGAGAGTTATTCTTAATTTCGCAGGCAAGGAGGTAAAATAAAATGGCGCTCGAATACATTGCGGTAAATATAGACAACATACCGGTCGGGCTCGAGCTCGACTGCAAAGCCTATGTCAAAAAGGGCGGCGAATATTCATACCTCTGCGAACATGTAACGGTTACGGATGCGCTTTTAACGAGGTTCCGTAAAGCAGCCGACCCCGACGATTCTGTTTACATCGCCTCGAATTACATGGAGTCGTTCTTAAAGCGCGGGGTTGACTTAGGCTGGGTTCCTCCGCCGCCTTCAAAGCCGGAAACACCGCGTTCAACAAAGAAAGTAACGCCCCCGCCGCCCACGCCCGAGTATGAAAAAGTTAAAAAGGAATATATCGAAACTAAAGCCGAAGCTGAAAAGATGTTCGCGCAAATCGCCGAAGACGGAAAGGTTGATAACGCAAAGACCGATATTTTCGTTCTTGAAATAGGTAAAAAACTCGAAACCAATGATATTTCATTAATCATCGACAGCATAAATAATATACGCTGTGTCGACGAATATCTGCATACGCACAGCCTTAACGTGGCATTCCTGAACGGGCTTATGGCTAAGTGGCTGCGGTATGATAAAAAGCGTCATGACGAGCTCGTTAAAACAGGGCTCCTGCACGATATCGGCAAGCTGCTTATACCCGGCGGAATCTTAAATAAACCCGCAAAGCTTACGAAAGAAGAATTTGAAACAATCAAGAAGCACTCTGTTTTCTCATTTGAAATGCTGGTGAATTCCGGAATCCGGGAAAAACCGCTGCTGCTCGGCGTGCTTCAGCACCACGAAAAGCTCAACGGCTCCGGTTATCCTTACGGGCTCGCGGCAAAGGATATATCTGATTTCGCCCGCATTACCTCCATTTCAGACATATACGACGCTATGATAGCCAAGCGTGCTTACAAAGACGCGCAGTCGCCTTTCACAATCCTCGAAAACTTCGCGGAAGAGGGTTATTCCATGCTTGACATAAAACTCGTAAAGCTGTTTATAGACTGCATGATTGGTGAGCTCAAGGGCAAGTTCATGGTACTCTCCGACGGTTCGGTGGCAAAGGTCGTGATGGTCAATGAGCGTAATCTTAAATACCCGATGATGGAGCTTGAGGACGGCACGGTAATCTCCACAACGCCCGAGCTCTACTGCATGAAAATGTATAACGCGGATATTTCCGCAGAGCAAGTGGCGAAGATTTATAAATGAACATGAATATTTATAACATGACTTTTCCCGCACTGGAAGCGTATTTTTCAGAGCGCGGCGAAAATAGTGCAAAAGCTAAAATTGTCTACAATTATATATACAAGAAAATCGGTGCTTTAAGCGAGCGGGTTTGCCAAATGCTTAAAGCCGATTTTGAGTTTGACGGCGTGCGAATCATAAGGAAAAACGAATGTGCCGAAGCGGTAAAATTCCTTTTTGAACTTCATGACGGAAATACAGTCGAAGCAGTGCTCATGCGTCACGATTACGGCAACGCGCTATGCGTTTCCACGCAGGTCGGCTGCAATATGGGCTGCGCTTTCTGCCAATCAGGTGCCGCTAAAAAAGTGCGGGACTTACAGCCTTTCGAGATGGTTTTACAGTTGCTCAAAGCCGAGGAAGAGCTCGGCGAAAGAATAAACCGCGTGACCCTGATGGGCATCGGTGAGCCGCTCGATAATTTCAATAACGTCATGGATTTCATTGATATAATCGGGCACAGGCACGGGCTTTCCGCCGCGCCGCGGCACATCACGGTTTCCACCTGCGGTGTCCCGAAGCTTGACGAACTGCGGGATATTTCCTGTAATATCGCAATCAGCCTGCATGCTCCGAACAATGAAATCCGAAGCCGTTTAATGCCGGTGAATAAGTCTTATAATATTGAGAAAATTATGAGCTTTACGAAGTCCCGGAAGAAGAAAACAACGCTTGAATACATCATGCTTGACGGCGTTAATGACAGCGATGAGAGCGCCCGCGAGCTCGCAAATTTAGTTCATGGCGTTAACTGTTATATAAACTTGATTCCGTATAACGAAACAGGCCTTGGCTTTGCGCGTCCGGGCGCGGAAAGAATAAGCAGTTTCTACTCAATTTTAATCCAAAGCGGCATAAGAGCAGTTGTGCGAAAGGAGTTCGGAGGCGAGCTGAAAGCTGCCTGCGGGCAGCTTCGTGCTGAACGCGCGGAAGAAAAAACAGAAAGGATGAATCCATGAAAATCATTACAAGCGTTCTTGGTATGGTTAGCACTAACACTTATATCATCACAAACGGCGGTGAAGCCCTGCTAATCGACCCCGAAGAAAACTCGGCATATATTATTGAAAAGTGCAGAAAGCTGCAGGTGAATCCTGTTGCAATCCTGCTCACGCACGGGCATTTCGACCATATCGGCGCGGTTAACGGCTTGAAAGAAGCATTGAAGCTTCCTGTTTATGCGGGTAAGGACGAGGAATATTTATTAACCGACCCGAGTTACAACGGCTCGGCGAAAATCGGGCGCACGCCGCTTTCCGTGACTGCCGATGTTCTGCTCGACGACGGCGAAATGATTAAACTCGCGGGTTTTAAAATTAAGGCGATTTCCACTCCCGGACACACGGCGGGCGGGATTTGCTACTACTTTGAAAGCGAGAATGTGCTTATAAGCGGCGACGTGCTGTTTGCAGACAGCTTCGGCAGGACCGACTTACCCGGCGGAAGCCAGAAAGACCTTGCGGATTCGATTATAAACAAGTTGTTTATGCTCCCCGATGAAACGCAGGTCTACCCCGGACACGGCAGAAGCACAAGTGTCGGACATGAGAAAAAAAATAATCCGATATACTCATATCGGAATTGACATTTTAAGGAAATTATGTTATTATTTTAAAGCAAATATAAAAAAGAACAAAAGTTTGAAACTTCCGCCTCCGTGAAGCGGAGAAAATGACGTTTCAAAGCACGGAAAGTGCAGAAAGGACTTGGTGATAAAATGGCAAACACAGGCTACAACCCATTTGAGAACGCGCAAGCGCAGTTCGACGGAGTCGCTGAAAGAATTAACCTCGACAGCTCGATGAAAGAGTTTTTAAGGCAGCCGATGAGAGAGTATCATGTTTCGATACCCGTGAAAATGGACGACGGCACGACGAAGACTTTTAAAGGCTTCCGCATGCTTCATAACGATGCCCGCGGTCCCGGCAAGGGCGGAATCCGCTTTCACCCCGAGGAAACCGCCGACACAGTCCGTGCGCTTTCTATGTGGATGACGTGGAAGTGTGCAGTCGCTGACATTCCTCTCGGCGGCGGCAAGGGCGGTATAATATGCGACCCGCGCACTATGTCGGCGAGCGAACAGGAGCGGCTCTGCCGCGGTTATATCCGTGCGCTCGGCGAGAATGTCGGGCCTTTTACCGATGTTCCCGCACCGGACGTAATGACCAACAACCAGCATATGCTTTGGATGCTTGACGAATATGAAGCGATTGCGGACGGGAAATTCCCCGGCATGATTACAGGCAAGCCCGTAGGCATGGGCGGCTCGCTCGGACGCACAGAGGCTACCGGCTACGGCGTTATATATACGCTCAAAGACCTGCTCCGCTGCATAAACATTCCCGTCACCGACACCACCGCGAGCATACAGGGCTTCGGTAACGTCGCGGAGTACGCGGCGCGTATGTACACAGAGCTCGGCGGCAAGGTTGTTGCTGTTTCCTGCTGGAACAACACCGATAAAGTCGCTTATACTTTTAAAAAATCCAACGGTTGCAACATCGAGGAACTTGTTTCGATTAAAGACAAATTCGGCAGTATAGACAAGGAAAAAGCACTCGCTCTCGGTTATGAAGTGCTTGCCGGCGACGAGTGGCTGAAGCAGGACGTTGACATTCTGATTCCCTGCGCGCTCGAAAACCAAATCACGCCCGCAGTTTTCGGGGATATATCCAAGACCGTAAAAATCATCTGCGAGGGCGCGAACGGTCCCACAACCCCCGACTGCGACCCGCTCGTGAAAGAACGCGGTATAATCATGCTGCCCGATTTTCTCTGCAATGCAGGCGGCGTGACCTGCAGCTATTTCGAGCAGGTGCAGTGCAACATGAACTATTTCTGGGACAAGGATGAGGTTCTCGAAAAGCTTGAACACAAGATGACCGAAGCGTTCCGCGCAGTTTATAATCTGGCGCAGGAAAAAAGCGTCTATATGCGTGACGCGGCGTATATGATTGCGATTGAGCGGGTTGCGAGCGCCGTGAAGCTGCGCGGCTGGGTGACGGGCAATTGACAATTAACAATGGATAGTTGACAATTGAGGACGCCGTTTGCACAGTGCGCCGGCGTCCTCTGTATAACAGCATAAGGAGAATAAGAGCCTATCCAACAATAGGACGTGTACAGATTGATGAGTGGATTTTTCGTCAGACAAGGCAATTTTTTGGCGAATATCCGTTGATATTTAAGAAAAAATTAACGCAGTATGACGGAAAATACGACGCCAAGATGTACGCGGACTGTTGTTGTATAGGCTCTAAGTTTCAGAGTAAAACAACTGAATGGGAAAAACGTTGTTTCATGATTCGTTTGTGAAGAAAGGACTTAATGAAAATAATTATGTACAAGATTCATAAAATCAATATGCTCCCCGCAAAGTGCGCGGTTGATATAGGCGACGGCTCGGAACGCGGCGAATACGTGAGCCAGGGATATATCCTGAACACGCTCGGCAGACCGCACAGGGCCGTTAACCTCATGTACTGCTACTACCCGCTCGACGACGGCTGGCCCGGCAGGGCGAGCGTGGTTCATGCGCGTCCCGACGTAAAGTTTGCGTGGGATTATCCTTATGACGATTATTTTCCTTACACGGGCGGACCCGGCGGAAATTCAAACGGCGAGCCGTTCAGCTTCATGCGCGAAATCAGAAAGTACGGACAGGATATAATTCTCACGCTCACCATCGACCCGGGCGTCAGCGACGAGCATTTAATAAAAATCGCGCAGGAGCTTTCCACATTCGGGCGGCTTATGCTGCGGATTAATCACGAGGCTACAGGCAACTGGTTTTCTTTCAATAAACGCTGTACATACCAAGAGGTTGCGGATTTTTTCGTACGCTTCCACAAAATCATAAAACAGCAAGCTCCGCACATTCAAACGATTCTCTGTATCGGCGGCATTGAGGATTTAAATGCTGTTGAAATGGAAAAGGAAGCCGAGTTCTCCGAGGCTGTCCGCGTCGCCGACATCTGGTCGGTTGATAAATATATGGCGCTGCACTGGGGCTGGCCCTACGATGTTGCGGAAGCAGGAGGAAACACTCACAGGCGTTATAAAGTTTCGGATATTTATAACCTCACAAAGCGCAGCTTTGAGCGCTTCCGCTACATCAACGGCGGCGTGGCAAAGCCGATGGTAATGAGCGAGTTCAATGCCGACGGCGATGTCACGGGCGCATATGAGCAGGCGGATATGGTTCGTGAATTCCTGGAACTTTTAAAGAGAGATAATTCCGGTGAAGCCGATATTGCGGCGGCTTCGCCATGGTTCAGCGGCTTCACGTTCTATCAGTTCCGCGACAGGGGCAGGCTCGGACTCGAAATCGAAGACCCGTCTGATTCAAATATCGGTATCGCGCAGCCCGTAATGCAGACTTACAGGGAAATAATCCACGACGAATACTTCTATCCCGTGTTTGATGAAAAAGGCGAAATAAACCTGCCCGTAACACTGCGCTGGGGCGGCTCAGAGGACGCAGAGGGGCTTTCTGTACAGCTCACGTTCGAGAATGACCCTGTGTTCTGCGAGGTTACGTTTGAGGAAGAGCTTAATTTAATGCTTGAAATAAACGGCAGATGGTTTTATAAAGCTCCGAAAGCAATGACAATCGACCTTATGCCGGCATTTTACAATAAGCGGCTCAGCGGCAGGACAGAGCTTACTTTAAAAATATTCGCTCCTCCGGCGAGCGGCGAGAATAATCCCGCCGACGGCGCTGACTGGCACATCAACAGCTATACGACGATTACAAAGCTGCCGGACATAAGGATTCGGTACGAACCCTGTGAAACGGCACTTTAGACCGGAGAATTTATGTTCTTAATAAGATGGTTATGGAAAAACCTTGAGGGTTACCGCGCCTTATATATAACGGCGATTTTTCTCGCAATTATTAACCAGTCCATGTTTGTTATAAATCCTTTTCTGCGGCAGCGAATAATAGATATTTTTATCACTCATGAAAACGCCGCCGAGAATTTAATCAACCGGAGAGAAGTGCTAATATGGCTACTTGCGGCGATACTGGGCTTTTCTTTGGTGCGCGTTTCTTTATTCTATATCTCAACCCTGATGTTCGAACACTCGTCGCAGGGGTTGCTTTACCGTGTCCGTAAACACCTTTACGACAATATGCAGAACGAGGACTCGAGTTTTTACGACCATTACCGTACCGGCGATATTATGACGCGGCTTTCCGGCGACCTTGAGATGGTGCGCCATTCGGTCGCGTGGGTAATCAAGCAGCTGATTGAAAACTTTATAATTTTTACTTCCGTTTCGGTTTATTTTATAGTCCTCGACCCGCTGATGGCGTTCTGCCTGCTCGCGCTTACGCCGGTTATATTCGCCATCTCCCTGCTGTTCAGCAAGAAAATCAAGCCCATGTTCATAAACCTGCGCGAGCGGCTCTCGCAGCTAAACACGGCGGCGGAGGAAAACATCTCGGGTAACCGCGT
>WRCY01000061.1 GCA_009783695.1 Oscillospiraceae bacterium
ACAATTAATAATTGACAATTAAAGGAGATGTACAAAGGTATATGAAAAATATAATTGTCGGGCAGAGCGGCGGTCCCACAGTGGCAATTAACGCCAGCCTCGCAGGGGTAATCCGCGGGGCTATGCAAAGAAGTGAAATAGGCGAGATTTACGGCGCGCTCAACGGCATTGAGGGCTTGCTGCAAAGAAACATAATTGACCTGCGTAAAAGCATAAAAACAGCGGAGGATTTCGACCGCCTTGCCGCAACGCCGGCTATGGCGCTGGGCTCCTGCCGCTATAAGCTGCCCGCGCCGCCTCATGAAAAGTACGACGAAATCTTGCAAATCTTCAAGGATTATAACATCGGTTACTTCTTCTACATCGGCGGCAACGACTCAATGGATACAGTAAAGCAGCTCTCTAAGATTTGCGCGGAAAGAAATCTTGACATTAAATGCATCGGCGTCCCCAAGACCGTTGACAACGACCTGCCCATCACCGACCATACACCGGGCTTCGGCTCGGCAGCGAAGTATATTGCAGGCTCAATAGCGGAAATTGCACTTGATTCGGGCGTGTATGATATGTTCAGCGTAATTGTTGCAGAAATCATGGGGCGCCACGCCGGCTGGCTCGCCGCCGCGTCCGTGCTTGCGCGGGGCGCAGTAGGCGCGGCTCCGCAGCTTATTTATTTGCCGGAGGTTCCGTTCTGCGAGGAAGATTTTATTAATAAAATTAAAGAGCACTCTAAAGAGAAAAAGCTGCTTATAATTGCAGTTTCCGAGGGGCTCAGGAACAAGAACGGCGAGTATCTTAGCGCAGCGGGGGCAAGCGTAGACGGTTTCGGACATGTCGCGCTCGCGGGCGTCGGCAAGTACTTGGAAGAGCTTATAAAAGAAAAAGTCGGCTGTAAAGTCCGCAGCATTGAGTTCTCGGTACTTCAGCGTGCGGCGGCACATTTCTCGTCCGGCACGGACATAGCAGAAGCGCAGAGAATCGGCGAGGAAGCAGTAAGAGCGGCACTTGACGGGCAGACGGGCGTGATGATGACGTTTGAGCGCGTGTCGAATTCGCCGTACCTCGTAAATTACGGCACTGTTGCCATTGAAAAATGTGCGAACTTAGAGAAAACCATTCCGACGGAGTGGATTATCGGCGGCTGCGATGTGAGCGAAGAAATGGTGCAGTACCTGCGACCGCTGACAGAGGGACGCGCGCCGTACTTCGAGAAGAACGGTGTGCCGGAGTATTTATTCTTAGACAAAACAATTATATCAAAATAGAAAAGGAGAAAGTTATATGAAATCTAAAAATGAAATAGTATCGAACCGGGAGGTTTGCATGCTTTAAGTTAATTAAATATGGCAAAACCTCCCGTAAAGTTGAGATTTAAACAACTTTTAGGAGGATATCACTTGAACAGGGAAAATAAAAGGAAAAAATACGATAAAGGATATTACCGCAAAAACCCGTGCAACGACGCGTTTACCTGTAAAATCTGCGGACGTTTGGTGACGCCGCAGGGCGCGGCGAGCGAGCACAGAAATCATTGCCCAAACTGCCTCTCAAGTAAGCATGTAGACAACGAGCCCGGCGACCGCGAAGCAAATTGCGGCGGGGTCATGGAAGCAATAGGCGTATGGGTTAGAAAAGGCGGAGAATGGGCGATTATCCACCGCTGCAGGATTTGCGGGCATTTAAGCTCCAACCGCAGCGCTGCCGACGATAACCCATTAAAGCTAATGTCAGTGGCTTTAAAGCCGCTCGGCAGCCCGCCGTTCCCGCTTGAGAAAATCGGGGAACTAACGGCACGTATGGGCGGAGAGGGAAGTTTGGGAGACATATGAACAAGCAACTTCAAAAACTCAAAAAAGAGCTTAATGAGCTGCTTTCGGCAGATTCTGCTGACTGGCAAGCCGAAGCAGAAGAGCTGCTCGTAAAAATCAGGTTCTATCAGCACGAGCGGCTCGTACATCTCATTGTCACCATGACAATGTGCCTGCTGACGATTATACTGACAGGCGTGCTGTTCACGACCACGGGTGACGTGCTGGTTGCGGTAATGCTGCTGTTTGTGATGATTTTAGCGCTCACAGCCGCGTATCTTACGCACTACTTTAAACTGGAGAATCATGTTCAAAGCCTTTACAATTATTATTATAAATTACAGGAAAAAGCGCGAAAAAAGTAAAATTTTTGTATGAAATTCAGAAAACATAAGAAAGCGGAAAAACAGTTGTATTTTCCGCTTTTTAATGTTATAATAAAATCACACCCAAACGTAAAACGTTTGGCGCCCGCTTTACGGGTGGTTTCGGTAAAACCGAAACGATGATTTTATTTCAACAATAATTCGGCGCGTTCGCGCCGCCGGCGGTTTTACTGCCGCAATCGCCTGCGGCGATTGAAATTATGTTATAATTAAATTTAATAGAATATATTTGGAGGACGAACTATGTATAAAGACTTAATGGATTCGATTGGCTTCGTTGCCAAAACTGACCCCGAGATTGCAGGCGCCATGAACGAGGAGCTGCTGCGCCAGCAGAGAAATCTTGAACTGATTGCAAGCGAGAACATTGTTTCACCCGCCGTCATGGCGGCAATGGGCTCGGTTCTAACCAACAAGTACGCGGAAGGTTACCCGGGCAAGCGTTATTACGGCGGGTGCGAGTGCGTCGATATAGTCGAGAATATCGCAATAGAGCGCGCTAAAAAGCTGTTCGGCGCTGGCTTTGCCAACGTGCAGACACACTCGGGCGCGCAGGCGAATACCGCGGCATACTTCGCGCTGCTGCAGCCGGGCGACAAGGTTCTCGGCATGCGTCTTGACCAGGGCGGACACTTAACACATGGTTCTCCCGTTAACATATCGGGGAAGTATTTTGATTTTATACCTTACGGGCTTGATGATGAAACTCAAAAGTTAGATTACGATGTCATTGAAAAGCTCGCAAACGAGCATAAGCCTAAAATTCTGCTTGCGGGCGCCACTGTCTACCCGTGGGAGATTGACTTTAAGCGGCTTTCGGAAATTGCGAAAGGCGTAAGCGCATACCTGATGGTAGACATGGCGCACATTGCGGGGCTTGTCGCTGCGGGCGAGCATATGTCGCCGATACCTTATGCCGATGTTATCACAACCACGACGCACAAGACCCTGCGCGGACCGCGCGGCGGTTTGATTCTCTCTAACAGTGAGGAAATCGCTAAAAAAATAAATTCAGCTGTCTTTCCGGGGACGCAGGGCGGGCCGCTCATGCATACGATTGCAGCCAAAGCCGTCTGCTTCGCCGAAGCTATGAAGCCGGAATTCAAGCAGTATGCAATTCAGGTGAAGAAAAATGCAAAGGCGCTTGCCGCGGCTTTAATCGAAAAAGGCTTCACGCTCGTGTCCGGCGGCACGGAGAATCATCTGATGCTGGTTGACCTGCGCTCTTTCGGAGTTACAGGCAAGGAAATGCAAATAAAGCTTGACGAGGTTTACATTACAGCAAATAAGAACACAATCCCGAATGAGCCGCTCAGCCCGTTTGTGACCAGCGGAATCAGATTCGGCACGCCGGCTGTAACTACACGCGGATTAGTTGAAAGCGATATGCCTTATATAGCCGAGTGCATATTCCTCACGGCTTCGGATTTTGAGAAGAACGCTGATAAAGTAAGAGAGATGGTTAATGAAATCTGCAGTAAATACCCGCTGTACTGTTGACAGTGTGCGGTTCATTAGACGCGGCACTTAAAACGGAGCAGTATATTTTGTTTGATTTATAATCAATTAACTTCAAAAATGCTTCGGCATTTTTGAAGATGCGGCATTTGCTGTGTAAGCCGCGGAGCGGCTTAATTCGATTACATAGCCGATTGCGCGCCTACGGCGCGTCAGCAAACGAGTTTGCTGCGAAAATACGGAGCATTTTTTAAGTTAATCGGCTATATAAAATATGGAGTGTTGAAAATGACGAAAGAGAATGAATTAGCGTTCAGTAAAAAAAGACAGGTAGCGCACCTTTCGGTAATCGCGCTGCAAAGTGCGGAGGAGCTTGGAAAAAGTATAAACGAGCACCTGCTCGACTGGTGGGGAAGCGGCGGCTTTAAGTCGGACAACTTCCTAATCAAGAACGAGTGCCCGCGCTTCTCCTCCGGCGACGCCAAGGGGATTCTGCGGAAATCCATAAGAGGCGACGACATTTATATAATAGTAGATGTCGGGAATTATTCCTGTACTTATAATTTGTTCGGCGAAGAAAACCGAATGTCACCCGACGACCATTATCAGGATTTGAAGCGTATAATTCAAGCGGCGGGAGGCAAGGCGCACAGAATCAACGTAATCATGCCGATACTCTACGGCGGCAGGCAGCATAAGAGAAGCTACCGCGAGTCGCTCGACTGCGCCGTTGCGCTGCAGGAGCTGGAGGCTATGGGCGTTGCGAACATCATCACCTTTGACGCGCACGACTCAAGGGTGTGCAACGCCGTGCCGCTGATGGGCTTTGACAATATTATCCCCTCGTATCAAGTGCTTAAATCCTTGTTCAAGCGTATTAAAGACTTGAAAATCGACAAGGACAGCTTCATGATGATAAGCCCGGACGAGGGCGCGCTTCACCGTAATATGTACTACGCCTCCGTGCTCGGTGTGGAGCTCGGTATGTTCTACAAGCGCAGGGATTACTCGAAAATCCTTAACGGCAGAAACCCGATTGTAGCGCACGAATATCTCGGAAACTCAGTCAAGGGCAAGGACGTTTTCATCTGCGACGATATTATTTCATCGGGCGAGTCGATGCTTGAGGTGGCTTATGAGCTTAAAAAGCGCGAGGCGGCTCGGATAATAGTTTACGCGACATATCCGATTTTCACCGGGGGCCTCGGCGTTTTCGATAAGGCGTGCAGGGACGGCGTGATTGACTACGTCTTCGGCACAAACCTCACCTACCGCACGCCGGAGCTGCTCAGCCGCGAGTGGTATTTCGATGTAGACATATCGAAGTACATCGCATATCTCATCGCCGCGCTTAACCACGATGTTTCCACGGGCAAGGTAATCGACCCGCACGCGAAGATAAGGGCGCTGCTGAAAAGGTACAACAAGGACGCAGCGAACAATTTGCAGCTGACAATTGACGACTGATACTTATCAATTATTTGTGTGTTTCGGCGGTAAGCCAGGAACCCAGCTGATATCCGGTTTTGAAGTTTTCAAGTTTGATTTGAGTAATGTGAACCCTGTGGGCGTCCGTGTACTGCTTGAATAACTCTTTCTTTTCACCGTCCAACAGCTTAAGAAGCTCTTCCTCAGCTTCGGAAATCTTTTTCATTAAGTGTTTATTGAGTTTTTGCTGTTCATTGGGATTTATGTTGCCGTAATAAAGGTCTTCGAGAACATCGTACATGATAATTGCTCCTTCGTGTTATATTTTGATTTATTATACCACGTGGGCACGAGAATGTCAATACATAAATCTCGTACGCACGCGAATTTGTATGAAAATACAGAAAGTAGGTGTTAATATTGGATACAATAGACAAAATATTCCATTTAATTAAAGAAAATAAAATGACAGCAATGTCTTTTGCAGAATCTATTGGTGTGTCAACAGGAAATGTGAGCGATTGGAAATCACGGCGGTCAAAACCTAACATTGATACGCTGCCTAAGATAGCGGATTACTTTGATGTGTCGGTTGACTATCTATTAGGCAGAACCGATAATCCGAAAGTAAACAGGTAGGGGTAAATCATGCCGTTAGCCGATAAAATCCGCCCGAAATCCCTCTCCGACTTCGCGGGTCAGCAGCATCTCGTCGGCGAGGGCAGGATTCTGCGCCGAATCATAGAAAGCGGGAAAATCCCGAACCTCATTTTCTACGGCGCGTCGGGAACAGGGAAGACCACCCTCGCCAACATCATCGCCGAAAACGCGAACATGCCGCTGCGCAAGCTTAACGGAACCTCGGCGTCCACCGCCGACATAAAGCAAATCATCGCCGAAACGAACACGCTCATGGGTTACGGCGGGATTCTGCTGTACCTTGACGAAATCCAGTACTTCAATAAAAAGCAGCAGCAGAGTCTGCTCGAGTTCATCGAAAACGGCGACATAACGCTCATTGCGGCGACCACCGAAAACCCGTACTTTTACGTTTACGGCGCAATTTTGTCGCGCAGTACCGTGTTCGAGTTCAAACCGCTCACCCCCGATGAAATTCACCCCGCCATAAGGCGGGGGTTTGAGTTGTCCGGTTTTAATAAAAGCGATATAAGTGACGAAGTAATAAGCATAATCGCACAGGGAACGGGCGGCGACGTCCGCAAGGCGCTGAACGCTGTTGAACTATGCGCGCTTACCTGCAATAACGGCGAGATTGCCGCCGAGGTCGCACTCGAGCTGTCGCAGAAAGCCGCCATTAAATACGACAGACAGGGCGACGCGCACTACGACATACTTTCAGCGTTTCAAAAGTCTATCCGAGGCTCGGACGAAAACGCAGCGCTGCACTATCTTGCGCGTCTGCTTACCGCGGGCGACCTGCCGTCAGCCTGCCGCAGACTGCTTGTGACGGCGGCGGAGGACATAGGGCTTGCGTTCCCGAACGCGATTGCGATTGTTAAGGCCTGTGTTGATTCCGCGCTGCAATTAGGTTTACCCGAAGCGAGAATCCCGCTTGCCGAGGCTGTAATTCTGCTCTGCACCTCGCCGAAGTCAAACAGCGCGTATCTCGCGATAGATAAAGCTATTGCTGACGTTGAGGCGGGGCTTGCAGGGGATTTTCCCCGGCAGCTGCAGAACAAGCATTTTGACGGCGCGGACGTGAAAAACAAAGGTCAGCATTATCTTTACCCCCACAACTACCCGAATCATTACGTGGAGCAGCAGTATCTGCCGGACGAAATAAAGGACAGAGTTTATTATGAGTTTGGGGATAATAAGCTGGAGCAGGCGGCGCGGGAGTATCGTGAAAAAGTAAGGGACAGGAAATAAAATGTATAACGAAATAAATATTTTGCCAAGAAAAAACCGTAATTCTTCGAATTACGGTTTTTATGTCAATTGAAGTCGCTGTAAATTTGCTTTTCACACTCCGCAGTGGAATAAATCCATTTACTTATCCGCCCGCTGTCTATGAAGTAGTCGTATGTATGGTTTATACAGCTGTAATCGCATATATCAACAATTATCAGTTTAATTTTCATCTTCTCGGGAATAATGGCTTTTATGTAAACGCTCGCCTGCTGGTTAATACGGACGTTTTCGCGGAGCTCGGCGAGTCCCGCTAAATTCGGCGCAAGCTCTACGAAAATCCCGTAGTTCTCAACCGAGCGGATAATCCCCGCCACTGTCTCGCCGACCGTGAACTTCGCGGCGTTTTCCGCCCATGTACCGAGGAGCTCCTTATGAGAGAGCGTGATTTTATCGTTTTCCTTAGCTTTTACAACGGCGAAAATCTTCTGCCCGATGAAAAATCTGTCGGCGGGATGTGAAATCCGTGACACTGAAATAGCGTCAATCGGAATAAGCGAGGGGATTCCGCAGCCAATGTCAACAAACGCGCCGAACTGTTCAAGATGCGTGACCTTAACTCCGACTACATCGCCGGTGTTCAGCAGCTTTACATAGTTCTGCATACATTCGGCTTGGGCGGCTTTGCGGGAAAGCATGACGGTATCCCGCCCGAAGCTGTCCTCGGTGAAGCCTGTAACCTTGAAGCAGACAGGTTTATTCACCCTTGAAATAAGGGCGATGTCGCGGGTTGTGCCCTCTTCTATGCCGAGCGCTCCCTCACTGCGCGGAATCATGCCCTTCATAAATCCGAAATCTATAATTAAATTATGGCGGCTGTCACAAACTATACATGGAGCTTCAATAGTGCGGTTCGCGGCGATACACTCCTCAAGCGCTTTTCTTGAGGATATATGAAGCTTGTTATCCTCCCTGCAAAAGAGTTCGCCCTCCGGACGAAAATCGTTTACATGTAAAAATTCTGCCATTCCCGTCATCCTTTCCTTTTTTCATTCTATCAATATTTATGAGGGCATGGCTTTTTTTATGCCCGTATAAAAAACTTGCAATAAATTTTGATATGTGATACAATAAAAAGAACATATTTTTAAAAACCTCAAAGAGAGATAAAAGCTTGAAATAAATGATGTTGAATCGGGGAAAACGAAACTTTTTATTATTACATAGTTTATAAAGGACATGGTGAAATAATGGCGAAAAAGAAAATTGCAGTGCTATTCGGGGGGGCGAGCCAGGATTACGCGGCTTCTTTGCAGTCTGCCTATTCCGTGCTGTGCGTTCTGCCGAAAGAGAAATACGACATTATCCCGATAGGTATAACGCGGGCAGGACGATGGCTTTTTTTCCCCGGCGACTATAACGAAATCCCGAGCGGCGCATGGGAGCAGAACAGCGACTGCTGCTCTGCAATAATAAGCCCCGATCCGCACCACGGCGGTATAATCAAGGTTCTTGAGGACGGGAACTTCACTCACCAGCGTATAGATGTTATCTTCCCCGTACTGCACGGAAAGTACGGCGAGTGCGGCAGAATACAAGCGCTGTGCCGCCTTTCGGGAGTACCGTTTGTGGGCAGCGGCTTTGAAGCCGCGAACGCCTGCTCCGACCGTATGCTGACGTATCTGCTGCTTGAGCGCGCGGGCATAAGAATCCCGAAATATTTTTATCTGGAGCGCGCCTGGCTCGACGATATAGACACGCTGTTCCCACTAATCGAAGAAGAAATCAAATACCCGATGTACGTCAAAGCCTCGAGCTGCAGCCACTCAATAGGCGCGAACATAGCAACCAACCGCGAGGAGCTGCACCGGTCAATAAAACTCGCGGCGACGCACCATCACAAGGTTTTAGTGGAGCAGTGCCTCTCGGGCAGGGAGCTCGAGTGCGCGGTCACGGGCGGCGTTTATGACCTGAGAGCTTCGGTTCCCGGCGAAGTAAAATTCTCGTCTCGTAAGGAAAAGTCCGGATTTTTGGAAAGGTCTGCGGATTTCGTACCGGCAAAACTAAAGAAGTCGCTTCTCACCGAAATACAGGAGACCTCAAAAGCCGCGTTTGTCGCGCTCGGGTGCAAAAACTTTGCGCGGTTCAGCTTTACGCTGACCGAGGACGGCGCGTATCTCAGGAAAGCGGGCGCAATGCCCGGCTTCACGGAAGTGAGCGTTTTCCCCGCACTGATGAAAGAGAGCGGTGTCAGCTATGCGGAGCTCCTTGACGAGATTATAGAATCGGTATTGTAAAACGAGAGGGAATAAAGTTTAAGGATAAACAGTGCTGAATCGGGGAAACGATACTTTTCATTCCTCGTTGGTATAGGAAGGAGAT
>WRCY01000062.1 GCA_009783695.1 Oscillospiraceae bacterium
CGCCATGCCTCCGCGAATGTGACGTTCCTGCTTGTTTTTCTCAAGCACCGCCGCTACGTCTTTGTGCAGAGCGGGGTTGGTTTTTTCAAGTCTTGTTGTTATATCCTGATGTACCGTACTTTTACTTATTCCGAACACCTTCGCGGCCTCTCTCACAGTCGCGTTGTTAGCGATGATGTACTTTCCCAGACTTACACATCTTTCCTGCTTCGTCCCAAAGTCGGGAACTGTTATAATCTTACGTTTCACTTATCGCCCCTCCGCTGTAAATCGGTTTACAAGATTTATATGCGGTAAAAGGGGAATTAATTACTTAATTGTAGGAAACTGGCTTGTTCGTGAGGCAAACCTCCATGCATCAACACACATTTTTTCAATGCCGGACTCCGCTTCCCAGCCGAGCTCGCGCCCGGCTTTCGACGGGTCAGACCAGCACTCGGCGGCATCGCCCGGACGGCGGCCGGCAATCTCATACGGCACGCTGACGCCGTTTACACGCTTAAACGTTTCAATCATTTCAAGCACCGAGTAACCCCTGCCTGTGCCGAGGTTATAAACCTGAACTCCATCTTTCATATGCTCAAGCGCGGCGATATGCCCTGCCGCAAGGTCTTCAACATGGATATAATCGCGGATGCAGGTACCGTCAGGTGTAGGATAATCGTTCCCGCAGACGCTGAGCTGCGGGATTTTTCCTGCCGCGGCCTGCAGGATAATAGGCATAAGATTATTCGGAATACCGTTCGGGTCTTCGCCGAGCTTTCCGCTCTCATGCGCGCCCACTGGATTAAAATAACGCAGTAGCGTAATATTCCAGTCATTGTCGGAATCATGCAAATCGGCGCACATTTTTTCAACAATAAGCTTTGTGCGCCCGTAAGGATTAATCGCACTGAGCGGGAAATCCTCAGTCACAGGAACGCGCTCCGGAATACCGTAAACAGTAGCAGACGAGCTGAATACAAGCTTTTTACAATTGTAATCGCTCATCACCTCAAGCAGCACGGACGTACCGTAAACGTTGTTACGGTAATACATCAGCGGTTTCCGCACGCTTTCGGCGACAGCTTTATAACCCGCAAAATGAACAACCTCAGTTATACCGTTCTCTTCAAAAATGCGGTTCAATGCAGTCTTGTCGCAAATATCAGCTTCATAAAACTTAAAATCTCTGCCCGTGAGTTCTTTTATGATTTCAAGCACTTTAGGTTTAGAGTTGTTGAAATTATCAACTACGATTATTTCCTTGCCGCAATTCAACAGCTTAGCGCAGGTATGCGAGCCGATGTAGCCCGCGCCGCCGGTTACAAGTACAGCCATATTTTTAATAAGTCCTTTCTTCACAGCCGAATCATAAAAACAACGTTTTCCCCGGTTCAGCACCATTAAATTTCATACTTTTAATCTAAATTTTTCTCTTCAAAACCGAATCATAAAAACAACGTTTTCCCCGGTTCAGCACCATTAAATTTCATACTTTTAATTTAAATTTTTCTCTTTAAAACCGAATCATGAAAACAACGTTTTCCCCGGTTCAGCACCATTAAATTTCATACTTTTAATCTAAATTTTTCTCTTCAAAACCGAATCATAAAAACAACGTTTTCCCTGGTTCAGCACCATTAAATCTCATACCTTAAAGTTATCTTTCTGTTTTCGGGTTTACAATCTCCCGCAGCTGCCTCAGTACAAATGCCGCAATTGAATCCTTCTGTTCCAAAAGCTCGTCAAATTTAAATTTACCCACTTACTCGCGCAATACTAGCTGCGTCAGCGTATAAATCTGCGCCGCATAATCACGGGGCTTGCTTACAATTTCGGCAGAGTCGGTGATTCTGTACGAGCAGACAAAGTTGATTCTGAGTGAAACCTTGTCCGCGGTCAGTATCTCCAAAGAGCTCCTGCGGCGTAAACTGCGTGATTTCCACTTCGGAAAGATTTATTATAACAAAATCATGCTTTCTGTAGCAGTGCCAGAAGTAATAAGTTCCGGGATTCAAAGTGCCGGTAATACTGTTGTCCTCTTTGTGAACCGCAATTCAACAAACCACCACAATTATTATAACACTATATTTTTATTTATTCAAGTCCTTTCGCGGAAGAAAAAATCCATTTCGTGCATTGACGGGGCGGCGGTTTTATGTTATTATTAATAAAAAAGGCAGTTATAAAATAAAGTAATTGAATTGTGGAAATGCTGTTCCCAAAATTTATTTGTGACGAAAGGACTTAATAAAGTAAGCTTGAAATAAAACAACTGAATCGGGGAAAACGCTGTTCCCAAGATTTATTTGTGACGAAAGGACTTAATAAAGTAAGTTTGAAATAAAACAACTGAATCGGGGAAAACGCTGTTCCCAAGATTTATTTGTGACGAAAGGACTTAATAAAAATATGAAAAAAATTCTTTGTCTTTCCTGTACCTGCGTTGACGTTTTCCCCGAAAAAGGCACAGCTGAAGCCGGCGGGAACGCCCTTAACGTTGCCGCGAACTGTGTAAAGACAGGCAAAGCCGAGGTATACCTCATGGGCAACATCGGCAATGATTCACATGCGGAAGAAATAAAGAAAAAAACTGACAGTTATAAAATTAACCGCGATAAACTATATGAAGTTGAGGGCGAAAGCGCGAGCAATAAGGTATACTTAACGGCTGACGGCGACAGGTACTTCCCCGACGGCAGCTGGACGAGCGGCGTTTATGCCGGCTTTAAAATATCAAAAGAAGACGAGCTTTTTATGAAACAGATGGACGCAGTCGCGTCGACATTCAACGATTCTGTTTTCCCGCAGCTGCTCGAAATCAGCCCGTCGTCCGGCTTCCTGCTTTCTATGGACTTCATGGAACATAAACCCAAAGAAGAATGGCGCGAATTTTTCCCTGCCGTAAATCTGTTTTTTATCAGCGGCAAACCCGAGGATTTACCTTTATTGAAGCAATGGTCGCTTGAATTCCCAACGTTGTTTGTGGCGACACTCGGTGAAAACGGCAGCATAGCCTACAAGAACGGCGAAGAATACAAGTGCGAAGCCGTAAACGTCGCGGAAGTCGTCGATACCACCGGCTGCGGCGATTCGTACCAGGGCGCGTTTATTGTTGATTATCTGCACAGCAGCGACGTTGAATCCGCTATGCGCGCAGGCTCGCAGGCCGCCGCAACAACTTTATCATTCGTCGGCGCGTGCTGAAATTGAACTCCATTAAAATGGAGTTCATACTAATATCCTATAAAAAAAGCTAAAGGTTCGGAGTTATCCGAACCTTCCTCTTATATAGTCGCTCGTGCGCTTGTCTTTCGGCGTAGAAAACACCTCAATATTCGCGCCCTCCTCAATAAGCTTCCCCATCAGCATGAACGCCACACGGTCGGATATCCTCGCAGCCTGCTGCGTATTATGCGGCGAAATGATAATCGTGAACTGCTTTTTGAGCTCTGTCAGCGATTCTTCAATCTTAGCAGTTGAAATCGGGTCGAGCCCCGAGCACGGTCTGTCAAGCAGAACGACCTCAGGCTCCAGCGCCAGCACCCGCGCAAGGCAGAGCCGCTGCTGCTGCCCGCCCGAAAGGCTCATCGCCGGAATTCTGAGCCTGTCCTTAACCTCGTCCCACAGCGCCGCCTGCGTCAACGCTTTCTCCGCTATTTGAGAGAGAGCTTTCTTATTTCGTTTGCCTGCAAGGCACGGACCATAAACCACGTTATCAAAAATCGACATAGGCAGCGGCGTGGGCACATCGAACACAATCCCGACCCGCCGCCGAAGCTCCGTCACGCTCGAGTGCTCGGAAAAAATACTTTGCCCGTCAAGTAAAATTTCACCCTCAATGCGCACATCGGGCGTGAGGTCGCACAAGCGGTTGAGCGTCCGCAGCAGCGTTGTAATCCCGCTGTTGGCGGGCCCTATTACCGACATAATCTCATTCGCGGGAATCCGCAGATTAAGATTTTCTATCGCCGGCTTCTCACCGTAATAAAAACTTAACTTGCTTATTTTAATTTTATCAGCCATTTAATTTATCTCGTTTCGTAATGTGGTTTAGTTGCGGGGTTTACTTATATTGCACGTTTCGCTTTTTTAACAGGGTAAAACTCAGCCAATAGTCCAATATAGTCAGACAGCTCATCAATACCCGGCTTTGTAATCCTAAAATCGGCATGACAACACTTTTTATATTCTTTATCGTCAATGGTGTAGCTCTTTTGCCCTTTGTGAGGGCAATCGGGACGGCAAGGGCAGTCACGTCCACCGTAAAATATTGATTTAATATGTTCCGGTGAACTCTCTATATAAGCTCGATGCTTGTTTATGTTAGTGAAAAAAAGCCGCAAACTAATACTGTCATTGTGTATATAAATTCTCGCTATGCAAGGGCGGCTCTTTGTTCCTGTTTTGCCGTAAATTATCATAAGCGGACTCCAACCATAACCGCTGCTTATGGTATTTTCGCAATCATACCCTAAATCGTTCAATGCTTTATCAAAAGCTATAATAAATGCTTTGTTATCTTCACAAACTACGTTAAGCCGCCGTTCTGTAAACTGCTCTGATAAATTTATGGGTTCATAATTATTTTGTATATCATGCATCACTTCTTTCAATGTTTTACCGTAATGAGGCAGTATCCATTTTGAAAAATCTCCCTTGCTGTCAATGAGCTCTTTGCTCATTGCATCATAAAGGAAATTACGGTATTCACCGATAGGGTAAGCGTTCCAAATAATTGCGGTATCTTCGGGTAGTAAGTTTTTTGCCATGATTTCATCATGTCCTTTCTGCACCAACAAAGAATAAAAAGTTTCTTTTCCCCAATTCAATACCATTCGTTTTCAACCTTAGGAACTTTTGAAAATATAAAACCTTCAATTTAAACTATCTGTCATCTTCCTTTCGCCACAAAGCGGTTAATAAGCATATTCGCGACTACGTTTATAAGGAACACCAGGATAATAAGCACCGCCGCCGTGCCGTATGCTTTTGTTGTTGATAACCCCTCGATAACAAGCGTGTAAAAATGCACAGCCATCGTCCGCGACGAATCCATGACGGAACGCGGCATGGCAAGGTCAACCCCCGCCGTCATAATCAGCGCGGCTGTTTCCGCGACGCAGCGCCCGACGCTTAGTATAAGCCCGTTTGCAATCCCGCGAATCGCAGACGGCACGACGGCTTTGCGGATTGTCTGCCACTTCGTCCCGCCGAGCGAGAAGCTCACCTCACGGTAGGTGACGGGAACCGAGCGGATTGCCTCCTCGGATGTTCGGATAAGGGTCGGCAAAATCATAATAGCCACAGTCAACCCACCCGAAAGAATCGACCAGTCCAGCCCCAGCACGTCCACGAAAAATATAAACCCGAAAAGCCCGTATATAATCGAGGGTATACCCGCGAGCGACTCTGTGCAAAAGCGGATAATGCGGGTTATAATCCCACCCCGCGTATATTCGGCTAAGTAAAACGCAGTCCCGACGCCAAACGGCATCGCAATCATAACTGCAAGCGCCGTCACTGACAGCGTACCGACTATTGGCGAGGCGATTCCCCCCTCGCGCCCCGAGCGGCGCGGAACGCTCGTGAGGAAGTCCCAGTTAATGACGGACAGCCCTCTGTACAAAATAAATATTATAATGAATAAAAGCACGGCGATTACAGTAAGCGCCAGTGTCCATATCATACCTTTTGCGATTCTCTGGGTAGTGCGCGGATTCACTCTCATTTCTTAAATAAGTCCTTTCTTCACCAAAGGAAACCAAAAACCACAGTTTCCCCGGTTCAGCAACATTTAGTTTTTAACCTTTTACCTTTTTCCGCGTAATATACTGCGCGGTTATATTCAGTATCATGATAATCACGAACAGCACTATTCCCGTAGCGAAAAGCGCCTGCTGATGCTTGCCGGAGGCGTAGCCCATCTCCAGCCCGATGCCGGAAGTCAGCGTTCTCACCGAGTCCAGCGGAGAGCCGGGCAGCGCAACCGCGTTCCCGAGCACCATTATAACCACCATCGTTTCGCCGACAGCGCGTCCGAGCCCAAGAATAACCCCCGCGACTATCCCTGACTTCGCAGCGGGGAGCTGTACGCGGAGAATCGTCTGCCAGTGTGTCATGCCGAGCGCGAGCGCGCCCTCTTTATAATGCCGCGGAAGCGCGATAATCGAAACCTCCGATATACTTATAATAGTAGGCAGAATCATAATCCCCAGTATAATCGAGCCTGCAAGTATGCTCATGCCCAGTCCTCCAAGATGCTCGCTTATGGCAGGCACAATGAAAATCATGCCCCAGAAGCCGTATATAACCGAGGGTATGCCCGCCAGCAGTTGAATCGCAGGCCGGAATATAAGCTGCATTTTTAAGGGCGCGAACTCCGCCATGAAGATGCTGCAGCAGATTCCGACGGGAATCCCGATGAGCGCCGCACCGAGCGTAACGGAAACAGTACCGACTATAAGCGGAAAAATCCCGAACAACTCCTGGCTCGGCGACCAGTTCATGCCGAAGATGAAGCTGAACAGGCCCACCTCCGCAATCAGCGGCGCACCGCTGACAAATATAAACACAGTAATGATTACAAGCGCGGAAATCGTAGATAACGCCAGTATAAAAAATATACGCCCTGATAATTTTTCTCTGAACTTTCTCATGTTTTAGTTAAGACCTTTCTTCATAATCGGGAAATGAAAACAGCGTTTTCCCCGATTCACAAGAGTTTTGCTTCAAACTTATTTCCATTAAGACCTTTCTTCATAAGCAGGAAATGAAAACAGCGTTTTCCCCGATTCACAAGAGTTTTGCTTCAAACTTATTTACATTAAGATCTTTCTTCATAAGCAGGAAATGAAAACAGCGTTTTCCCCGATTCACAAGAGTTTTGCTTCAAACTTATTTACATTAAGACTTTTCTTCATAAGCAGGAAATGAAAACAGCGTTTTCCCTGATTTTGTATCAGTTATTTTCAAACTTTCCCTCGTCCTCACGTTGCGCGGAAATTAACCCCTCGGTCATCAGTATATCCTGCCCCTTGCCGGAAAGAACAAAATCAATAAAATGCCATGCAGGACTGCCCGCCTCGGGCTCCTGTGCACAAACAAACAAAAACGCTCTGTAGAGCCCGTAGTCGCCGCTCCGAACGTTTTCCCGTGTCGGCTTAATGCCGTTTAACATTAAAGGCTTCACATCGGTCATGCCGGGCTGAGGCTCGGCAAGCCCGAGCGAAATAAAACCAATCGTATCGCGGTTTCCCGAAACTAATTGCCTTATTGCGCCGTTGGAGTTCTGCACGACTGCTTTCTGCGAAATAAACTCGTCCGCCATCACAAGCTCCTGAAACGCACCGCGCGTTCCCGAGCCCTCTTCGCGGGAGATGATGTGTATTTTAGCGTCATTGCCGCCGACTTCGTTCCAGTTGGTTATTCTGCGGGTATAAATGTCGCGCACCTGCTGTATCGAAAGATTATCAACGGGGTTGTCCGGGTGAATGATAATCGCGAGCCCGTCAAGAGCAATCTCCACCGACCACAAATCCTGCTCGTCTTCGGTCAGCGAGCGCGACGACATGCCTATATCGGCGATTCCATTCCTTACCGCTCTTATTCCCGCGGACGAGCCGCCGCCCTGCACGCCGACTAAGTTGTCTGGGTACAGGAATCTGTATTCCTCCACCAAAATCTCAACATACGGCAGAACCGAAGTCGAACCCGCGACAACTGCGCGGGTGGTTTCTGCACCGCCGCCGTCTGCGCACGCGGACAATAAACCGAGCGATATTACTGTTAGTATAATTGCTGTTAATTTTCTCATATTTTTTATCATGTCCACCCGGCGAAAACAAAGAACGGAATGTTTCATTTCCTCTGTTTCAATGCCGGTTATTCTAAACTTTTTATCCGAATCGCCCTGTAATATAATCTTCTGTTCTTTTATCTTTAGGGTTTGAAAACATGAGCGAGGTGGCATTGAATTCAACTAATCTGCCGATTTTCTTATCGTCAATCATCATGAACATCGACATGTCCGAAACCCGAATCGCCTGCTCCATGTTGTGCGTCACTATTATAATCGTATATTTTTTCGCAAGCTCCAGCATGAGCCCCTCGATTTTCATGGTTGACTCGGGGTCAAGCGCGGAGCACGACTCGTCCATCAGTATAACCTCGGGGTTTACGGCAAGCGCCCGCGCGATGCACAGCCGCTGTTGCGCCCCCGCCGAAAGCTCCTGCGCCGGCTTTTTAAGCATATCCTTCACTTCGTCCCACAGCGCGACCTGCGTCAGGCAGGTTTCGGTGATTTTTGCAAGCTCTTCCCTGTTTTTTATACCATGGCTCTTCGGCCCCGTGATGATGTTTTCATAAATACTCATCGGGAAAACATTGGGTTTTTGAAAAACCATGCCTATTTTTTTTCTGATATTGACAACATCGGTATTCTTCCCGTAAATAGGCTCCTTATCAAGAAAAGCCTCGCCCTCGACGCGGGCGGCGGGAATCAGGTCGTTCATACGGTTAAAAAGCCGCAGGAGCGAGGACTTTCCGCAGCCCGACGGCCCGATTATCGCCGTTATCGCGCGCTCCGGTATACCTGCTGTAATATCCCCGAGCGCGTGGAAATTACCGTAATAAAGGTTCAACGCCTTTGTTTTAATTTTACTCTTCCGGGACTTGCCCATATTTATTTAAGCCCTTTCTTCACCAAATGAGAAATGCAAAAATCGTTTTCCCCGCTTATGCTTCACTTATTAACAGCCTGCCTAAGCCCTTTCTTCATCAAATGAGAAATGTAAACATCGTTTTCCCCGCTTATGCTTCACTTATTCACAGCCTGTCTAAGCAATTTCCTCACAAATGCGCATTGGATTTAACATTTTTCCCGCTTCAGTTTCGTTTACTTTCAAACTCCGTTCTGCCGCGGTTCTTAGTATTTTACGTTATATTTACAAAAATTTTACAGCCATAACAAGTATAGCAAATAAAAGCGTATTTTGCAAGAGGTAAAAATAATAAAAAAACTATTGACATTCATAAAAAAATATGGTAGAATTACATTGCTGTTCTAAAGACAGTAGGTGATGATAATGTACAATCAACAATGCGCAATGTACAATTCATCGTAAATCCTACCGAGGAATGGGATTATGATTTTCATATCCTTTTCCTGTTTGGAAAAGGTTTTTTTATGAGCAGTAATATTGAACCGGATGAAAAGGATTGCTTTTAAAACAAACATATTTAATCGGGAAAACGTTGTTTGCATTTCTCATTTGGTGAAGAAAGGATTTGTTTA
>WRCY01000063.1 GCA_009783695.1 Oscillospiraceae bacterium
CTGCTCGTCGCCTATATCAGCGAAGACGCCGTTAAAGAGTCCGACTTTACTGCCGTCAGCGGCGGGTATCATCAGTCCGCACATCGCCATCAAAGTCAGCAGTCCTGCGGTTTTAATAGCCACTGTCTTGCCGCCGGTGTTTGGGCCTGTGATAATAAGACAGGTGTAATTTGTTCCGAGCTCGATGGTTACAGGAACAACAGTATCCTTATCAATCAGCGGATGACGCGCCTTGTTAAGCAGCAGGCCGGGAGTTTCCATGATTTCCGGCGTCACAGCTTTCATTCGTGCACCAAAGTTAGCCTTAGCAAAATACATCTCAAGTTTAATCATCGTCTTAAAGCCGATTATAATTGACTCTGAAAAGCCGCCGACATCAGAGCTCAGTTCCGCAATAATCCGCTCGACCTCCGCCTGTTCCTGCCCTTTCAGCAGCCGAATCTCGTTATTCGCCTCAACCACCGCCATCGGCTCTACAAACAGCGTCTGCCCGCTTGATGAAGTATCGTGAACCAAGCCGCTTATTTCACCTTTATGCTCGATGCGAACAGGCACGACAAAGCGCCCGTCGCGGGTGGTAATTATGTTTTCTTGCAAAAACTTTTGCTTGTCGGGATTTTTCACAAGCTTGTCAAGCTGCTCGCGGATATTCTGGCCCTGCCTGATAATCGCCTTGCGAATCCGCGCGAGTTCAGGGCTCGCGTTGTCGGAAAGCTCTTCTTCTGAAAGAATCGCATTGTCTATTTTTTCAGACAGAGAGCGGTTCGGCGTAAGAAAGGCAAAGTAACCGGAGAGTGAATTATCTATTCCTGCGCACTGCGAGTACCAGTTTGCAAGCGCGCCGATGTTTTTAATCACCGCGCAGATGTCGAGCAGTTCGCGCAGTGATAGGCTTGCTCCGCTTCCCGCGCGCTTCACGTTGTCGCAGACGTCTTTAACGCGGGAGAAGCGCGGCGTGCCAAACTTTGCTGACAGCGTGAAAGCATCGTCTGTTTTTTGCAACTCATCCCGGATATCTCCGAGCCTGTAAAGCGGCTCGAGCTCTGCGATTTTCGCCTTGCAGCCGTCACTCCACGCCTGCTCGGAAAGAAGACGTAAAATCTTGTCGAGTTCTAATTTTTTATGGTTGTTAGTCATAAATATTCCTTACATAATAAAATTTTCTGTTGCAACTGTAATATGAAAAATTAAAAATACCGTGCTCACCACCGATATTAAATACACCTTTTTTGCAATACCAGCACAGAAAAACGCAATCGGCGGCAAAACCACCATCGCAAAAATCAACGGTAACGGTTGAACTGCGCAGAAATATAATATCCAACACAGCCAGTAAAACCCGATTGCTGTGAAGCAAACGCAGACAGGAACGCTCTTTACAGTGAATTTTTTCTGAGTTTTGTTAACTAAAAAAACTAATAAAATCACAATCGAAACGCCCAAAACATGCTCGCCGTACTCAATAAAAAGATTCGATGACGCATTACCCTCAAGGGTATTTATTGCAGGCGGGAAGAGCGCCCAGATAATATTAGGTAAAAGCTGAAGACCCGCAATAAGCGTACCAAAAGGCGAAAATCCGATACATAGATTCTTTGTTCCATTCATTATTTTATCCTCTTAAAATAATCCAGTGTTTTAAATCCCCGTCCCAAGTGATAAAGCAGGTAGCTTTCGGTTATGAAGCCGAGCTCACGCAAATTTTTCTCGCCAAGCCCGAATTTATAGATTTTCTCATTCGGCGAGAAGATTATAAAGCGCATCGCTCGCAGCAGCCCGGGGTTCAGCACAAAGCGGGTATCGCTGCCGCATTTTACATCGGAAAAGCAGTCACCGCAAAAAAGCTTCCCTTCGCTTACAACAAAAAACATTTCATCATGTTCATAACAAAAGCAATCCGCGCAGGCAACAAGGTCGGGCGAAAGTCCGAGAACCTGCGAGAGTTTTAATTCAAAAACAGCTTTAATTTGCCGTTGAACCGCGTTTTCTTTTTCAAGCTCATATAAGCTTATCGCAAAAAACCGCAGAAGCCCGTCCGCTTTCTGTTCTGAAGCCGACGTGTATTTTATCAAGTCCGCGAAGTACGCCGCCAGCGACAGTGAGGCGAAGTCCGCCGAAAGCTTATGAAAGCTGTAAACCGGCTCGGCGCTGTTGATTGAATATCTTGATTTGCTTTTATTCAGGCAAAACTTAGAATAGGTAAACAGCGAGGAGCTTCCTATGTTTTTTGAGTTTATTTTTCGTGCGGCGTGAGCTGTAACTTCAATCACGCCGAGCTCTTCTGTTAAAATGTCGATAAAACGGCTGTTTTCGCCGACATTACGCTGCCCTATTACAATGCCGTTTATTGTGTGCAGTGTTTTAAGCATCGGCATCGAGCCCTAAATCGGCTATGAAACCCTCTTTATTGCGCCAGTTTTCCTTCACCTTTACCCAAAGCTTCATGTTCACTTTAGACTTAAAATAGTCCTCCATTTCAAGGCGCGCTGCCATACCCATTTTTTTTAAGTTTGCTCCTTGCTTACCTATAATCATTCCTTTGTGACTGGATTTTTCACAGATAATAACGACGGAAATTTCAATCAGCGGCTTTCCGGAATTGGTTTTGGTTTCTTCCAGACTTTCAATTTGGGCGGCAACGCCGTGCGGAATTTCCTCAAACATCGACAGTAAAATCTTCTCGCGCACAATTTCGGCGAGCCAGATTTTCTCAGCCTGGTCGGTCGTTATATCACCCGGGAAATAAAACTCATCAGTCCGGCTCGCATACTTTTGCAAAGCAGGAAGAATTTTTTCAGTATTTACGGCGTTTTTCGCGCTTATAGGGATAATTTCCGCGAACTCAAACAACTTTAAATAATCATCAATCAGCGCGAGTATCCCCGTCTTATCCTTTAATAAATCAACCTTGTTAAGAAGCAGAATTACATCGGCTCCGAGCTCTTTAAAGCTTTCAATCAGCGACAGTTCTACCCCCGATATTTTCTTAGTGCAGTCCGCCGTCATCAAAATCACATCCGCGCCCGCCGCGCCCGAACGCGCCGCCTTAAGCATATGGTCGGAAAGCTTGTTCTTGGCGCGGTGGAAGCCCGGAGTATCGATAAAGACATATTGCGTGTTTTCCTGCGTGATAATTCCGTGGATTCGGGTTCGGGTCGTCTGTGGCTTCTCGCTTACAATCGCGACCTTATCTCCCACGAGCAGATTCATGAGCGTGGATTTTCCCGCGTTTGTTCTACCGACAATAGCTGCGAAAACGTTACTCTTGTTCAATTTCTATTTCTCCCTCTTCAACTTTTTTTCTAATGTGCGCCTTGCGCTTTTTCCCGGAGTTGATGAACAAAAAGGCAAGCATGAGCGAGCCTAAAAACAATACGCTGTTCACCGCCGAGCCTGTGAAATGCAGCCAAATCCCGAAAAACGCGCCCGTATCCCAAAATAAAATAACACCGATAACCACTGCGCCGGTTGTCGCGATTAAAACCGCGCCCGCCGCCACGTCTTTACCGATTTTCGCAAGCGTGTGATAACCCGGTGAAACTTTGTCAATCACAACTTCTATTGAAGTGTTGAGCATTTCCATCGTGATTGCGATTATACAGGTGAGAATCAGCAGTATTATTTCCGCTCTCGTGAAGTTGTAAAACCGCGTGAAATACAGCACGTACAGCATCGCGACAATGTGTATGCGCATGTTCCTCTCATACTTTGCACTGAACATAATTCCGCTCATCGCGTATCTGAAACTGTTAAAAAAATGTTTCATTTTTTAAAGTCCTTTCGGCACAAGTGCGGTTGATAATAACGTCTTCCGGTTGTGCAGATGCTTTTAGGTTTCAATTCCATATCCTAAGCCGCATAAAATCTTAGTCTGCTTTTCCCGCATTAATTTCTCGCCTTTTTTATCACCCTCGTGCTCGTACCCGAGCAGATGAAGCATTGAATGTACAGTAAGAAACGCGACTTCACGTTCCTCGCTGTGATTGTATTCTCTTGCGCGTTCCCGCGCCAGCTCCGCGTTTATTACAATATCCCCGAGCATTAAAAAGTCGTTTTCGGGATTGATTTCATGAAGCGGAAACGAGAGCACGTCGGTGGTCTTGTCTATGCCGCGGAAATCGTTATTGAGCGTGCGGACTTCCCCGCCGTTTGTCAAAACCACGGAGACCTCAACATTTTCTGCGAAATCTTCTTCACGAAGAACAGCTTCACAGCTTCTCTTTATTAGAGCGTGGATTGAACGGGGATAATTTTCGAGTTTTGCTCTGTTGCTGTATATTAGTTTCAATTTTTTCATAAGCCCTCACAATATCCTGCACAAGCCTGTGCCGAACTACGTCTTTCTCGGTGAAATAACAGATTGTTATGTCGTCGATATTCTTTAAAACCTTTATCGCCTGAACCAAGCCCGACCGCTTTACATCGGGCAGGTCTATTTGTGTTATGTCACCGGTAATCACCATCCTGCTGTTGAAACCGAGCCGTGTAAGAAACATCTTCATCTGCTCGCGTGTTGTGTTCTGCGCCTCGTCGAGGATTATAAAGCTGTCGTCCAGCGTCCGCCCTCTCATGTAGGCGAGCGGCGCTACCTCAATCTGTCCTTTCTCCATGTTTCGGTGAAACGACTCCGCACCAAGCATATCAAACAGCGCGTCATAAAGCGGGCGCAGGTACGGGTCCACCTTGTTCTGCAGGTCGCCGGGCAAGAAGCCGAGCTTCTCCCCCGCTTCAACAGCGGGACGCGTCAGAATAATCCGCTGGACTTCTTTCTGCTTGAACGCACGTACAGCCAAGGCAACCGCGAGATAAGTCTTGCCTGTCCCCGCCGGCCCCACACCGAATGAAATCGTGTTCTTTCTGATTCCCTCCACGTATTTCTTCTGTCCCAGCGTTTTAGGTTTTACAGGCTTTCCCGTGAACGTAATGCAGACGCAGTTTTCTGATAACTGTGACATTTCTGCAAGCTCCTGCACATTTCCCTCGTCAGTCATCGAGATTATATAACGCACTGTCTGCTCGCTGACAGCCTCGCCGCGTTCTAAAACCGCAGCGAGGCTTTCCACGGCGGAAAGGGCTTTCTGCGCCGCGTCCTCGTCGCCGATGATTTTAAGTACACCATCGCGACCCAGGACTTTTACGTCAAAAGCCCGCATTATAATATTAATGTTCTCGTCGAACGCGCCGAAAAGCGCGTTTGTGACTTCGCTGTTTTCAAGTTTAAACGTCTTTTCCAAAAAAAGCGCCTCTCTTTTTTTATTACTGTGTTTATTATAACATAATTTCAATCGCCGCAGGCGATTGCGGCGGTAAAACCGCCGACGGCGCGAACGCGCCGAATTATTGTTGAAATAAAATCACCGTTTCGGCTTTGCCAAAATCATCCGCAAAGCGGATGCCAAATGTTTTACATTTGGGTGAATGATTTTATTATAACACATTTTAATAAAAAAGAAAAGCACAAATTTTTTCACGGTACGCCAATCATTCGCTGCTGTGCGATGTTTGTCCTGTAAACCACCCTCACTTCCGCAAAAATCCCGTCCTCCTGCACATAGTACTTCTCATCGAATGAAACTATTTCGCTGTCGCCGTAGAAATTCTGCCTGTAAAGTTCAATCTGCCTCTTGAGCCTTTCGAGCGCCGTCACCTGCCCAATAGTCACCTCAACATAATCGTAATGCGTATAGATTTCGGTTTTTTTCCTGTACGGAAGCCGCAGTCCGAAAAATGTCGGCACACGCATTTCTTCGGAATAAACAGCATTTTCCGGCTTACTTTCAATCATGAACATCGGAAAGGCATGTCCTAAAAGAACAATGAAGTTATTTTTTGTTACTTTACCGTTGTTCTTTTTCTCAAGAGATGTGAACGGCACGAAAAACTCTGCGCTGTCCTCACATTCCGCGATTATTTTAGCGGAGGCGTGGCTGAGAATTATATTTCCTGCGCCGTCTTCAACGACGCCGCTCACAATTACATCGCCGCGGTTTACGCCCGAGCCGGGCTCAGACAGAAGCCTGCCCCTGTAAACCTCGGCATCCACAATCACGCCGGTCTTGACGGCGACGACATTGCAAGGCGTTGTCACCGGGATTTTATTATCCTCGATTTCAAGCCGTTCGCTCACATTGACGTTAATTCGGCTTCCGTGCCGTTCTATGTTCACCCACGCAAGGCGGTCAAGCTCAAGAACAAGGGCGAGCTCTGCTTTTTCCGAGTCGTACTTGAATATGTTCACACCGTTTTGAATTCCGTGCTTCTCCATAACCTCGATGATTTGCTGCGCGGAAACATCTGCATTCCCATGTACCTTTATGTCCCACACAAAATTCGACATGAGCACGATTATTCCTATAAAACTCACCGCGCCGAAAAAAATACCGTATCTTTTTTTATAGCGCCGAAGCCTGAAATATGCGCCGTGTCTTTGCTCAACCCTTGTCCGCACTCCAAAGTTAAAAGCGACGCGCGCAATTTTTTTATAAAAATAGGGTGATATATTAAAAAAAATAACACCATCTTTATTTTTTAAATTCCATACCTTTATATTTTTTTTAACGAGGCTGTTCACAAAATCCTCGTTGTATGACCCGAAAGCAGACACCACAATATAGCTTTTCATATTCCTTATACCGCCTGTTTATTCTTCTCGCCGAATTCGATTGAATGTATGTTTCCTTTAATTATGACGCCGTCCGTGCTGAAGTTTCTCATTGTCATTTCAGTGCCGATTATAACAAGTGTATTATTCAGCAAGTCCAACTTAATTATGTTCTCATCATACGCTGCAACCCGCTCGCAGCGGTCGATTATGAGCTCTTTATTATCGGTCATCTGAATATATGAATGTTTATAAAAGCTTGATTTAAACTTGTCGAGCTTCCCTGCGATTTTATTAATATCCATATTTTCATCAAATCCTTTCTTCACCGGATGCGCTGCGCCGTTTACGAATGGTGCAGAAATATCGCTCCCTAAGGCTTAAGCAGTCTTTATTTTAAAACATTTCCCTCTTCTATATAACTTGTCTTTAAAATATATATGTTGTACAGGCTCGTAAAATACGGAGATTTTATGTTTGAAACAAAATCCTCGTGAATCGGGGAAACGTTGTTTTCATCTTATTTTGGTGGAGGAAGGACTTAACTAAAGAATGAAAAAAACGGTGAAAATAGTCGCGGCGTCGGCTGTAATAATGCTAATACTATCAGCGCTTGTTTTTGATGCAAAAAATATGACGGATGCAATCGTCAGCGCGATTGAAACCTGTCTTTATACCATAATCCCCGCACTGTTCGGGTTTATGGCTGTTTCCTCCTATCTGCTTAAAAGCGGGCTTTACCGGATTCTGTTCAAGCCGCTGTATTTGCTGTTACGGCATATAATCAAGCTCAGCGAGGACGAGTTCGGAGTTTTCCTGCTCAGTTTATTCGGCGGGTATCCTGTCGGAGCAAAGCTCATCGCGGATAATAAAATTACCCGTGATATTTTACCCTACTGCTACTGCCCGAGCCCGGGATTTGTGATTACTGTAGCGGGGATTGGGCTTTTCCGTAACCCGAGTGCCGGGCTTCTTGTCTATTTTTCTAATGTGCTGTCCTGCGTTTTTCTTGCGGCTGTTCTGAGCAGAAAAAACACTGAAAACAATATAAAAGCGCAGTACGCATCCCTACAGTTAAACGTATTCACTCCGGCAGTTTTATCGGCGAGCTCCGCATTGTTTCCCGTTTGCGCGGTTGTTGTGGCGTTTGGTGTGATTAAAGGCGCGCTGCAGTTCACAGGGCTCGAAAGCTCATTTGTTTTCGCGGCACTGGAAATAAGCAATACCGCTAAGCTCATGCCGAACCCCGTGCTGCTTCCGCTGATTGCCGCGCTGTTTTCGACAGGCGGATTATGTATAATAACGCAGATTCCCGCTTTAACAAATAAAAAAATCCCTTTAAAGGGATTCTTTCTTTGGCGGATACCGGCGGCTGTTTTATCGGCACTTTTCTGCAGACTGCTAATGCCTTTTATTAATTTTTCGGTCTATGTTCCGGCGAGCACGGGTGCCGGCGCTGTAATCCCGACGCAGGCGGGAAGCCCGGTTGCATCCGCAGCACTGCTCATTATGGCGGTGATTTTAGTGAAGACGGCAGGGGAGAAAAAACCTACATCGGCATAATCTCCGCTTCCTCTTTCTGTTCAATCTCCCTCAGGTTTGCCTTCGCCCGCTTATAACCGTCAACCGCGATACATTTAGGCGGGCATATTGCCGCGCAAACTCCGCAGGACGTGCAAATCTCGTAGTCGATAACCGCGCAGTTGTTTTCAATCTTTATAGCGTCCTTAAGGCATTTCTTCACGCACGCACCGCAGCCGATACACCCGTGAGAGCAGACCTCGCGGGTTTTCTTAAGCGTATCCTGCGACGAGCACATGACCTTGACCCTCTCGCTGTGCTTACGCAGCGAAATCAAATCATTCGGGCAGGCAGTCACGCACAGTCCGCATGCCCAGCATTTATTCCTGTCAACGACGGCGGCATTGTTCTTGAAGCTTATCGCGTCATAAGCGCAGACGCTTACGCAGTCGCCGAACCCCAGGCAGCCCTTTTTA
>WRCY01000064.1 GCA_009783695.1 Oscillospiraceae bacterium
ATATTCATGCAAGGCGGCACATTAACTTTCAATAACGACTACACCCTCCGGTCGTTATTAACACTTTCATGGGATATAACTGTCAGAAGCGGCACGGACACCCCTTATACTGTTACACGCGGGGTTGGCGGCAATCTTATTACCTATGGCGGCGACAGAACCCTTACATTAGAAAACATAATCATTGACGGAAATAAAGAAAATTTTCCAAACCCCGGCGGTTCACTCATACGAATGAACAACAGTACGCTTAACGTAGGCGATACAGTTGTTGCAAACAATAACGCAGAAAGCAGTATTTTTGTTGCAGACAATAACTCAGAAAGCAATATTTTCCTTACCAATAACAGATACATCACACTTTCAACCACGAATCCGCTCGTTGCGGGTTCACGTATCGGCGTGACCAAAACGGATAATGACGGTGTTTTTGTACAGAACGGAGCGAGCGCAGATAATGCAGATTATTTTTTCTCGGACGACTTGTCAAAGTGCGTTGTGTTTGACGATGGTGCGTTGAGCGTTACCGACCATACCCCGATTGTTGAAAATTGCACGGTTTGCGGCTATTCATGCGGCACAGCTTTGGCGAGAACCTGCACCTACCCGCCCTGCGACTTTCACGGAACACCTACACCTCCGAGCGACGGCGAAACATGGGACTTTACAAACCGAACCGCGAACGCAAGCGACGGCGCTTGGTCGTGGAACAATGCTACCAAAACCCTCACGCTCACCGACTTAATTCACGCCACCACCGCAACTCCGGCACTTAGACTTCCCGATGGAGCAACGATTGTGTCAGCAGGCGGAACAAGCACGATAACAAGTAGCGGTTCGACAGCGATTGAAGCAATCGGAACTGTTAACATTCACGGCAGACTTACGGTCGAAAGTAGCGATTACGGAGTTTACGGCAATGTAGTGTTTCATGGCGGTGAGTTTACTGCCGCTAATATCAACAGCAGTCAAGCCGTAAGCGGAACAATCACCGTCAACGCTTCGGGATACCGATACAAAATGGGTGCGGACAGTGGCGTTTCATATGTAGGCAGTGCCACACCGATTATAAATGACGGTTCTGCATATATCGAAATTACCACTCGCCGTGCGGGGTTAAGTATGTCAAGTGCGGTTAGCTATATCACAAACGCAGACACTCCTCAAACCCCCAACATAAACCCCGGAACCACTAATATCCATAATACCGCCGAAGGTTGGACTTGGGAACACGCCCATCGAATCCTCACGCTCCACGGAGCGTATATAAACGGCAACCTTACAGTACCGAACGGCACGACGATTATTCTTGCGGACGGCAGTCATAACACGGTCACGGGAACTGTCCCGACAAACGCAAATATAACAGCAAACGGCGGAAATGGCACGCTCAATGGGGAAATTTCACCCTCTGCCGGTTCTTCAATCATATTGAGCAGAATAGGGGGACCTTTCACCGTTGGGGAACAAATAAATGGTGAAGAAATATATTTATCATACAAACTTTTAAACGGCATTTTTGCAGACTCAATCAACACTGTGGATTTTCATGCTCACAGTGTATTGATGCCTCTCGGCGTTTCTTTGGGAACTGCGTGGCGAACAAGCGACACGGAGGTGCGAATCCCGTTTGTGGGTACACCTACAATCGCAAATACTGCTTCGGCTTCGTTTAATGGTTGGACTAATCCTATTCCGGCGGTGAATTTTGTCGGTGCGACCGCTCCTGTTCAAGCAAGAACAGTAAATAACGCTTTCCTTACCATTCCCGCAATCAATAAAGGAACAGGAGCAGAGGTCAGCGGAGCGCCGACTGCGGATTCGGTTACTCACAACAGTATCACGGTTAATGCGTTGACTATTCCGACAAATCCGAGTAATCAAGTTGTTCAATACGCTATCAGCACGGACGGCAGTGTAACGCCTACGACAGGTTGGCAGACAACGCTGACGTTTACCGAGTTAGGCGAGCGTACCACGTATTATGTATACGCACGTTCTATGGAAAATGCCAATCGTTTTGCGGGAGCGATACAGGTCAGTGTGGGGATTACGACTGCTTGTTCTCACAGTAGCAGGAATCTGAGCGACTGCACTGCTTGTTATAACTGCTCTGAAACGCTTGATACGCACAACTGGAGTGCGTGGGTCGAGGACGGCGTTGGTTGTATCAGAACTTGTCAAAATACTTGCGAACAAACAGAAACCCACGCCACGGATTCCAACAACGCAAATAATACAAACTGCACGGCAAACAGCGTTTGCGTAACTTGCGACAGAGTTCTTACAGCCGCGGGAAATCATGACGTAGGCGGCTCGTGGTTATCTGACAACACAAATCACTGGCAGAAATGTCAGAACAATAACTGTACGCATACAGGTAATCAAGCGGCTCATATTTCCGACAACGTAAAAGCCGCAGACTGTACTGTTGACAGCGTTTGCACAGTCTGCAATTATGTAATGGAAGCGGCAAATTCCGCTCATACCCCGAAAGACGAGGATTGCAAACAATGTCAAAGCTGTACAACAGTATTGAGCGTTTCATGCACGATTTCCCCTAAATGTGAGGCTTGTCAAGATATTTGCGATCATAGTGTTGACCTCAATACAAACTGCACAGAATGTACAACTTGCGGCAAAACAGGATTAACTCCGAACTGCGCTGATACTTGTACGGCTTGCTTGTGCGAACATTTCATGCCGAGCGATTGGACGGTTAGAATTGCGCCGACTTGCACGACAACGGGATTAGAGGTTAAAGAATGTGAACATGACTGCGGACATGAGGAAACACAGCCGATTCCCGAATTGGGGCATATCGCAAATGATACTTGCTCCGACAGACAATGCGGCAGAATCATAAACGGCTTGACTTGTACGCAAAATATGACCGGGTTGGGACATGATTACACAGTAGCCGCGAATTGCACCGAACCCGCTCGATGTGTGCGTTTCAGCGATTGCGGCTCGACAGACGGCGTAGCGTTAGGACATATTCCTAATGATACCTGCGTTGATAGACCGTGCGGACGTGGTTCTTGTACAGTGAACATGAGCGGATTGGAGCATAGTCCAAAAGCGGAGGACTGCACGGCTTGTTATAACTGCTCGGCTAATTTGGGAACTCACACTTTCCCCGCATGGTCGGGAACGCAGGCACGCAAATGTGATAATTGTGCTTTTACCGAAACTGATAATATCGCCCCGACAGGCACAATCAACGTCAGCACAAACGCTTTTACGTCTTTCTTAAATACAATCACATTCGGGCTGTTCTTCAAGAACACAGTTGAAATCACAGTTACAGGAGCAGACGAAGGCGGTTCGGGCGTGGCGGCAATTGAGTATCTGATTACCGAAATGGATTACGCTAACGCAGAAGCAATGGGCAGCGTTTCGTGGACGAATTATAATGGTGCGATTACCCATACAACACCCGGCAATGCTGTTGTGTACGCGAAAATCACCGACAATGCGGGAAATGTTACTATAATTCGCTCGGACGGATTTGTCATATTCACACAAGTTGCAACTCCGACAGCTTCACCTAACGGCGGCACGTTCAGTGGTTCGACAAGCGTAACGCTCTCCACAGCCACAGCGGGAGCGACCATTTACTACACGACCAACGGCACAACTCCGACTGCTTCAAGCACACAGTACACAGGAGCGTTCACGATTAACGCAACAACGACGGTCAGAGCGATTGCGGTCATGGCGGATATGGACGACAGCGAGATTTTGACGGTAACTTTCACAAGGCAAACAAGCGGCGGTAACGGCACTACACCTCCCGAAACTACAACAACTCCGCCAACTACAACCACAACGCCACCAACTACAATCACAACGCCCCCGACCACAACAGGCACGGAAGACACTCCTCCGCCGATTGTATATTATTACGATGATTTCATTAACGGTGATGTGGTTGACGAAATTTTAGACCAAGACAATCCCACAATCATTGTCACGGATTTAGATGGAAAAATCATTTCTGCGACGGTGTTACAGGCGATTAGGGAGAGCGGAATTGATGTTACGGTTGTCCTCCCGAACGGCTTTGTGTTCACGATTATTGCTGATTCAATCACGCCTGAAGCAAGCGCGTTTGACCTTGACATCGAAGTGATTACAACAAGCAGAGCGACCGCGATTAACGGCGTGAATGTTCCTGCAAATTCAATCGTGATTAACCCGAATTTCAGCGGTGAATTTGGATTTGAAATAGCGTTCAAATTCACGTCACAGCAACTTTCCGAAGCGGGAGTCAACGGAAACAATGTTAAGCTGTTCCACGTAAACTACACTCGGAATGTTACCGATTTAGGCAGGGTAAGACTGAACACAGACGGTTCGGCAGAATTTACAATCAGCAGTGCTTCGTTCTACGTTCTTTCGGCGGAAGCTCCGCTCAACACACAGGAAAGCAACCCTCGCACAGGTGTTGCAATTGGATTTGCGGCGGTGAGTTTTGCGGGAATTGTAACTCTCGCAAGCAGAAAACGCAGAAAATATAACAAACAAATCAAAATGTAAGAACCGCACATCGTTAGCCGTAACAAATTGCGGACGATTGAACGAACCTTGAAACCTACGGTTTGAAAAAAGCAGTACCCGCCGTTAATTCGGCGGGTCACTTCCATCAGGGGCAGTTTATGAAAAAATATTTGTACCTATCAATAATCTCGTTTTTCGTGTCGTTAATGCTCGCATTTTTATTGTTTAATTGGGTTTTACCATCTGTTTTAATTTACAGGTAAATGTGAATTGCGCGCCTTTGCCAAAATCGGAATCAACCCATATTTTGCCGCCCATCATTTCAACAATCCGCCTTGCGATAGGCAATCCCAACCCTGCGCCGTCGTGCTTTCTGATATTGCTGCCGTCAACCTGCTCAAAGACATTAAATATGTGGCTTTGAAGCTCCTCTTTTATGCCTATGCCATTATCTCTGACTAAAATTTGTAAGGTGATTATTCCGCCCTCCTCGCTGATGACAGAAGCGAGGAGGTATATTTTTCCTCGTTCGGGAGTGAATTTCACTGCATTTGACAACAGATACGAAATAACTTGTGCGAGACGCCGCTCGTCTCCTATGAGCGTTTCCGGTATTGCCGGGTCTATATCATAAGTAAACATCTGCTGTCTCTTAATAAAATTAGGAGCCATTTCTTTCAAAATACTTTCAATCATTATGTTGAAAGAAAAAGCCAGCTCGTTAAGTATAAAAGCGCCGTCCTTTCTGCCGGAAATATCAAGCAAGTTTTTAATTAATGACAGCAAATTATTAGATGCTTTGCTGATTTCATTAAAATATTTATTCTGGCTCTCAACTGTGTTTTTCCTTTTTGCTACTTGTGTCATACCTATGATAGCGTTCATGGGCGTAAGCATTTCATGGCTCATGCGCGATAAAAACTCACTTTTGGAGCGATTGGCTTCTTGGGCTTCAAGCATATATTTTTCGATTTCATCCATCATTTGTTTATACGGACGTAAATCTCTTGAATATGCGGCGATTACGTAATCATTCTTATATTTTACTTTGACAAGCGTAGACTCCACCGGCACAAGAGTTCCGTCCGGCAATTTGTGCATCCAATCAAAAACATAACGACCTTCGGTAAAAGCTTTTTCAAGGCACTTTATAGATTTTTCATCAGTGCGCTGCCCGTCGGGTTGATATTCGGGAGCTAAATCGTAAATACCTTTTAAAAACTCCTGCTTGCTCCCTAAGCCGAAGAATTTAACCGATTCTTCATTGCAATCAATAATGTTAAAATTTTTGTCCCACAACTCACAGCACAAAGGAGTTGAATCAAGCATGAGGGTTATACGCTCACTAATTTCAACGACTTCACGTTCCATTTGATTTTTAATCACCGCGTTTGCGCACAGGAACGCAATAGAACGCATAACATCGGAGCAGTTTTCATCAAAATAACGCTCGTTGCGATTGTCAGTGAAAACTGCGCACCCCCATAAAGAATTGTTAACATATACAGGCGTTGCGAAAATAGACTTTACGTCCTGCTCCTTTATCGGTTTTTCCGAATTTTTACGGGTAGGAAGCGAACAAACGGGACCGTTAACGATTGTTTCTGCCATTAAAAGACTTTCCCAGTCCGGATTATATTTTGCATTTATTTCATCATCGGTTCTGTCGCCGGAAAAATATGTTGTGCCACCAGAACATCGGTTCCAGTGATAAACCTGCGACGCATTGAAACCATCGGTTTGAAAAACGGTTAATGTGTCTATATTAACTGCATCAGCTACTATTTTAACTCCGGAGGAAATTATTTTCTCAAATGTGTCATTATTTTGAGTCAGAAATATAATAGCTGCATTATTAATTGCGTTTAACATAGCTTCATGGTTTTTGAGCGATTTTTCTGTTTGCTTCTTTTCGGTTATATCCATAACTGCGCCCGCCACCCTGATAGGTACACCCTCATTACCTCTAAGCGTAGCTCCGAGCGCATGAAAATCCCGGTAGCTTCCGTCTTTCAGCATAAGGCGGTATTCAACGTCATAAGGAATTTTTCCGGTAGTGTCGGTTATATGCGCCGCAAACGCATCAAGCGTTTTTTCCTTGTCTTCGGGGTGAAGCCGGTCGCTCCAGCTATAAAGCACATTCGGAAAATCATTTTCATCTGAAAATCCTAACATTTTACGAAATTCATGCGACCATGTAAATTTATTTTTAGAATTAACCGGGTCGCCGTTTACAACGTCCATATCCCACAACGCGACGTTAAGCGCGTTGTTTGCGAGTTTATATTTCATCAGTTCGTACTCATGTTCTTTTTCTTTATTTTCGCTGATCGTTTTTGACATATTATGTTTCCCCACAATATTTTAGAATATAAAAACATTCTAACATAAAAATAAATAATAAATTCAAAGGTTCCGATAATGTCACTTTTGCACTGAATAATTTTCACCTCTTTGGGGCCGGATAAGTGACATTATCGGAACCTTTGAGTTTTTGGAGCTTTCTTATGCTACAATGTATATAAATGAATATAGTTGTGTTAAACATTACACGGAATGCTTTGAATGGGAGCGCTGCATATGCTTGACAAAGAACGGCTTTTAAAAATTTCGGCACTGGATGATGCCTGGATAAAACAGGCGGGAGACGTCCAGTTAAAGCTTTATTCAACAATCGTAAATTCTTTTATTAACGACTTTCCGGCACAGGAAAAAAAAATAAAATCCGCATTGAAAATAAAAGACATCAATGTGCTTGAAATGTCACTCGAATCGCTTTTCTATACGCTGAAGCAAATTCATGCGGAAAAATTGATTAAGGAATATTCGAGCCATCTCTGTCAGATAAAAGAAATCCCTTATGAGGACTTGCAAAGCTTTGCAATTGATTTTCTGAAAGCAGCCTCTGCATTGTCGATTGATTTACAAATGGTTGAGTACCGGGCTGCTCTCGAGTCATCTCCCCCTCCCACGAAACAAACAGAAAAGCCCCGATTTACAAATACTATACTGGCTGTTGATGATGCAAATATTTTTCTGATGATTATTAAAGCGACACTGCAAGAATCCGGATATAAGGTTATTTGCATTAACTCCGGTGAGGCGGCTTTAAATTATCTTAAAAACAATCGTCCCGGTCTTTTCATTCTTGATGTTGAAATGCCCGGGATGGACGGTTATGAGCTCGCGCGTAAAATCAGGGAAGACGGACACGAGGCGCCGGTCATTTTCTTAACCGGAAATGCAAAAAAGGATTCCGTGATTAAAGCAATGCAGGCAGGAGCGAATGATTTTATAGTTAAGCCCGTGAACAAGGAACAATTACTTGAGCGGATTGAAAAATACATAAAACTTTAAATTTTTGTAATTAAAAATTAAACGGCATAAGATAAGGGTATTCAATACTCTTGCCAATATTTTAGGAAGGCAGCCAATGAACGAAAATAAATATGAAAAAGCAAACAAACAACGAAATAAAATCCCGTATATTTGCAAATAAAATTAATAAACTCGGAGCGGTGTGCGATATTATTCACGATTCAAATAATATCGCTCAATATACTCATGTGTTTTTTGATTCTTCAAAGCTGTATGAAATATCGAAGGCGCATTGCCCCGGCACAAAGCTTATTGCTGTTGTCCGAGGGTTTATAGACAATGAAAAAATAACCCCCAATATAGAATTAATACAGACGCCGTTTACCAGTATTTTAGCGTCGCGGCTGCTGGGCAGC
>WRCY01000065.1 GCA_009783695.1 Oscillospiraceae bacterium
CGTTCCCTGCCCGCAACGAAAAGGCTTTATTAGAATTTGAAAATAAGTAATTCAAAATCGGGGAAAACGATACTTTCCGTTCCCTGCCCGCAACGAAAGGACTTTATTAGAATTTGAAAATAAGTAATTCAAAATCGGGGAAAACGATACTTTCCGTTCCCTGCCCGCAACGAAAGGACTTTATTAAAATATGATTGTTTTAAATAACCATCTCGGCAGCGTAAGCATATCGCGGAACTTCTTCACTTCGCTCATAGGCAGCGCAGTGTCGGATTGCTTCGGTGTGGTGGGCACGAATGCGGGCGGAATGTGGCAGAACATGGTTGAGTTCCTGCCGTTATTGAAAAAAATAAAAAATGGCGGAAAAGGCGTTTCCGTCCGGTTCACGGACGGAAAGATTTACATTGATTTGCATATAACTGTTTCGTACGGCGTAAACGTCGCCTCAATCGTGAAGAGTATTCAACACAAGGTGACATACGTCACGGAGGAGCAGACGGGAATAAAAGTTGGGCGCGTCAACGTTTACGTAGATGCTATTAAATCTTAATTTTCGGGGGACAAGGGTTTGACAATTAGCGGGAAACTGTTGAAAAGCGCGATTATATCCGGCGCAAATAACATTATCAATAATAAAGTCACGGTTGACGAGATGAACGTCTTCCCCGTTCCTGACGGCGACACGGGCACGAATATGTCGGCGACGATAAAAAGCGCGCTCGCTGAGATTTCTCTTATGACTGACGACGTACAAATCAGCACAGTGGCTGACGTGACCGCTTCGGCGATGCTGCGGGGTGCGAGAGGGAATTCCGGTGTTATACTGTCGCTGCTCTTCAGAGGGCTCTCGAAAGGACTCGCGGGCAAAAGCGAGGCGAATTCCAAGGAATTCATCAGCGCGATGAAAATGGGTGTGGACGCGGCTTATAAGTCGGTCATGAAGCCCACCGAGGGCACGATTCTGACGGTCGCGCGCGAGGCGGTTGACGCCGCGCTTAAAAAAGCCGAGAAAAAATCAAAGCCTGAGGAAGTTTTTGATGTACTGCTCACCGAAGCCGAGGCTTCGCTTGAGCGCACGCCCGAGCTGCTCGAGGTTCTCAAAAAAGCAGGCGTCGTAGACGCGGGCGGCATGGGGTACGTGGTTATACTTAAAGGCATGAGGCAGGTTTTTTCGGGCGGTGATATAATTGAGCTTTCGGCGGCGACAGCGGTTGCTGCGGAACAAGCTTCGTCAAACAAAGCCGGCTCGTTCGACATGGACATAGAATTCACCTACTGCACGGAATACCTGGTCGTGAAAAAAACCGGCGCGAAAGACGCAATGACGCTGCGCGCTTATCTCGAAACCATCGGCGACAGCGTTGTCGTTGTTGACGACGACGAGATTATAAAGGTTCACGTTCATACCGAAAACCCGGGCAACGCACTTGAAGAAGGACTTAAATTCGGCGCGCTTACGAGCATGAAAATTGAAAACATGAAAGAGCAGCATAAACAAGAGGCTGTCAAAGCCGGGCTTCAAAAGCACACGCTCAAGCCCGAGCGCCCGGAAAAGAAATACGGCTTCGTGGCGGTCGCGAACGGCGCGGGGATTGAAACGCTGTTCAACGACCTCGGCGTTGACCGCATTGTGCGCGGCGGACAGACGCAGAATCCGTCTACGGAGGACATACTCGAAGCCGTGCTCGCGACGCCCGCTCATAATGTCTTTGTCTTACCCAACAACAAGAATATAATCATGGCGGCCGAACAGGTGACGAGGCTCGCCGACAGGAACGTAATAGTCCTGCAGTCGCGGACGATTCCGCAGGGGCTTGCGGCTATGCTCTGCTTCGACGAGGAGCTCGGCGTAAGCGAAAACTCGGTGGCTATGACGAGGGCGCTCGACAACGTCGGGACGGGTGCGGTGACTTATGCGGCGCGGGACAGTCATTTCGAGGGCAGAAAAATAAAATCCGGCGACATAATAGCGCTCGAAAACGGAAAACTCTCTTTTACCGACAAAGACGTTTCAAAGGCGCTCATCAAGCTAACGCGCAGAATGATTAAGGGCGACACAAGCTACATCACGGTGATGTACGGTTCGGACGTAACCGATGAGGAAGCGGAAAAGGCGTTTGACGCGCTGCGCGGCAAGGTCAGCGATGACATTGAAATAGGGCTCGTGAGCGGCGGGCAGCCTGTGTATTATTATATTATTTCGGTTGAGTAAGAACGACCGGGTGAGTGTCTTACCTGTTAACGGAGAGTTTATGAAGAAGATTTTAGTCTGCGAGGACGAAGCCGCTATACGCGACTTCGTGGTGATTAATCTCAAGCGGGCCAATTACGAGGTGGTTGACGCTGATTCCGGCGTTTCCGGCTTCACGCAGTTCAAGAAAGCGCTCGAAGAAGACCGCCCGTTTGACGTTGCACTGCTTGATATTATGATGCCAGGCATGGACGGAACAGAGTTATGCCGTCTGATTCGCGAGGAAAGCAGCTCAATCGGCATTATCATGCTCTCCGCGAAGACGCAGGAGATGGACAAAGTCACCTGTCTTACAATCGGAGCGGACGATTACGTGACAAAGCCTTTCTCGCCGTCCGAGCTTGTTGCAAGAGTAGACGCGATTTACCGCCGCGTGAGCCTTAATGCGGGAGCTGCAGCAAACACAAAGGAGCTTATTTCGGGGCCTTTTGCGGTTAATACTAAGAGCAGGGTGATTACAAAAGGCGGCGAACCGATTGATTTAACGCAAGTTGAATACCAGATTATGGAGTACTTTATTAAAAACAGCGGCGTCGCGCTTGACAGAAAGAGCATTTTGGTGCATATTTGGGGCGAGGGATACTACGGCGACGATAAAATAGTTGATGTAAATATACGGAGGCTTCGCATGAAAGTGGAAAGTGACCCGTCAAATCCGGTTTTTATTCAAACAGTGTGGGGATTTGGATACAAATGGTCTTGCGACCATTTGTAATTAATAATTAACAATGAATAAGTAATAATGATTATTGAATTAAAAAATCCGCGAAGCTGACATAAAAATTATTCATTATTAACCATTACCTATTAATTGGTGGAATATGGCTCGAAAAAGTATAGCAACAAGATGGTTTATTAACAGCTTCAGCGTCGTCGCGGTTTTTCTTTTAATCGTGAACGTGAGCGTTTATTTTGCGCTACGCAGCTACTATTACGGCGCTGTGCGGCAATATCTCGGCACACAAGCGAATATAGTTTACGGGATTCTGTCTTACATGGACGATTACGAGCCGGCAATACGGCGCTCCATAGAAGAATTCGATAAAAAGCATCACATGGAACTAATGGCAATCACGGCAAACGGCAGAATAGACCTTACCTCAAGCGGTTTCTCGCCGGAGAGCGGCTACGAAATGCCCGATTATGAAAAAGCGCGGTCTGCCGAAAGCAAGGTTGCTGATTACGTGGGATTCCTGCCCAACTCTCAGCGTTATATGGCTGTGACGGTTATGCTCTCGGGCGAGGTTTATGACGCAATCAGAGTTGTTACCTCCCTCGACAGTATCGATACGCAAATCTACACCACGACGCTTATTATCGCCATTCTCAGTATCGCGGTCATGCTGTTTGTGCTTTTTCTCGGAATGTACTTCATACAGTCGATTGTATCGCCTCTGCGGCAGGTGGGGAATTCAGCGAAGAAGCTTGCTGCCGGCGACTTTTCCGACCGCGTGGTCTTAAATAAAAACAATGATGAAATCGGCGAGCTTTGCAGGATTTTTAACTCCATGGCGGACGACCTGGAAAACTCGGAAAAAATAAAGAACGATTTTATTTCCTCGGTTTCGCATGAGCTGCGCACGCCGCTTACGGCGATTCGCGGCTGGAGCGAAACAATGCTTGAAAGCGGCAAAGACGACGAGCTGCTCGAAAAAGGAATGAAAATAATCACCTCAGAAACCTCGCGTCTGACCGAAATGGTGGAGGATTTGCTGGACTTCTCAAAGATGCAGAGCGGACGCCTGAAGCTGCAAAAATCTAACATGGACGCGCTCGCGGAACTCTCGAACGCCGTTTCAATCTACGCAGAGAAAGCAAAGAGGGAGAAAGTGAAGCTGACTTACGCGGAACCCGGTTTTAATGCTTTTATTTGCGGCGATAAAAACAGAATAAAACAAGTTTTCATAAATATTATCGATAACGCTGTTAAGTACAGCTGCGGCGGTGAGGTTGTAATAAATGCAAAGACTGATGAAAACCGGCTCTTAATCAGTGTAAGCGACGACGGCTGCGGGATTTCCGCCCGCGATTTATCTAAGGTGAAAAAGCGGTTCTTTAAGGCGAATAACGCCCAGCGGGGCTCGGGAATCGGACTCGCAGTCGCGGACGAAATAATCATGATGCATGAGGGTTTGCTTACCATAGAGAGCGAGCAGGGCAAAGGAACGACAGTTAAAATTCAATTAACGTTAATAAGGAATAATAAAGCTTGAAAATAAACACAACTGAATCGGGGAAAACGTTGTTTTCATTGTTCGTTTGTGAAGAAAGGACTTAATGAAAATAATAATGAACGGGAACTCAAAACAGGCAAAAATCGGCGGACAAGCACTTTTCGACGGCATAATGATGCGCGGCGAGAAGCGCGCCGCAATGGCTGTACGCAAAAAAGACGGCAGCATTCACGTTGAGGAATGGGAACTGCCGAAGAAAAAATGGTATCAAAAAGCGTTTTTCATCCGCGGTGTTTTTAATTTCATCCTGCAGATGAAAGACGGCTATAAATATATGATGAAGTCGGCTGAGATTTCCGGCTATTTGGATGAAGAAGAGGGAGAAACGGCGGGCAGGTTCGAGAAGTGGCTGACCGAGAAGCTCGGCGACAAGCTGATGTCGGTCGTGATGGTGCTCGGCGTTATCCTCGGGTTTGCGATTACACTGCTTCTTTTCATGTTCATACCGTCGTTTATCTTCACGGGGATTGACTACCTCATGCCGGAGACAGTGGATTTATCGCCGTATCAGTCGCTTTTCGAGGGTTTGCTCAGAATCGCGATTTTCATTACCTATGTGGCTTTGTCTTCGCTCGTAAAAGATATTCGCAAAACCTTCGAGTATCACGGCGCAGAGCATAAAACGATATTCGCTAACGAATCGGGCGCGAAGCTGACAGTCGAAAACGTGAGGAATTACAAACGCTTCCATCCGCGCTGCGGCACGAGTTTCATCTTTTTGATGCTTGCAATCAGCATAATCTTCTACACGCTTATGCCATTCGATAACCGGGTAATCAGCGAAGCTCTGGGAATCAACACCTTTGCGGCGAGCGCGATTTGGACGACAATCAGGCTCGCGCTGCTGCCGGTTTTAGTCGGGATTTCTTATGAACTGCTCAAGCTCGCGGGACGGTACGACAGGAACATTGTGATGAGAATAATTTCCGCGCCCGGAATGGGAATCCAGCGGCTGACGACGAAAGACCCGACCGACGACCAGCTTGAAGTGGCGCTCGCTGCTTTTATTCCTGTTTTGCCCGATGAACAGTTGACAGTGGACAACGAACAGTTGACAGTTACCGACAAGACTTCTGATGAGCCGTAACGAAGAAAAGTGGCTTAAAGAACACGCGAAAAAAAGCGGGGAGAGCCTTGAAAGCCTTATTGAACGCAGGGAATCGGGCGAGCCTTTGCAGTATATTTTAGGCGAGTGGGAATTTTACGGGTATACTTTTAAAGTCGGGAAAGGCGTGTTGATTCCCCGCCCTGAAACTGAGTTCCTTGTTGATTTAACGAAAGAATATGCAGGGCGCGGCGCCCTTGACGCGCCGTTAATCTATGACCTTTGCGCGGGGAGCGGCTGCGTCGGAATCGCGCTCGCTAATGAAATCAATTGTGAAGTTATTGCGGTTGAAATATCAGATGAAGCGATTAAATATTTAAAGCAAAATGCAAATTTACACAAAAGAAGAATAAGAATAATTAAAGGCGATGTTTTAAAACCGGAGCTTGAAATCATAAAAGCCGACGTTATGCTTGTAAACCCGCCGTATCTGACTAAACAAGAAATGCTTGAATTGCAGGAAGAAATAAAGCACGAGCCGGAAACGGCGCTCTTCGGCGGTGAGGACGGACTGGATTTTTACAGGAAGCTGTTTAAGCTTTGGGGCGGAGCTTTAAAGCAAGGAGGCTTGTTCGCGGCAGAAGTCGGCGACGGTCAAGCCGAAAAAGTTGCACAATTGATGAAAAGCGCCGGGTTTACCCCTCAAATAAAAAAAGATTATTCGGGAATCGACAGAATAATATATGCAATAAAATAAACATAAAAATCAAATGACATTGAATCGGGGAAAACAAACTCTTCATTCCTCGGTGGTGCAGGAAGGACAAGGAGAAAATGCCTAAGAAAGAAGCTGCGAAAAAAACCATTAACACAAATACAAGCGCGGACGAAAAGCAGAAAGCCCTGCAAACTGCCATCGCTCACATCGAGAAGCAGTTCGGGGCGGGCGCGGTCATGTACATGAGCGGCGCGCACAGCAAGATGAACGTCGAATCGCTGCCCACAGGCAGCCTGACACTTGACATTGCGCTTGGTATCGGCGGCTTACCTAAAGGCAGAATCACCGAAATATACGGGCCGGAAAGCGGCGGTAAGACCACAGTTTCGCTGCACGCCGTTGCAGAGGCGCAGAAAAAAGGCGGCATCGCGGCTTTCATCGACGTTGAGCACGCGCTCGACCCCGTTTATGCTAAAGCGCTCGGTGTTGACGTTGACCAGCTGATTGTTTCGCAGCCGGACACGGGCGAGCAGGCGCTTGAGATTATCGAGGCACTGACGCGTTCGGGCGCAGTGGATATAATCGTACTTGACAGCGTGGCGGCAATGACCACCAAAGCCGAAATCGAGGGCGAGATGGGCAGCACTACAGTAGGCATGCAGGCGCGGCTGATGTCGTCGTCGCTTCGCAAACTTACGAGCGTCATTTCAAAAACAAATACAGTTGCGATTTTTATAAACCAAATCCGCGAGAAAATCGGCGGCTACGGCAACCCCGAAACCACGCCGGGCGGCAGGGCTCTCAAGTTCTACGCCTCGGTCAGAATCGAAGTACGTAAGGGCGAGCCGATTAAGGACGGCACGGAAATAATCGGCGCACGCACTAAGTGTAAGGTGCAAAAAAACAAGGTTGCGCCGCCGTTTAAGTCATGCGAGTTCGATATGATTTTCGGTAAGGGCATATCAAAGGACGGAGAAATCCTCGACATCGCGACCGAAATCGGCGTAACCCGAAAGAGCGGCGCGTGGTTTTATTACGGAGATGAACGTCTTGGTCAGGGGCGCGAAAACTCAAAGGAGTTCCTTTCAGCCAACCCCGGAATAATGAGCGAAATTGAGCAGAAAGTCCGCGAGCAGGCGGAAAAAGTTAACACCTCGTCCGATACCGATAATACTCCCGAGGTTTCTGAAGCTTCCGAAATCCCTGTCCCGTCTCCGGAGCCTGCGAAAGGAAAGTCTAAAAAAACCGTCATAGTTGAAGCCGAGGATAATTTTGAGGAATTCTCGCCGGATGAATTATAATAATTGCTTTTTAACAAGGGAGGTGACATAAATGGAACTTGCAATTGAAAAAATAAAGGCGGCAATCGCATCTTTAGAAGAAAAGGTTCACGCTGCGCGAAGGTTTATGGAAAATGCAGAGAAACAGGGACAAACATCAAACCCAGATTATATGCGTGTTA
>WRCY01000066.1 GCA_009783695.1 Oscillospiraceae bacterium
AGAACCCCAGCCCAGCTCTCGCGCAGACCTGTAAGATTCCAGTCGTCTGCAACGTCGCCCTGGCAGAAAGTGTTAACGGATTCATCTACGGTTTCTATAATCATGGAACGGATTTTCTCGCTGACGTCGCCGCCGTCAAGCACTGCCGAACGCTGGCTGTAAATCGTCGTCCTCTGCTGCGACATAACATCGTCAAAGTCGAGCACGTTCTTGCGGATTGAGAAGTTACGCCCCTCGATTTTCTTCTGCGACGATTCGATTACTTTAGTGAGCATACGGTTTTCAATCGGCTGATCCTCCTCGATTTTGAGCGCGCCCATCATGCCCTGAACCCGCTCGCCGCCGAATATTCTCATCAAATCATCTTCAAGCGAGATGAAAAACCGACTCTCACCCGGGTCACCCTGACGTCCCGAACGTCCGCGCAGCTGGTTGTCAATGCGCCGCGATTCATGCCGCTCTGTACCGAGAATGAACAGCCCGCCCGCAGCCTTGACCGCCTCAAATTCGGGGATAATCTGCTCCTTGTACTTATCGAAAAGCGTCTTGAATTTCGCCCGTGCGTTTAAAACTTCCTCATCGTCCGTATCTGCGAAGCCTGTAGCTTCCAGTATTAAATCCTCCTCAATACCCTCTTTGCGCATCTGCGCTTTTGCGAGGTATTCGGGGTTGCCGCCGAGCATAATGTCTGTGCCGCGGCCTGCCATATTTGTGGCGATTGTGACGGCCTTATGCTTACCCGCCTGCGCGACTATTTCCGCCTCGCGTTCGTGGTTCTTGGCGTTCAGAACCTCGTGTTTTATACCCTCTTTTTTAAGCAGCTTCGACAGCAGCTCCGAGCGCTCAATTGAAATCGTACCAACGAGCACGGGCTGTCCTTTTTCGTGACATTCCTTAATCTGCCGGATTGCCGCGATGAACTTGCCTTTTTCGGTGCCGAAAACCTGGTCGTTGCCGTCTTCTCTGACAATCGGCTTGTTAGTCGGAATCTCAACCACGTCAAGATTATAAATTCCGCGGAATTCCTGCTCCTCCGTCATCGCGGTACCCGTCATACCGGAGAGCTTGCCGTATAATCTGAAGTAGTTCTGGAACGTGATTGTAGCAAGAGTCTTGCTTTCGTGCTTGACCTTTACGCCCTCTTTAGCTTCGATTGCCTGATGAAACCCCTCGCTGAACCGCCGGCCGAGCATTTTGCGCCCCGTGAACTCGTCGATGATTACAATTTCGCCCTCGTCCACGATATAATCAACGTCGCTTTTCATGATTCCGTGCGCTTTTATCGCCTGGTTAACATGGTGCAGCGTCGTCATATTTTCGGGGTCCATTAGGTTTTCTATGCCGAAGAACTCCTCGGCTTTTTTAACGCCGGAGGGCAAAAGCGTCGCTGTCCGCGCCTTTTCGTCCACGATATAATCGCCCTCGTATTCGTCGTGTTCTTCTTTGCTGTCGAGCTCCACAACCTTGACCATCTTGAGCTTGCGCGCAAATTTATCAGCCTGCTGGTAGACCTCCGAGGATTTGTCCCCGCGCCCCGAGATAATAAGCGGCGTCCTCGCCTCGTCTATAAGAATCGAGTCGACCTCGTCTACTATTGCATAATGATGCCCGCGCTGCACTTTCTGTTCCTTGCGCACGCACATGTTGTCGCGCAGGTAATCAAAGCCGAGCTCATTGTTAGTGCCGTAGGTGATGTCGGCAGTGTAGGCCTCCCTGCGCTGCTCGCCGTCTTTGTCGTGAATAATAAGCCCGACAGTCAGCCCCAGGAAGCGGTGAACCCGCCCGATGAGGTCACTGTCGCGCTTGGCGAGATAGTCGTTGACCGTGACAACGTGCACGCCCTCGCTCGTAAGACCGTTAAGGTATGACGGCAGCGCCGCAACAAAGGTTTTACCCTCGCCCGTCTTCATCTCGGCTATTCTGCCCTGGTGAAGCACGATGCCGCCCTGGATTTGAGCAGGGTAGGGCTTAATCGCTATTACGCGCCACATCGCCTCTCGGCAGACCGCGAAAGCGTCGGGCAGTATGTCGTCAAGCGTTTCGCCGCCTTTGAGCCGGCTGCGCAGAACCTGCGTCTGCCCCTGAAGCTCCTTGTCGCTCATTTTTTCATAAACCGCCTCGAGCTCCAAGGTTTTCTGCTTCATTGGTTCCATTCTTTTAAGTTCTTTTTTGGAATAATCACCGAAAAATAAATCGGATAAACCCATTTCCTTATAGCCCTTTCTTCACCAATGCGCTTTTAAACGGCGTTTTCTCCGTTTATGCGGATTTGGTTACGAACATTTTACGTCCTATAAATATTATTACGTTCTTTTACTCAAACAAACTCGTGCTGAGATATTTTTCGCCTCTGTCCGGGAAGACGACTACAACAAGCCCCGATGTCAGCGTTTCGATTGTCTTGGATGCCGCAATCATCGCCGCGCCGCTGCTCATGCCTACGAAAATCCCCTCCATTGCTACGATTTCGCGTGCTTTAGCGTAGGCTTCCTGAGTGTCAATCATTATGCTTATATCAATAGCCTTCGGGTCGTAGATTTCGGGGACAATTGCCTCTTCCATGTTTTTGAGCCCCTGGATGTAGTGCCCGTATTCGGGATGCGCCTCCACTATTTTGATTTCGGGGTTCTTCTCTTTCAAAAATTTACCCGTACCCATCAGCGTTCCCGATGTACCGAGCGCCGATACGAAGTGCGTGATTTTACCGTCGGTGTCCGTCCAGATTTCCTCGGCTGTCGTCTTATGATGCGCCACCCAGTTGTGGATATTTGAGAATTGGTTCGGGAAGAAGTACTTGTCGGGATTTGCGGCGACCATCTCCTGAGCTTTTATAATCGCACCGTCCGTGCCGAGCTCTGGCGCGGTCAGGACGACGCTTGCACCGAACGCTGCTATCATCTTGCGGCGTTCGATTGAAACCGCAGAACTCATCACGATTTCGACCTTATAACCTTTTACGCGTCCAATCATCGCAAGCCCGATGCCGGTGTTGCCGGAAGTCGGCTCTAAGATTATTTTGTCTTTTGTGAGCAGCCCGTCCGCTTCCGCCTGCTCAATCATCTTGAGCGCGATTCTGTCCTTGACGCTGCCGGTGGGGTTAAATCCCTCAAGCTTCGCGTACATTGGCACGGCGGGATTTGGGTTTATGCGGTTGATTCTGACAAGCGGAGTTTTTCCGATTGCTTCTAAAATATTGTTGTACATTTGTCCCTCTTTTTCTCCATAAATTGTTTATATATTATATTGGTTTTATTATTATAATATCCCACCACCCTATTAAGGGCGATAGGATATTGCCTGCGGCGGCCTGTCGCCTGCGAAGGACGGGACTTGAACCCACGCACGGAAACCCGCACTACCCCCTCAACAAGCCATTGATACGGAGGTTTTATTATCGTTCTCCGTTACTTGGGTAATTCCCATCGTTATGTGCTCATTTAAATCTGCATGAGCTTTTAAAGGTGCTTTCAGTTCAAACGCGAGGTTAATGTTGTCTTATCGTGTTGTGAAACCTCTATTTTAGATAATATCATAAAAAGGTGTGCATTGTCAATAGCTCGCTCGCGAATTATTTGTTCAGGGATTTTTACTGAGGTTTTTATGTTAAGCCTTGCATTCATACCGACAATGTCCGGAGCTTTAAGTTCTTCGACGTTTTCTTTTATTAATTCCTACCCCACCATAATCGTAGCCTGTCCGGCGAAGCCGATGGAAATAACCCCGCCCCATAAGCACAGGCATTTGGAACTGTCGGTTAAAGCCGGCTGCCCGCCGACAAGAACAGCAGGACTGCCCGGCGTCCACGGCGCGGCAATATTCGGAATACATGGCATCGGTGTCAGCACACCGAGAGCCGCGGCGGTAGCGGCCGCTACTGTGGGGTTGGCTAACGACCGACACATTCCGAAAGGCAGAATATTAACAAGCGGCTTATTATCCATAATGTTTGCCATTGGCATCGTGTGCACAACCTTATTCTGAGGTAAAACCATAAGTGACGATGGAGCAATCCCGAAAGAACAGCTCATCATTGCTCCGCCGCAGACGCCAAAACCCATATCATACAACTCCTTTAGTTAATCTTTGTCACGGAACCCTTGAGCGTAAGAATTCCGCTGCTCTCTACTTTAACATTTGAGCCGGTGAGTTCGGCACTCTGTCCGATTATTTTTGTTGTACTGCCATCAATTTTGATTTGCTTGCCCTTGAGCGTTAAAGTGTTATCGGCTTCTATGCTTATGCTGCCTGCCTTGATGTTCAAGCTGCTCCCTGCTTCCAAGCTGACCGTATTATTATTCTCGTCTAAAATGATTTTTTGCTTACCGCTGCCTATGGATATGGTGATTCTTTTTTTCTCTTCGTCGATTTCAATTACATAACCGCCATCAGTGGTTAGGCGTTGCGTCAAGTTTTTATCGCTCATTATCTCACTATGTCCTTTCTGCACCAACGTGGAATAAAAAGTTTCGTTTTCCTCGTTTTTGTACCGTCTGTTTTAAACTCAACCCCTCTATTTTATACGAACCAAACCCTTATGGGCGGGTTCAGGAGCTTCTGTGGCTGCCGTGGCAAGTCACTGCCGCACTCGTCAACGCAGTCGCATATGCACTCCGAAAAGATGTCCCGGATTGCGGGCTGTCCGTCGCCGATGCAGCCGCAGTTCTGCGTTTCGATTATGTCATACATTCTGATTAATTCTTTTCGTGTATTTTATTATAGTATAGCATAAAATTCCTGCGCAGGCAAGAATTTTATTTGTAGGTGTTGAAGTAATAGGTGTATGGGAAAATGCGGGGTTGCGTAAATTGTCGAATTAAAATCATACTTGAAAATAAAAAACATCATTTATTTAAGGATTTTTTAATAATTAACATGGTATTCTTAACTTCAAGAAGGGGGGAGTATCATGTTTTTTAATATCTTAAAAAAGGACTTAAAACGTAAAAAATCCATGAATATAATCCTGTTGCTTTTCATAACTCTATGTACTGTATTCACCGCTTCAAGCGTCAGCAATCTTATAGTAATTATGAACGCAGTCAGCTATTACGGCGAGCAAAGCAACATAGCCGATTTCTTCGTATGGAAAACTGACGAAGATACCGAAAGGTTCGAGGAATGGCTGTCTGCGCTTTCATACACTGAGGATTTTGAGCGGGAAGTCGGAATTATCGTCACAGATGAAAACTTCATCAATGATGATTATCTTGTAATGAGGGGGTTATGTTTACTTACACGATTACCGGAAAAATTCAACTTCCCGCTCGGCGACAATAATTTACCTGTGCCTGCTTTGAAAAACGGGCAAATCGTCTTGTCCCGTTATGATGCAAGGCGTTCCGAGCTTGAAATCGGCGATGAAATCACCTTGCGAATCGGCGACAGACAAAAAACATTTACTTTGGCTTATACAACAAGGGATATTATATTTGGCTCACCTTATATAGACACGAAAAGGTTGATTATAAGTGAAGATGATTATGATTATTTTTTAGGGGCGGAATCTGCATTATATAATTTATACTCGGTTTTAACCCCCGAATCAAATGCGGTCCGCCGTGAATTACAAAAGCAGGACTTTTTAATCCAAATGTCAGCCGACCGCTCAATGATTGAAACTACCTTAACACTGGAACTCGTCATGGCAGCATTACTTATATTAATCGGGATTGTACTGATTATAATTGCGTTCGCGATTCTACGTTTTACCATTGTATTTACGTTACAGGAAGATTATCGTGAAATCGGGATTATGAAAGCAATCGGGCTCTCAAACTCCGCAATCAAGAACATCTATATAATAAAGTATTTCGCCATTGCGCTTATCGGCGTAATTATCGGAACTATTATAAGTATTCCGTTCGGTACGATGATGCTCGAAGGCGTTCAGCAAAATATGGCGATTCAATCGGACAGCAGCATAATAATAAACATAATCTGCGGCATTGTTATAATCGGGCTGGTGATTTTATTCTGTTATTTAAGCGCGGGAAGTGTTGACAAGTTCACCGCTATACAGGCGATTCGGGGCGGCGCGACGGGAGAACGGTTCAAGAAGAGGCGGTTTTTCCGTCTTAACAGGCGCAGAAGAATTCCGACCGTGCTCTATATGGCGTTTAACAGTATTCTGAGCGCGGTTAAAAGCTATACGGTGCTTGTAATAACCTTTATTCTCGGAACTTTATTAATTGTTATGCCGCTTAACGCGTTGAATACATTGACAGGAGATGAGATAATATACGTGTTCGGGGTATCAAAGAGCGATGTTTATATTGAATCAACCGAACCTGATTCCGAATCAAACACCACAAAAGCGGGCGAGCTTGAGGAATTGTATAAACAAAACGGCATTGATATTGAACTCAACACCGTATTAGTGTTTCTCCCGTGGGTTTATACAGACGACATTGATTCCGGAGCACAGGTTATGGCACTTCAGTCTTTGGTTTATACAACTGACAGACACAAGAACTTTACAGCGGGAATACCGCCTGTATTATCGAATGAAATCGCTATGACAGAGCTCAACATGAACAGATTAGCAGTTGTTATAGGCGATACGGTTAATATTAAAATAGGCGCGGATACAAAGCAATATATCATCACCGCAAGTATGCAGTCCATGAATAACATGGGGGATAGTTTAATGTTTCCGAAAACTGCGGAACTTGATGCACATTTCGCATCAATAACGACTATACATGGCGATTTTATAAATCGTACCAATATAACGGGACAAATCGAGCGAATGAAAGAATTAACACCCGACCTGCAAATAAAAACTGCATCGGAATATCTTGCTTTATATATCGGCAACTCCATTGATATGGTCGGGGGGCTGAAATCATTGATTCTCGCTGTGGTGCTGTTCATAAACTGCCTTATTACAATTCTGCTCGTGCGGGCATTTGTAACGCGGGAACGCGGCGAAATTTCGCTTATGAAAAACATAGGCTTCACCAACCGTTCCATAAAATTATGGCAGATTATGCGAATCGGTGTAGTGCTTTTAATATCGGCAGGGCTTGGCATACTGCTGTCAAATCCGTTAAACCCTGTAATGACACGCTATACCTTCGGAATCATGGGCGCGCCGAAAATGCCGCTTAATATCGTCGCTTTTGAAGTGTATTTCTTTTACCCGTTAATCCTGTTCCTCGGAACAATAGCAGCGGCAGTATTCGGGGCAATCGCGGTAAATAAAATCGACTTCAAAGAAATTAATAACGTAGAATAACAGGCTGGCTGCCGGACGCAATACCGGCTTCGCCGGAGAATGGAGATTAAGCATGACTACAGTATTAAACGTAAAAGACCTTTGCAAGACCTATATAATCAGCAAAAGGCAGAACAACGTCCTCAAGAACGTGAACTTCTCAATGACCGAAGGCGAGATGGTGGCAATCATGGGTGCGTCGGGTTCGGGGAAATCTACACTGCTCTACACTGTCAGCGGTATGGATAATCCAACTGCAGGAAGCGTTATATTTTGGGGAAAAGAAATCGCCAAGCT
>WRCY01000067.1 GCA_009783695.1 Oscillospiraceae bacterium
GACGGTATATGATTTCCGTAGTCGTCTTTTTCGGGCAAAAAGCAGCTGTTTTTATATTCATCGCTCATAAAGTATCCGCTCGCACTGACTACCGCGTACTGTCCGTTATCCTGTCCGCGAACCATAATCCCGCCGTCGTCCGTTAAGATATTATATCTTTCATAGTTTTGTTCAAATTTATCTTCATTTTCATCTTCGCTGTTAACCGTTATATGATTGCCGCTGTAAAGATATGTGAAGCCCAGCTCACGGCAAGCCTCCGTTCCGCTGACATGGGGAAAAAGAAAAGCCATAGACGACGTGCCCGACGCTTCAGAAATACACATATCCAAAGAAACGCCGCTGTCTGTATTAAACGATTCAAAATACCTGCTCATCGAGTTTTTGACTTTCTCATGCTGCATAAATCTTTCGCGCACTTCCTTATTTTTAAATCTTGTTATAATTGATGTTTCACGCATTTTTTATTAAGTCCTTTCTTAGAGCCTGTTTAGTATCTCGCCCACGGCGGATTCTCGGCTAAATTTCCGCCATACTACGTTAAATTTTCTTCTTTTTATTCTCGTTGTCGGTTTCCCCGCTTTGCCGTTCATTCTTTTTGAGGAGGAATTTATTTACAAAGCGGAGAAAAAACCGAACATTTAAATTATAACAGGCGAGCTTCAACTGAACTTCAACAAAGTTTCAATTTTTATTGAAGTTCAGTTGAAGTTTATGATATAATATAGAATAAAGTAATAATCGCATCGGAGGATTAAAAGTTTGGAACTATCGGTGTTAAATCGGGAAAACGAAGCTTTTTATTTTCCGTTGTTGCAGAAAGGATTAAAAGTTTGGAACTATCGGTGCTGAATCGGGGAAAACGAAGCTTTTTATTTTCCGCTCTTGCAGAAAGGACTTATTAAAAATATGATTCGGATTCTTGTGGTGGAGGACGAACCTAATATAAGAAAACTCATGGAAGCGGCGCTGCTTGATGAGCGGTTTTCCCCCGTGCTGGCGGAAAATGCACAGGAGGCACTTAATATTATAGACGAGCAGCACATTGACTTGATGATTACGGATATTATGATGCCGGGCATGGACGGCTGCACATTGACGGAGCAGCTGCGCGAGGCGGGTTATGACTTTCCTATACTTATGGTGACGGCAAGGGAGTCAATAAAAGATAAACGCAAGGGCTTTTTAGTCGGCACGGACGATTATATGGTAAAGCCTGTCGACGAGGAAGAGCTGATTCTTCGGGTCAAGGCGCTGCTCCGGCGTGCTAAAATCGTAAACGAGCGGAGAATAACAATAGGTCAGGTGACGCTGAACTACGACAACCTGACAATAAACAGGGGCACGGAGCGGGAAACACTGCCGCAGAAGGAATTCATGCTTCTGTATAAGCTGCTCAGTTATCCGGGCATCATCTTTACCAGGATGCAGCTTATGGATGAAATCTGGGGATTTGACAGCGAATCAGCCGAGCATACGGTCAGCGTACACATCGGGAGGCTGCGCGAGCGCTTTTCCGGCTGGTCTGAGTTTTCGATTGAAACTGTGCGCGGCCTCGGCTACAAGGCGGTGAGAAACGATGAATGATATTATTAAAAAACGCTTCGGACTGACATTTTCTCTCGTTCTGTTTGTCTTTGCGGTTATCCTGGCGGCTATGATGATTGCGGGGTTTCTTGTGATGTTCCTGCATTTTTCCGGAGCTATAAGCTTCAAGCAGGAGCCCATACCGGAAGAAATATATTTTTACGCACCTCTGCGCATAATATTTCCGATGATGCTTTTCAGTACGTTTCTCGGAACGGCGATAGCGGCTTTCTTCGGCAAAAAAATATTAAAGCCGATTCGCAGAGTGATTGCCGCAACACACAAAGTGGCTGCGGGAGATTTTAATGTCAGGGTAGAGCTGAAAGGTGTATACGAGCTTGAAGAGCTTTCGCACAGCTTTAACAAAATGGCGCATGAACTCTCGGCCATAGAAACTCTTCGCAGTGATTTTATCAGCAACGTTTCGCATGAGTATAAAACGCCTGTCGCTTCAATCCGGGGATTTGCGCGTCGTTTGAAAAAGGATACGCTGACCCTTGAACAGCGAAATGAATATGTTGACATCATAATATCGGAAAGTGAGCGGCTTTCGGGGCTTTCGGGCAATGTTCTTCTTTTATCGAGCCTGGAAAGCGCGGAAAAAACCGCCGAAGAAGCCGAATATCCGCTTGACGAGCAAATCCGCAGAACTATTCTGCTTTTAGAGCCGCAGCTTTTAAGAAAGAAGCTCGAGGTTGATGTTAACCTTGCAGAGGTACGTATTAACGCAAACGAGGAAATGCTGAGCCATCTTTGGATAAATCTCCTGGGGAACGCAATAAAATTCAGTCCCGACGGCGGTACGATTAGCGTTTCACTTGACATAGCCGGCAATGAGGCCGTTACCCGCATATCCGATACGGGAATAGGAATGGATGAAGAAGTGCAAAAACGTATTTTCGATAAGTTTTATCAGGGCGACGGGTCAAGGTCTACCGAGGGAAACGGGCTCGGAATGTCACTTGTAAAAAGGATTTTAGAGATTGAAAACGGCAGGATAGAGGTCAAAAGCAAACCCCGGAAAGGGAGCTGCTTTACAGTGTTTCTTCCGATGTAAGCCGTGTTCGTTTAAATAATTTTAACTGAACTCTCCCCGCTAAAAACCGGTGAGAGTTCTTTTCGCTTACGCACGGAAGCGAATCTTTTTTATAAGTTAACCAACTATATTACACTTAAAAAATTGACTAATCCTTGATTTTATGTTATAATTATATAATTATAAGACATAAATCAAGATATTAAAAATGCATAAAAAATTTTTATGTTTCACTATTAAAATTTGTATATATTAACAATTTTTATTTATTTTTTCGGAAAATAAAACCTAAGCCCTATTTTATGTATCCTGTATATATAGAGGGAAATTTTATTTTTTAGGAGCAACTATGGAATCTGAAATTTTAATCCAAACCGTGAAATCATTACAAAACGGCGATGAAACGGCATTTGAAGCGCTTTATAACGAATTTGCACAGTCTGTTTACTTCTTAACTTTAAAGCTGATGAAAAATAAGCAGGAAGCCGAAGAAATAACGCAAGATGTATTCATGACTGTACATAAAAAAATCAGCGAGCTTAAAGACCCGCAGGCGTTCCCTGCGTGGCTGAATCGTATTGCCGTAAATAAATGCACCCGCGCGTTAAATAAAAATAACGCATTAACGGCAGAAACCGAAGAAAAAGCAGGCATAGAATTTATTGAGGAAACAGATGCTCTGCTTATTCCCGACAAGGCGCTTGACAATGCCGAAACAGCGCGCTTAATAATAGAAATCGTTGACCGGCTCCCGCTTCCCCAGCGTGTATGCGTGTATTATTTTTATTATGAGCGGTTAAGTGTGGCTGATATTGCCGAACAATTAGCGGTAAGCGAAAATACGGTTAAAACCCGCCTTGCGCTGGCGCGTGAAAAAATCCGCAGGGAGCTTGAACAGCTGGAGGACAAGGAGGGGCTGAAGCTGTACATGGGCACGCCGTTCCTGTTAATCCCGCTTTTAAGAGCCGCAATGGAGCATACTGAAGTTCCCGCGCAGATTTTTGCAAGAATCACCAATGCATTTAGTATTACAGCTTCGGCAGCAACGGAGATTTCAACAACCGCAGCCGCCGAAACAACGACCGTCACCGCAGCAGCTGAAACGACGACCGCAGCCGCCTCTGCGGTTTCGGTTAAGGTGATTGCCGCTGCCATTGCGGGTATTGTTTGTACGGCGGGGATTATTACGGCTGTTGTTTTGGCGGGTTCAAATGATGTTCCCGCTGCTGCCGATGTAACGAGGCGGGAGCGAGCAACCGGGCAAGCGGGTGAGCTCTCAGCGTTTGAAATTCCTTATTCGCCCGCTCAGGCAATTACGCTGACAGCGGAGGAAACCGATTTTTTGGAAAGGCTTGCGGGAGCGCTGGCAAGTGAAGATTTTTATGCCGCCGGTGAAATAAAAAGTGAGGGTATATATACGCAGCTGACCGAGAAAGCGCGGACAAATATAATCACTCATCAGGTTTCCGGGTTATATATTACAATCCATCCGAAAAGAGATGTTCCTTTCGGGGAAACGATGTCCTCGAGAGGCTATGTTTATTACGGGGAAATAGCTGACGGGATTCGCAGCGGCACGGGAACGTGGTTTTCGTTTGACCCGGGCAATAATAACTATAGTTATTACATAGGTCTTTGGGAAAATGATTTCCCGAACGGACACGGAACGCTTGTGCAGCAGGCGATTGACAAAAGCATACTTCCGTCTTTCCGCATGATATACGAAGGTACATTCCATGACGGGCTTTACAGCGGTACAGGCATATCTGAATATCATAGTGATTTTGACAACATAGTTCATCGTTACAGCCCGGTTTATGTCATTGGTGTTCCGCAAATAGCGGGAATACATCACGGAACAGATGTAATGTCTTTTTGTGAAGCCTGCGGAATATGTGTTTTAGGGTGGACCGAGCATATTCTGCGTGTTAGCGGACTTGATTATCCGGATGATATTCTGACTCCGGCCATAAGTTCCTCTTCAGACGTCGGTCTTGATTATCCGGATGATATACCCTATCCGGACGGCGGCACGGATAATGAAAGGGCGGAGAAAGCGCCCGTCGGTGACGGCGGCGAGAAAAACAACGGCATAACGTATGAAGGCGGCATTGCAATGCTGACAGGCAATGATATTCACGGGCAGTTAAGCAGCATATTCCCTAACTGGAATGAGCGCAACATTCTCTTTTATGAGCAGAATCTGTCGGATGACAGGCGCGCCCCCGAGCTTCGCACCCGCTTCGCTTCATACTTTGATGACGCACAAGCCGTTATGCTTGTTGAAGAACACGGGGGCATCGGCTCGGAATGGGGAGGTGTCTGGATATACATAAGCCCGAATCCCGTGCAAAGGATTCCTTTAAATACAGCCGTGTATATAAATTATGAATGGTTCGGACTTGATACTGCTCTTACACTTGTGTCTTCACCCCCCTGGGAGGACGCCGAGCCGCTTCGCGAGGCATGGGTCACAAATGTTCATGACATATATGTATTTTATTATGAATCAAGACCCCATACTTTTTTGGAAATGGGTTCGGGTGATTATATCGCTTCCCCAATAAGCGGTATAACGCATTTAGGTCATCAGTTTTACAGCTCCGCCTGGGGGGAGGGAGTTCTTATTATACCGGAGTTTGACGCAAATGAGTTCTCCGCGCAGATGGGTTTTTAAAAGGATTTTCTGACAAATGTATGATTTTTTAGGAGGACTGAGTCATGAAAAGAATAATATCAGTTTTATTGGCGGCAGCCATGTTTTTATCCTTTCCGCTCACAGCTTCTGCCGAACCATCAGAGCAACAACAAATTGACGCTGTTGTAAAAGAAATTTTCAGGCAAATCAAACCCGAAATGACCGATTTTGAGAAAACAGTGATTTTGTATGACTGGATAACGAGGAATGTATGGTATGACTGGAACGGTTATTATGGAAATAGCCCTAAGAAAGTCAGTGTTTATAACGCATTAGTAGAAAAAAGTGCGGTATGTTCCGGTTTTGCGCGCGCATTTGAGTTCTTACTTAACGAGGCGGGAATAACAAACAGACTTATCAGCGGTAGGGCTGACGGATATGGCGGCTGGGGAGGTCACGCATGGAATCTGGTAAAGATTAACGGCAGCTGGTATCATGTGGACACCACGTGGGGTACAGCGGAGAGATATACGTATTTTCTTCTTTCGGACGAAGTCATGTCGGAAAGGCATGACTGGCACAGAGCAAGCATACCCGCCACTCCCATTGACTCTTTTATACCGTTCTCCGGCGTCGACGAAAACCGCATGAGCATAGGTTTTCGGTTGATAGGTAATTCGGCTGTCACCTTTGACGGAAGCAGGATTCACATATATAATATTATCACCTGTCAAAGCACCACCCTCGAAGCCGACAACGGTATCGGCGGCGCGTTCGGCAGAACTAATTTTCACATAGAAGGCGATTCAATTTTCTTCATTAACGCAGACCGGCTTCAAAAGCATAATATCACCACAGGTCAAACCACAACCCTCATGACAAGCACTCCCGGCGCTGTTCTCAGAGTTGAGGGCGATTACTTTTATTACCGCGCCGGCTTATATGATGACCGCACCGCAGCCTTTTTCGACCCGCTCACCGAGCAAATCTTTCCCGTACCGACCGACCTGCTTAGCTCTACAATCAGCTCGGGAAATCCCGAACCTCTCGCCGTTCACGGAGACCTCGCTTTCTTTTTTGAAAGAAAAAATAATATCACTCGTTTAGACACAAGCAGTTGGACCTACGATTCCTGGGGTATACGAATATATGATTATATAACCGACCCCGATTCTAACAACATAACCTTAAATACTTTTAATATAAAAACCGGAGAAACGGAAGCGCACGTGCTTAAAGACAACGACAGCCACACGCTGAGCTTCGCCGGCATCCGCAACAACAAGGCATATTTTTACAGCAGGGCTGACCTCTACCGCTTTAATATTAACACAAACAGCTTTACCCGGCTCCCGCGCCCCGCCGACATGGTAGTTGATGAAGACAGGACTGTTACAGCGGGTGAGCTTGTTTATAAAGACGGCAAAGTCTTTTTCAAATGGTCGACTCTCGGAAGCAGCGAACCGCGTATTCGCACAGGAATGATTGATATAACAAGCTGCGACTGCTGCCCGTCAACGCAGGACGCGCTGCAGATTCTCCGTTACGTTGCCGGAGTTTCGCCGCTCACCGATGAAATGCGCATAAAATACGATTTAGGTGACGTTGGCACAAGCGACGCGCTTGATATTTTAAAACTTATCGCGGGTATAAGGTAACAGCAAAACTAAAGGTGATTTTTATTGAGGAGGATTTAACCATGAAAAAATTAATATCAGTTTTATTAGCAACAGTCATATTTTTGTCTCTGCCATTTACAGCAGACGCGGCGGGAACAACAAGGAATCCTGATAATCTCATAAACATGATACCCGTCTTCCACTCTAACGAAACCGGAGAATATTCAAGCTTAAATCCGTGGCCCGGCGGCGAGCTCGGGGACACGGTGAAGGAGGTCATGAGTTTAATCCGCAACGATATGTCCGACTTTGAAAAGGCGAGAATCATCTACGACTGGATGACCGAAAACGTGCGCTATGTTAACGGCCGTCACAGCATAGCTAACGCGCTTGTAGGACGCGGGGCGACCTGCATGGGGTATACGCTCGCTTACGGATATCTGCTTACCCATGCGGGAGTAGAAGCTATATCATTCTACGGCGCCGTCACTACCAATCGGGCGAGCAACGCAGGTCACTCCTGGAATTTAGTTAAAATCAACGGCGGCTGGTATCACGTAGACACTACTTGGGGGACTGCGGGGCAGTATA
>WRCY01000068.1 GCA_009783695.1 Oscillospiraceae bacterium
CCGACGGTTATGTTTGAAAACCGCATTGATGATATGGTTCGCGACTGGGAATTTAAAAACCAGCAGCAGGGAATGAACGTGCAGGCGTATCTGCAGTACTCGAATCAGAGCATGGAGCAGTTCAGGGATATGTTCCGCGAGATGGCGGAAAAGCAGGTGAAGATGCGGCTTGCGCTTGAGAAAATTTCCGACCTTGAAAACATCGAGGTTGAGCAGGAAAGGGTCGAAGCCGAGTTTGAGAAGCTTTCGGAATTCTACAGAATGCCGGCGGATAAGGTCAGGGAGCTGATTGAATACGAGTCGCTTGAACGCGACCTCAAAGCGGAAAAGGCGATGGAAATAGTTAAGGAGAAAGCGAAGAAAATAACGGCGTAGGGCGTATCGCCCGGTATGCGCCGGCAAAACAAAAGGAGACGTAAAAATGAATTTTAACCCACACATGAGTCTTGTGCCTACTGTAATTGAGCAGACCGGCAGAGGCGAGCGCGCCTATGATATTTATTCCCGCCTGCTCAACGACCGAATCGTTATGCTGCACGAGGATGTAAACCCCGTGACCGCCAGCCTTACGGTGGCGCAGCTGTTGTTTCTTGAGGGGCAGGACCCTGAGAAGGATATTTTCCTTTATATCAATAGTCCGGGCGGTTCCGTCCCTGACGGCATGGCGATTTATGACACAATGCAGTATATAAAATGCGAGGTTTCGACAATTTGCCTCGGGTTTGCGGCTTCGATGGGGGCTTTTTTGCTCGCGGCAGGACAGAAAGGCAAGCGGTTCGCGCTGCCTAACAGCGAAATCATGATTCATCAGCCGTCCGCGGGATACAAGGGGCAGGTTACGGACATCGAGATTCACACGAAACGCTTGCTTTTCATCAAGGACAGATTAAACGGGATTTTGTCGGAAAAGACGGGGCAGCCGATTAACATTGTGCGGCAGGACACCGAGCGCGATAATTTCATGACGGCGGAAGAAGCGCTTAAGTACGGCTTGATTGATAAGATTATGGAACCCAAGAAATAGATGTAAAAATTTGAAAATAGATGGCATTAAATCGGGGAAAACGAAACTTTTCATTCTTCATTTGTGCTGAAAGGACATGGGAAAAGTTTGAAAACAGATGGCATTGAATCGGGGAACACGAAACTTTTCATTCTTCGTTTGTGCTGAAAGGACATGGGAAAAGTTTGAAAATAGATGGCATTGAATTGGGGAAAACGAAACTTTTCATTCTTCATTTATGCTGAAAGGACATAGGAAAAATATGCTTAGATGTAGTTTTTGCGGCAAAACAGAGAATCAGGTGCTTCGTATGCTGTTCGGGGCGAGCGGTTGCATTTGCGACGATTGCGTAATCACATCGTATCAAATGCTGCTCGACGAGGGCGATGTCGAATTGGAGCCGCCCGAGCATTATCATGCGAGAAGAAAGCCGAACCTTGACGAGGAGCCGTTCTCGCTTCTCATGCCGACCGAAATCAAAAAAATACTCGACCAGTATATAATCGGGCAGGACAACGCGAAAAAGACGCTCTGCGTTTCAGTTTATAACCATTATAAACGTACTTTGGGTATGGCGGGCGGTTTGGCAGGCGGACTTAAAAAAGGCGGTCACGGCGAAGATATGGGCGTCGAACTTCAAAAGAGCAACGTGTTGCTGCTGGGACCGACCGGCGTCGGGAAGACGATGCTCGCGCAGAATCTGGCGCGGATTTTACGCGTTCCTTTCGCAATTGCAGACGCGACGACGCTGACGCAGGCGGGCTATGTAGGCGAGGACGTAGAGAATGTGCTTTTGCGCCTTATCCAAGCCGCCGACTATGACATAGAATCGGCGGAGCAGGGTATAATATATATTGATGAGATTGACAAGATTTCGCGGCGCTCCGAGAATACGTCAATTACCCGAGATGTCAGCGGGGAGGGAGTTCAGCAGGCGCTGCTCAAGATTATTGAGGGCACGGTTTCAAGTGTGCCGCCTCAGGGCGGACGCAAACACCCGCATCAGGAGTTTATACAGATTGACACACGTAATATTCTGTTCATCTGTGGCGGCGCGTTTGACGGAATTGAGAAGACGATTGCAAAGCGGATTCATTCGTCTTCGCTCGGGTTCGGCGCGGAGGTGAAGTCGCAGAAGGAAAAAGAAAGCGCGGACATTATGCACAACGTAGTTCCCGAAGACTTGGTGAGGTACGGGCTGATTCCCGAACTGGTGGGCAGACTGCCGGTAATTGCTACACTTGACGAGCTTGACGCTGACGCGCTGATGAAAATCCTCACCGAGCCGAAAAACGCGCTGCTCAAGCAGTATAAGTATCTTTTCGAGCTTGACGGGATTGAGCTTGACGTTGAGCAGGCGGCGTTGGGTAAAATCGTCGAGAAGACGATTGAGCGCAAGACAGGCGCGCGCGGACTGCGCTCAGTGATGGAAAGCGTGCTGTCGGAAGTGATGTTCACAAGTCCGAGCGACGAAACGGTGAACAAGGTGATTGTCACCGAGGCAAGCGTCGAGAGCGGGGAGCTTCCGAAAACAGAGCGCGGAGAGCCGAGAAAGCGCCTGATGCCGAAAAGAAAGCAAAAAAGAAAAATAGGTTGACAAGTTATATATTATATGATATAATTCTAATGTTGCGTTAAAAACCCATTTCTTGGTTTTGCGGCGTATTACACAATTTGCCCTCAACTATGATACGGGAAATAATAAAAAAGGAGTGTAAACTTAAATGTTACTCAAAGACGAAAAAACCGCGGTAATTGAGCAAAACCGCACCCACGAAAACGATACAGGCTCGCCGGAAGTGCAGATTGCAATTCTCACCAAGAGAATCAGCGACCTCACCGAGCACCTCAAAGGTCATAAGAAAGACCACCACTCAAGGCGCGGACTGCTCAAAATGGTCGGTCACAGGCGCAATCTGCTTAACTATCTTATGAAAAAGGATATTGAGCGTTACAGAGCGATTATCGCGAAGCTCGGCATACGTAAATAAAAATTGTCTGTAAAGGGCGGAGAGTTTCCGCCCTTTAAGCAGTTTAATAAAGAGGATTAAAAAGAGGACTGATAATTGGAGCAAAGTTTTCATAAATCAGGGAAAATGCTGTTTCAAACCATATCAGTGAGGAAAGGACTTAATGAAAACATGACACCAAAAACTTTCACAACAAATTTTTGCGGGCGCGAGCTTTCTATCGAAACCGGTAAAACCTGCGAGCTTTCCAATGGCTCGTGCTGGGTTCGCTACGGCGAAACGGTAGTAATGGTAAACGTCGCCGCAAGCGAGAAACCCCGCGAGGGTATTGACTTCTTCCCGCTTTCGGTGGACTTTGAGGAGCGGCTGTATTCAGTGGGTAAAATTCCGGGCGGCTTCTTAAAACGCGAGGGCAGACCCAGCGAAAAATCGGTTCTGACATCGCGCGTGGTGGACAGGCCTATTCGCCCGCTGTTCCCTAAAGATATGCGCAACGACGTAATCGTCGTGATGACCGTGCTCGCGGTAGACCCCGACTGCTCGCCCGAAATTGCGGGAATGATAGGCGCGTCAATTGCGCTTTCTATTTCCGATATTCCGTGGGACGGGCCGCTCGGCGGTATTTCCGTGGGGCTTGTGGACGGCGAGATTGTGCTTATGCCAAACGCCGAGCAAAAAGCAAAAACCGATTTAACTTTAACGCTTGCTTCGAGCGAGAAGAAAGTCGTTATGATTGAAGCGGCTGCGAACCAGGTTCCCGACGATATTATGCTCAAGGCGATTGACCTCGGTCACAAAGAAATCGTGAACACGATTATACCTTTTATTAATGATATAACCGCACAAATCGGAAAGAAGAAGTTCGAGTTTCCGTCGATGGGCGTTGATAAGGAGCTGTTCGCGGCGATTTGCGAATTCGCTGAGGAAAAGGTTAAGCATGCGCTGGATACGGACAACAAGAATATCCGCGAGGAACGGCTGTCGCCCGTTAAGGATGAGATTCACGCTAAATTTGACGTTATAGAAGAAGGGCGTGCGATAAATGCAGGGATGATAGATGAATGTATTTATAAACTGCAGAAGAAAGTCGTGCGTGAATGGCTGCTTGAGGGTAAGCGTGTTGACGGCAGGAAGCTGGACGAAATCCGCAAGCTTACATCAGAAGTCGGAGTGCTGCCGAGAGTTCACGGCTCGGGCTTGTTCAGCAGAGGTCAAACCCAGGTACTGACTGTGACTACGCTCGGTCCCATCAGCGATTCGCAGCGCATCGACGGGCTTGACGACGAGGCGACTAAAAGATATATGCATCATTATAATTTCCCCGGATACTCGGTAGGCGAAGCCAAGACCAGCAGAGGCGCGGGACGGCGCGAAATCGGGCACGGCGCTCTCGCTGAAAAAGCGCTGGAGCCGGTGATTCCCTCCGTTGAGGACTTCCCGTATGCGATTCGCTTAGTTTCTGAAATACTTTCATCAAACGGCTCGACCTCGCAGGGTTCAATCTGCGGCTCAACTCTGTCGCTCATGGACGCGGGCGTGCCGATAAAAGCGCCTGTAGCGGGCATTTCATGCGGGCTGATTACCGAGGGTGAGCGCTGGATGACCATGATTGACATACAAGGTGTCGAGGACTTTTTCGGCGATATGGACTTCAAGGTTGCGGGTACTCATAACGGCATCACCGCGATTCAGATGGACTTAAAAATTGACGGCTTAACACCGGAAATCATCAAGGAAGCAATCGAAACAACGCACAAGGCGCGTATTCACATACTTGACGAGGTTATGCTTAAAGCTATTCCCGAGGCGCGTCCGACTGTCAACAAGTATGCGCCGAAAATGCTCAACACAAAAGTCCCTGTTGACAAAATCCGCGAAATTATCGGAACAGGCGGTAAGGTTATTCAGAAGCTCTGCGCTGATTATGAAGTTAAAATCGACGTCGACGAAGACGGAAACGTGTTTGTTTGCGGCATTGATATGGAAAAATCGCGCGCCTGTATCGACATGATTGACGCTATTGTCGCAGAGCCGGAAATCGGCGCTATTTACAAGGGCAAGGTTGTCCGCGTGACCGGCTTTGGCGCCTTCGTTGAGTTCGCGCCCGGCAAGGAGGGCATGGTGCATATTTCCGAGCTTGAAAACCGCAGGGTTGAAAAGGTCGAGGACGTCTGCAACATGGGCGATATGATTATTGTGAAGATTATCAAAATCGACCAGCAGGGGAAAATCGGGCTCTCACGCAAGGAAGCGCTCGCCGATATCGAAAAGAAAAAGGCAGAAGCTGCCTCCAAGGCAGAAGTTGCCTCCAAGGCAGAAAATGAAACACAAAGCGCGACGCTTTAAAATAATAAAAAACCCGCTCAATGAGCGGGTTTTGTTGTGTAATGCTTATATAGTTATAGTTCTTTAATTTTAAAGTGTTTATATGGCAATCCACCAAAATACACCGAATTTATCTATCACGTTTGCACAACATTCATTCCAATCGCATGGTCCTACCTCGTCAATAACCGTCCCGCCTTCTGATAATATGGCAAAAGCATTACGGACAGCTTCTTCTGAACCTAAATCATATACATTGAAAGCCATAGTTCGCCATTGATAAACGGTTTCTTTCTCGCAGTTATCTCCTGCTTCGCTAACAGACAAAAAATGTTTCCCGTCCACCTTTAGCTCGCAATGTATATAACTGCCGTCCGGAGCTTTAAACGCATATTCTTCATCGATTGTCGCACCAAATGCGCGACAATACATTGCTATAGCTTCAACGCTGCCTTTTACATAAGCTTGTGAGTCGATTTTCATAATAAATCTTCCTTTCATAAAATATATAGTTGATTAACTTGAAAAACCGCTTTACGGTTTTTCCGACAAGCAAAGCTTGTCGCTCACGCTGTAAGCGCATAATCAACTATGCAATCAACTTAAGCCGCTGTGCGGCAACCGTCGCACCTTGAAAATGCTAACGCATTTTCAAGTTAATTGATTATAAATACTGTTTATTATCCGTCACCCCGCAGTATCACTTTCAAGGGTTTGCGCCGTGTAAAGCCTGTAATAGTCGCCCTTTTTCGCCATAAGCTCATCATGGGAGCCGCTCTCCGTCACACCCTGCTCCGACACATACATAATCCTGTCGCAGTTTCTGATTGTCGAGAGGCGGTGCGCGATTATAAAAGAAGTCCTGCCGGCGGATTGTCCGCTCCCGCCTTTAAGCAAATAGTTAATTCCCGCCTGCAGGTCGCGTTCGGTCTTCGCGTCAATAGATGAGGTTGCCTCGTCGAGTACCAGTATTTTCGGGTTGGCGAGTATCGTTCGCGCAAAGGAAATAAGCTGCTTCTGGCCGCCGGACAGCCCCTGCCCGCGCTCGGCGACCTCGGTGTCGTATCCGTTTTTCAAGTTCATTATATAATCGTGAATCCCGACGATTTTGCAAGCTTCATGAACTTCCTCGTCCGTGGCGCCGAGCCGTCCGTACTTGAGGTTAAACATCAGCGTGCCGCTGAAAATAAAGCTGTCCTGAAGCATAATCCCCATCTGCGAGCGCAGGGAGTGAAGCGTGTGCTTTGAAATATCCCTGCCGTCAATAAGAATTTCGCCGGAATTAAGGTTATAAAACCTTGAAATAAGGTTCACGATTGTGGTTTTTCCCGCACCCGTGGGACCCACGAGCGCGACGCTCTCACCTGCTTTTACGGTGAATGAAAGGTTGTTGAGGACGTTGATGTCGTTTTCATAAGAAAAAGTAACATTTTTAAATTCGACCTCACCTTTAATCTCCGGCATCTCTTCAGCGTTTTTAATATCGCTGACTGCAACGGGTTCGTCAAGCAGCTCGAAAATGCGCTCAAGGTAAGCCACGGCGTTGATAAAGGCATTCATCAAGCTCGAAAGGTTAATTATCGGCTGCCAGAAGCGGAAAGCATAACCGCCCATCGCAATCAGCGTGCCAAGCGAGACGTATTCCGGGAAAACGAGCAGCCCGAAGCCGATTACAGAAACGCTGGCTATTACTTCAATCATGTTGGCGACGGGCCAGAGCAGATGCACGTATCGTATGGCGTACATCCAGTCTTTGCGGTATCTGCGCGACAGCTTGTCGAAAAGCTCGGAATTGGTTTTCTCGCGGGTGAAGAGCTGCGTGATTTGCACGCCGCGGATACTTTCGTGAAGATAAGCGTTAAGGTTTGAGGTTTTGTTGGATACTGCCTGCCAGCCCTTGCGCTGTTTGTTTTTAATTATAAAAATGAAAAGCGCAAAAACCGGCAGCCCCGCAATCACCACAATCGCGAGCCTCCATGAAACAATAAACATGAAAACCGTGATGAAAACAAGGTTGAATATTTCAAGTATAAAGTTGATTAAGCCGTTGGTCATGAGGTCAGAGACGCTGTTGATATAGTTAATGACGCG
>WRCY01000069.1 GCA_009783695.1 Oscillospiraceae bacterium
AAAATTTAATATTTTTTACGTTTCGGGGCGGGGTGAAATTCCCCACCGGCAGTAAGGCGCATTGCGCTAAAGTCTGCGACGTTGCTCTGCAACTTGATTCGGTGAAATTCCGATACCGACGGTTAAAGTCCGGATGAAAGAAACTGACCCTGTGTTTCGCACGGGGTTTTTTATTTTGTAGGGAACGGATTCATCCGTTCCGGAACGCATAAATGCGTTCCCTACATCAGAAAGGATAATTCATGAAATTCACAACAAAAAAACTTGTCACCCTCGCGCTACTTTCCGCTATTGCTTACATAGTAATGTTCGTCACTAACTGGACGCCTGTCTCCGCCGCGCCGTTTTTAGTTTACGACCCCAAGGACGTGATTATCGTAATCGGCGGTTTTATGTTCGGGCCGCTCGCTGTACTTATGATGTCGGCAGTGGTATCGCTTGTCGAGATGTTCACGGTGAGCAGGGACGGCTTTTTCGGGCTTGCCGCGAATATGCTCTCGACCTGCGCTTTCGCGCTGACGGCTTCTTTTATTTACAGAATCAAGAAGAACCTGCTCTTTGCGGTTATCGGGCTTGCGGCGGGCGTGGCTTGTGTAACAGGGGTCATGATGCTGTGGAATTACATGGTTGTGCCGGTTTACAGAGGTATGCCGCGCGAGTTCGTCGCGGAAATGATTGTTCCGGTTTTTATGGTTTTTAATCTGATTAAAGGCGGAGCAAACGCAGGGTTCGCCGTTCTGCTTTATAAACCGGTGAAGCTTATTTTTGAAAAAGCGAAGCTCGGCTCTTGACAAATGTGTTTATATGTGATATTATATATGTGGGCAGAGGGGAATAAAAAATGACAGTTGAGTTAAAAAAGCAACCAAAAAAATATATGGATAAATGCTTAAAGAGCGACTACGCTAAAATAAGCAATGCTTTGGTTAAATTGGAAACCTTGCAAGGGGATATAAAAAAATTAGAGGGGCGCGAAGACGAATACAGAGTTAAAATCCCACCTTTCAGAATAGTTTTCAGATACGATAGGGTTAATAAAATTATTGTAGTAATTAAGATTACTACACGCGGTAGCGCATATAAAAAGGGGTGAAAACAATGAAAAAAGGATTAACCGTCGAAGAGTTTGAAAAAAAATTAGCGGCTATACCAACAGTAAAACCCGATGAGTGGGACTTGCGTATGTTGGCGGAAATTGATGCTGAGGCGGACGACAGTCCGGGTGTACCGCTTGAAGAGGTACACAGATTAAGAATGGCTAAAGAATACAGCGGAAAAATATCCCTGCGCGTGCCGAAGTCTCTGCACCGTGAATTGACACAAGCCGCCAAGCATGAAGGCATCAGCTTAAATCAATTTATACTTTACAAGCTTGCAAAATAAATTAATTTTTCTCTTGTTTTTTCTGCCATAATATGGTATAATTATTAAGTCCGAAATCAAAACCCTGCCTTTCGGCGGGGTTTTACACTATAAAAAACAGGAAGAGAAAAATATGCGTGACTATACTAACAGCACAGGCAGCACAGGCGGCACAGACAGCACAAACAGCCGCATCGCGGAAGAACACGGCAAAAAAATCAAGCAAATCATAGACGAAGTCGAAAAGGTAATCGTAGGTAAGCGCGACATAGTAAAAATGCTTGTCATCGCGTTGCTTTCGGGCGGGCATGTGCTGATTGAGGACGTGCCGGGTGTCGGGAAAACCACCCTCGCCACCGCGCTTTCAAAGGCAACGGGCTTGCAGTATCGCCGCGCACAGTTCACGCCGGACGTCATGGCTTCCGATATTACAGGCTTCACGATTTATAATAAAGACACCGCAGAATTTGAATATCGCCCGGGCATGGTTTTGTGCAATATACTGCTCGCTGATGAAATAAACCGCACTTCCCCGAAAACCCAATCCGCCCTGCTCGAAGCGATGGAAGAGCAGAACGTCACGGTTGACGGGACTACCTATGAGCTTCCTCAGCCTTTCATGGTTATAGCGACCCAAAACGAGCTCGGCTTCGTCGGAACGTATCCCCTGCCCGAGGCTCAGCTTGACCGGTTTCTCATGAAAATCTCGGTCGGCTATCCGACTTTGGAGCAGGAGGTCAGCATTATCGCCTCCCGCCAAACCGTAGACCCGCTCGAAAACGTCGCGGCTGTCTGCACGCGCAATGAGCTTTTAGCTTGCATAGAAGCCGTGCAGTACGTGAATATCGAGCAGAGCGTTTATCGCTATATAGTACAGCTTGTCTCCACCACCCGCAACCACAAGGCGGTGTTGCTGGGGGCGAGTCCGCGCGCCAGTCTGCTCTTGATGAGGGCGAGTCAGGCGTGCGCTTTTCTGTCGGGGCGGGGCTATGTTACACCCGAGGACGTCCTGCGCATGACCCCGCACGTGCTTGAACATCGTTTGCAACTCACGCAAGATGCAAAAGTACGCAAAATCACCGAAATCGGGGTACTGCGGGAGATTGCGAAGTCGATTACGCCGCCGTATCATAGGGAATGACGTAGGGAACGGATTCATCCGTTCCGTTGCGGAACGCATAAATGCGTTCCCTACAATTCAAGCAAATCCCCCCTAATTTCAAAACCTGTCCAAAAGCCGTGTTTGAAATTTTCAACAGCGTGGCTGTGAATATAATCAAAATGCGCATTTGCGTACTCGATTAAAAGCTTCCGCTCTTCTTTCTTTAAAGCTTCTTTGAGTTTTCCCTCGATTTCATCAATACGTTTTTCAAACTCCGGGTCAGATGTTTTAATGTAATTAAGAAGTAAATCTTTCATGGTTTTGTCCTTTCAATTATAACCACCCCGAGAACGAACTGCGTTCGTTCCCACCCCTCCAAGGAGGGGAATCTGGCTCGCTGAAACTTATGTTATTCCCCTCCTTGGAGGGGTGGCAGGCGTAGCGCAATGCGCGGCGCGTGACGGGGTGGTTTAAAATTAAGCAATTTTTAGGGCTCGGGTGTCCTAATTACATTATATAGGACTGCCACGTCCTTGTCAATAGTTTTTGAAAATATTTTTTGAGGTGTTTTATGATAACGCTTATGGATAGGCTTAAAGAGCTGAGAAAAAGCAAAAATGTAACGCAACAGCAAGTCGCAGATTATATGAAAACTGACGGCAGACAATACAGAAGATATGAATACGGTGAATCCGACCCGACATATAAAGTTTTAATAAAAATCGCCGATTTTTTTGACGTTTCGTTAGATTATCTTGTCGGGCGTTCGGACGACCCAAAGAGGAGATAAAATTGAAAGAATTCCGCATTTTCTACAGCGTTTTAGTGTTGTTTATGCTTATAATGTGCTTCGTATACCAGAGCCGTGTCATGCCCGTGCTTCTGCTTATACTCTTGCTTTGCCCTGCCTTCAGCTTTGTTATTATGCTCGTCAACTTCTTCTCGTTGAGGATTAAAACCGCGCCTTCTGAAATCGTAGCAGAAAAGCACGAGGACAGCGTTGTAAAATTATATCTGCAAAACCACTTTCTTTTCCCCATATCGCCGATAAGAATAATCGGCGATTTTCAAAGTCAACATGAAGGTGAAAGTTGCTTCTCCAAAAAAATCCTCATGACCGATGTTCCGCCGCTGTCGTCCTCGATGGTTCAACTGCCTTTCCGTATGCCTTTTCGCGGGGAATACACGATTCGTATTTATGAAGTCTGCGTGTTTGATTTGCTGAAGCTTTTTAAGCTCCGCAGAAAATTGCAGCTTTCCGCACGTTTAATCGTTCTGCCGCGTGAGAAAAATCCCGTGGATTCCGGAAAGGAAACCGAGACAGATTTAGAAAGCCCCTCAAGCGTGATTACCAGCCACAGAACAAACATGTTCAGCTCCCTGCGTGAATACCGCGAGGGTGACAGCATACGCAACATTCACTGGAAGCTGACAGCAAAGCAGGACGAGCTTGTGGTTAAGCAAATGGAGCAGTCACTGAATAACAGCGCGGTTATTTTCAGCGATTTTTCTGCCGAGTTCGGCGGGAATGACTTTCTTACAAGGCGGATGCTTGACGCTGTGCTTGAAACTTCATTAGCTGTTACAAGAAAAATCCTGCTCGAAGGCAACGGCGTGATTAACTGCTGGCAGGGTGAAGCCCGCAGTGAAAAATATGAAGCAATGGAATATGCGCACTACGGCTATTTGTACAGCGTTTTTACGGTTTTGCCGCAGGAGCCGTCGAGGAAGAGCTTCGATGAGCTGATTACGCTCTTCTCCCCCGAAATCAAGGAACATCATACGATTTATATTATCACGCCGATTCTCAGCCTTGACCTGCTGAAGCTCCTCGAAGAATCGGGGCTGGCGATGACGGAGGGCGTGGTTATAATTACATTTTCGGTTATCGGTGTCAGCGGCGAGACTAAAGATTACTTAGCAGAACAAACTAAAATCAAACTGCTTGAAATAGATGATGAATCGCCGTATTTTAATTTAGATTAGTAGGGGCGCGCAGTGCGCGTCCGTTAATCCGAGGTAAATCTTGAAAGAAAAAAAGCAAAAACGAGAAAAAAAACGCAAAAAGCCGTCGCTCCAATTATGGCTCGGCGGCGCGAAAAACTTGCAACAAGCTGACCTGCCGCTGTTCCTGAACATCGCGGTGAGGTTTGTTTTGCTGTGCTTGGCGACAGTCGGGGTTGTGCTTTTGTTTGTTCAGCTTTATGAAATTCCTGTCAGCACTGCCGCAGTTATTTTCTCGACAGCATTCTTTTCGCTCGGCTTTAATATATGCTTTATATTTTTAAGATTCAGATACGCTTTTCCGCTGTTCGCCGTGATTTTTCTGATTTATCTGCGGGTTGAAGATGTGCTTTTTAACCTCGGTTGTCTCGTTGATTACATGCTGATTTATGTGGACGGCGGAATGTTGTTCACTGCGAGCTACGCCAGCCGCCCTGTGAGCGTTTTGCTGAACAGTCAGGTTCCCGAGTTCATCGAGGGAATACAAAAAGGCGTGATTCTGTTAGCGGTTTTTTTCGCGCTTATTTTTGCCATTACGGCTCGGGGAAAGTTTATCGGTTCAATTTTAATAACCGCCGTAATTTTGTTTATACCTGCAATCGCTTCACAAAAAGCGACCTACGTCCCTGCCATGACGCTTTTGGCGGCGAGTATGCTGGGGCTTTACAGCATCTGGGCTTCTCAGGAGCAGAGCTTCCTGAAAAGTGTGCGGGCAGGCAACAAGAAACGATACCCGCTCATTCCGCAAATCCACAGACATTCTGTCAACGGCTTGGCAACGGCTTGCATCGCGCTGATTGCCGCTTTCACGGCGCAGTCAATTCTGCCTGCTCACCGCGCGCGGGAAATCATCGACTTCTGGGGTAATGCGACCGACAATCTTGTTGAAAGTTTTGAAAATATAGGTACGAGCATAGGCGACAGCTTCCGCGGCATAAATGTGCCTATGCTTGATTCGAGCGGCTTCATGCCCGGCGGCGGAATCAACGCATCGGGCTCAATGTCCGTCAGCAATCCCACCATAAGCAAACGCCCCGTGCTTAACGTTACTTTCGACAGTAACGAGCATCCGATTTATCTCAGGAACGGCATAGGCTCGTCTTATGATGCCTCGCGGGAACGCTGGAACGTTGAGGGCAGAACCAACCGTATGAGTGGCTTCCCTAATCATTTTTACCCCGAGCATGAGTATCTGATTTTTCGGCAGAGGGCGGGAAGCCTCGGTTACAGCGCGGATTTCCTTATCGGGCGGCAGAGCGTAGAAATAGAATATCTTGTGCGCACGCCGCATGTCATGCTCCCTACCTCGCCTTATCTCCCCGATTATAAGGCAGACAGCCGCTTCAACTGGCGCAACGATGCAACCTTAGAGAAGCGCGGCAGTAACAATCCGGAAACTTACGCCTGGGACGTGCTTTATCCCGCAGTGAATTTTTCGTCTCTGCCGGGT
>WRCY01000070.1 GCA_009783695.1 Oscillospiraceae bacterium
CAAGAGTTTCAAGCAAGGCGAAGTTGACTACGAATTCAGATACCTCAACGGCGTTTGCATTATTCCTGTTTCCAGCGCGAGAATGAAAACCGCGTACAACTTCCTCTCCGGCGATGAGGGCGGCTTCGCGCCTGCGGCAACAGCAAAAGACATCAACTGGATTATCTGCCCGAAGAGCGCGCCTATTGCAGTTTCCAAAACCGATAATGTTAAAATCATCGCGCCTGAAAACAACCAGTTCGCCGATGCGTGGGACATCGACTACAGAAAATACCACGACCTCTTCCTGCCGAAAAACAAGAAGGCAGTTGTCGCGGTTTGCACAAAAGGGTAAACATTATGAAAAACAAAATAGTTAGCACAGAATACTATTTTAACGCCGGCTTCGAGAATCGAAACGATGACGGGAATGAACTCAGAGGGAACCTTGATGGTTCCCTCGAACAAGCTCTCTCCCGCGCCGAAAGGCTCATCGACCTTGTAAGCATGGGGAAAGTCCGCGAAATTGAAAAGCTGAATGAAGCTGCGCAGGAACGCCTTAAATACGCGATTTGTGTGCAGGCGGAGTGGTTCTTAACTTATGGCTACGGCAGTAATGATGCAATCGACTGCAAAGTAAAAATCGGCGATTTTTCTTACGAGAGCAGGAACAACGGCGTGATTCATAATCTTGCGCCGGAGGCGCAGGGCGTGCTGAGATTAGCGGGGTTGTTGTATACCGGAATGGGGGCGAAGTGAATAATGAATCTGTCAAGACAGATACCAAAGGCTCTGTTACCACACAACATAGTATTGCTTGTACCAAAAACGACTGCAGAATACATAGACGGAGCATCCGCGCCGACCATTTTTAACGATGATTTTAGTGAAATAGCGATTCATAATGTGCGGTTTGAACAGAATGAAAAAGTACGCCAAACCAAGTCCGGCGACAGCCGCACAAGAGGCGCGAGAGTTTATTATGACTGTGTAAATTCATTTCCGCAGGACGTGAAATTCACCACAGAACAGCTTCTTGTTTTCGCAGGTCAAACCTATAAAATCGAGGCGGTCAGAGCAGTTGTGGCGGCAGAAAAAATTCATCATTACCGGATTGAGGTTATATAAAATGAATGTACAAAATGAAATGCTTAAAATCGGATTGCGCTTGGCGGCATCAGCCGCCGAAGCGCAGGTCACGTTGTCGATGGTCGCGCTTGAAGATTGCAATAAATTTTGTAAAGTTGACACGGGTGAACTGAGAGATTCAAGTATTCGGGCGAGCAATTTTTTGCGCGGGAGATTAGTTTGGGCAACTAAGTATGCGCGACATGCTTATTATTTAAACGAACCTGAAAGAAGCAAAAATCCGCTCGCTTCGCGGCTTTGGGCGCATAAAGCGGCGGCTCTTTACAAAGAAAAATGGTTCAGAACAGCGCGGGACAGATTTCTGGGGAGAGCAGTTTTCGGTTATGGGAGGGTGATTTAATATGGTCGAAGAAACAAAAATGCTTACTGATTTTATTAATTATTTTAATGAGAATTGCAGTCTCTTTTCGCCGATTTTGCTCGGCGGTTTATCGCCTAATAACAGCGGTATCAGCGCGGAAATCGCGCCGGGTTTTACGAAGTCCGCGTACCTTGACGGCGGCGCGTTTCAACGCTTGCCGGTGCTTTTTTTAATCAGGCACGGCAGACATCAAACAGCGATGGAGACAGCGTTTTCGCTTGCAAGCAAAGCGCGGGAAATTACAATTAACGGTGAAAAAATTCACGAAAAAATTGCCGGAATCAGCATTGGTTCCGCGCCTGAATTTGTACAGAGAAGCGGTGCGGATTTTATCTACAGCCTTATAATTAATGTTGATTATATGGCTTAGCTACTCCGCCGCGAAGCGGCAATCCTCCCTCGTAGAGGGGAAATAAACGAAAGGAAAATAAAAATGATAGAATTAAATAATCAAATTAACGCCGAGCTTGACGTTATGCCGAAGGGTGCGTTACCAAAGTGGGAAAGTCTCGGAAAGGCGTTCAAAAGCATAAGCCAATCGCTCGGAGAAAACGTGTACAATGCGAGCTATTTATCAGACGGCGGATTCTCGTCCAGCGAGGTTACAGGCTTAAATTTCACGGTTACATTCCGCGGGGATTACGTCGCGGGCGACCCTGTAATCGAGTACATTTTCTCGCGTGAAGTTTTGTATGGTTTGGGTGATGCACGCAAGACAAAACTGCGCATTTCTAAGGGTGAAAAAACAGTGGTTTGGAATGTCACGATGACGAAAATTCAGGAAGCGGGCGGCGATGCAAACGAACCGAACAGCGTTACTCTTGAGCTTAAAGGTGCAGGAAAACCTGATGTTTTATAAAAAAGTCCGCATGAAATTAAGCGGCGAAAAAACTGCAATAAAAATTAGCGGCGAAGCCGCAAAAAGCGCACTCGGCAGGCTTTATGAAAAGCTGATTAACAGCGAAGAAAACCATAATTTCGGTATGGCGGGAATTGAGATGTTTTTTGAACTTTTCGGGGATAAAATTACAGAAAAAATATTGCGTTATTGTGAAGAAAATCCGGATAAAGCTGTGAGGGAATTCGGGCGGATTATTAAACATAAAATTTATCCGCTTGCTGTTAAACAGCGAAAATATGAAGACAGGCAGGGAGTGAAAAAATATTTATGAGACTGGGTTTTTCACTCCCGAAACATGTTTGTTTGAACGGGAAAAAGTATAAAGTTGATTTGAGTTTTCAAAAGGTGATGAAGGTGACTGCGTTATTGAGGGACAGCGGGATTTCGGAAGAGGCGAGAGTTAGTGCGGGAGTGAGGGGATTTTCGTCCCCTCTCTCACATACTCGCTCGAAACATCTCTCAAACACTGATAAAATCGCGCTCCTTAATAAAATATTTGAACTTCTCGTTCCGTCTGCAAATTCCGAAGCAAAGCAAAAAACAAAGCTCATTTTTTCGCTCGAAAAAGATGGCGCATTAATTTACAGTGCATTCCTGCAAACCTATGGAATTGACCTGCAAAAAGATAAAATAGACTGGCGGGAATTTAATGTTTTGCTCTCTTGTATTCCTGAAAATACTGCACTTTTTTGCGTTATGAAAAGCAGGCTTGCAGAGCCGTTCGAGAATATTGATGACGGACTCGAAACGTTGTTTGAAAAATTAATAAAATGAAAGGACTGAGAGAATGGCAGACGGCAGTATTGTATATGAGGTGCGGGTTGACAGCAGCAACATAGATGCTGACCTGACACGGGCGGGCTCGCTGCTTGAGCGTGGCACGCAGGAAATAAATCGTCTCGCAACAAACACGGCGCAGGTTTTCGGGAGAATGCTCGGTGAGGTTTTCGGCGGGAGCGCGGCTCATGCGGAGCAGGCAGTTTCAAAATTGGGTTCCAGCCTTGATAAGCTGAAAAACACAGCGGCTCCGCTCTTAAACGCACTCACCCCAATTTCAAGAGAGCTTGAAAAAATATCGAAGTTAAGCGCGGGTACAGCTTCCGAAGGAAGCACTGCAAAAATAGGCTCGGCAAAAGCGAATAACGACACAAAATCCGTGGCGCACACACTTACCAAGATGGGTTTTCCGTCGTTTTCTGTAGGGACAAGTTACATCCCGTATGATGATTTTCCCGCGCTTTTACATAAGGGCGAGGCAGTGCTGACCGCATCGGAAAATGCCGCTCTGAAAGCGGCAGGAGGCATTGGTGCAGTACACGGTGCGCAGGGCGATTCGCAACCGGTGATTATGCAAAATAATGCAAATAATTTTGCTGATTTTAATAACAAACCGGTTGAAGTTACACTTAAAATCGGCGAGTATGAATTCACGCAAATCATTGCCGACACGATGAATAATCTTTACAGACAGTGGGGGAAAAGCCCGCTCAAATAGCAGAAAGGAACAGCATGAATATATTGTTTAATAATTATAAATTGCCGGGGGTTATTTCCTGTCAGTTTAAACGCGTGACGAGGAATACGAATGTGGCGTTTAATGCTGCGGGGGATATGCTGATGGATATGGTAAACCGGAAAATGAGCCTAACGGTTTATTTAGGGGGACTCCGGGCATCCGAGCTCCAAAATCTCTTCGCTGCAACTGAAAATTCCTTCTTCACCGTAACCTACGAAAATCCAATAACAGGACACACGAGCGCGCTTTTCCACATGCGGGAGCAAGCCGCACAAACCGACTATACACATGAAGGAATAACATATTACAAGGCATTAAAATTAGTATTAGAGGAGCGATAATATGATTAACGTTTCGCAGAAATATATAGAAAAAGCAACCGCTCCCGGGCGCAATGTCAGGTGCAGAATTATCGCTGATGATGTAGTTTATACCGATGCTGATATTCTGTCATTTGAGTTTAATGACGTAGTGCATCCCGAGGACATGAGCTTCGGGACAACCTGTGCGAATCGTTTTCAATTTGAATTATGGAGCAGACGAAACATTCCGCTTTCTACGGTTATTCGTCCGTATATTTCGTTTGTTGATAACACCGGTGACGACGGGGAACATGCAGAACAATGTACGCTTGGTGAGTTCTATATTGCGCGGCGATACCGGCGGCGGAATAAATACAGCGTGACCTGTTATGACAGAATGTACCGCCTTGATTCGCAGTTTGTTTCGTCGCTCACTTTCCCTTGTTTTGCTTCCGAATTGCTTGCTGAAATCGGCAGGCAGTTTGATTTTAAAATCGCTTTTACAGCAAAAGAAGACGTCATTGAATCTGTTCCGCGACACGTAAGCAACCGTGAAATAATCGGCTATATCGCGGGGATAAACGGCGGCTTCGCAAAGTTTTGCCGTGACGGATATTTGCATTTGAAAAAGCTTGACATTAACCAATTTGTGCTTAACAGATGTCAGTACAGCGAACTGTCTGTAAAAGCGGATACCATGCAAGTGCGGCAGGTCGAATTCATCACTGAAGACGACATTTTTTCTGAAGGCAAAGGTACCAAGCTGACAACTTACCGTCAGAAGAATCCTTTTGCGAATCAGGAGATTGCAAGCCGCGTTTTTGAGCAGTGGAAAGATTTTGAATACCGCGGTCTTACGGTAAATATGCGCGGTCTTCCGTTTCTTGAATCAGGGGATGCAATTTTTGTTCAGGACGATATTGAAAACGAACACTATGTTGCATTAATCAGCGATTACACGCTCTTTTATGACGGCAAGCTGACAGCAAAACTTGTTTCAAAATCGAAGAATCCTGTTGACGATTATGACGGACCGATGACACAGCAACGAATGCTCGACAGCTTAATTGAAAACCTGAGAGTGAGATATTTTAATTACAGAAACAAAGATGAAATTTTGCTCACGCAGGAACTTTCACCGATTGCGAGTATTAATTTTAATCTTGCGTCAATCTCTTTTATTGTTTTTAATTCGCAGTTTACAATTACCGCAAACACTGAAAGCAAGGTAATGATTGAGTATCACATAAACGGACTTAAAGTAGGGCAGGAGCCGATTTCAAGCCTTGGTGAAAATAAACCTTTCAGTCAGAGCCTCTATTATAATTTCGCAAATGTAAACCCGGGAAGAAGTACGCTGACAGTGATGGCGAGAATGACCGAGGGAGAAGGAGTTATTGAAAAGAGCGCGTTGATTGCTACTGTGAGCGGGCAGTATATGCTTGGGGACAGCGGAACCTTCAGACCTGAAATAAA
>WRCY01000071.1 GCA_009783695.1 Oscillospiraceae bacterium
CTACGGAAATCATATACCGTCTGCGGAGTTCTTTAAACGGTTTTATCGCTTCCTGCCGGACGCTATGTCTGAAAAAATAGATAAGGATATTATTCTTATAAGACAGTGCCGCTAAAGTATTGAAAGTACGGAAAGTGCGGAAAGTACAGAAAGTACGGCATAAAAATATTATTAAAAGGAGAATTATTAAAATGTTCAGCATGAATAAAAGGATTAAAATCGCAGTCCCTTGCATCGCTTTACTTTTAGCGGCTTCTATACTTGCGGGCGTCGCTCTGGGCGATACCGACACGGAAGCCGAAGCGCAATCCGTCAACGGTTCTGCGGCAAGCGAGATTTTGGTTGATACTGCCACGCCGGCGACAGGCAATATTTCCGTCGTCAGCGAATACATAGGAATCATTGAGGCGTCCGGTCAGGCGACGGTTTTCCCGAAGGCTACCGGTGAGGTTCTTTTTGTGCATTTTAATGTGGGCGATACGGTGTCGGCGGGGGATATTTTGTTTGAAATAGATTCCTCAGCTCTACAAAGCGCTTTTTCTCAAAGCCAGACGGCTTTGTCGCTGGCGCAGTCGAGAGCGGACCAAAACCTGTCTGCAGCAATTAATAATCTTGACAACTTTAATTACAACGTTGAGCACGGGCATGATATGACAATAAAAAACGCCCTAAACGCCATTGATAACGCGTACGCGGCGCTCAACAACGCTTTAATCGCGAGAGATAATGCCGGTTTGTCGGTTGAGGGCGCTCTCATCGCCAATGATAACGCAGCCAATTCTGTCAGCAGTGCCGAAATAGCAGGCAATAATGTAAATAATTCTATTAACAGCGCCGAGATAGCAGCCGGCAATGCAGAGTTATCCGTGCAATCGGCTTTAGGGGCGCAGAATAACGCAAGAATCGCTCTTGAAGCGGCAGAAAACAGATTAAACTCCGCTAATGCGGCTCTGCGCATAGCAAGGCGTCAGTTAAACGACTTTGTTGACGACGGGATTTATCCGATTTCAATGCTTCAGCTGCAAGCCGCGGGAGTAGAGGAGCAGGTTGAGGAGCAGCTGCGGGACGCACGCCTGCACGCGCTGCTTGCTGCCGAGGCGGCGGAGCTCGGCGTTGAGCAGGCGAGAAACGCTTATGAACTGGCGACAGTAGGTGTCGAGCAGGCAAAAAATGCAGCCGGACTGTCGGAGATAAATCTTGAGCAGGCAAAAAGTGCTGCCGGTTCAACGGACTTAGGTGTGCGGCAAGCACAAAATGCAGTCAGCTCGACAGAGCTTACCATCGAGCAGGCAAGGAACGGCGCCGCCTTAACGGAGCTCAGTGTTGAACAGGCCGAGCTGAACCTGAAAAAAGCGTATGAAGCTTACGAAACGGCGCTGGTAATGGTGAGCCAGCAGCAGGGAAACGTCGCAATGCAGGTGGAGCAGGCGAGAATAAACACAAACTTCGGCGACCAGCAGATTGCTCTCGCAAGGATGGAAAACGACCTTAATAATTTTATTGTAACCGCCCCCATCAGCGGCGTAATCGAAAGACGTAATGTAGAGCCGTTCAACATAGCCACGCCCCAGGCTCCGGCATTCATAATCTCCGATAATAACGGCATGTCTGTATCGTTTAAAATACCGAGAAGTTCGTATGCTCATATAAACCTCGGCGACACTGTAACGTTAAACGACGGCTTTTCCGATTATACGGCGGCGGTCACAGAGATGTCCGCGACAGTGGACGCAGGCGGGCTGTTTACCGTCAAGGCGGGTATTACAGACCCCGGTGCGACGCTTTTTGTCGGTGCTTCCGTAAAGGTTCTGGCGGAATCACAAAAAGCCGAAAATACCGTGCTTGTTCCGATTAATGCGGTTTACTACGATAACGGCGCACCGTATGTGTACATAGTTGAGAATAGCTGTGCCAAAAAGGTTTATATAGAAACTGGCATATTTGACTCGCAGCATATACAGGTTTTATCCGGCGTGTCGGCTGCCGACCGAATTATCAGCACATGGAGCGCGAGACTGGCGGACGGCACCGCGGTCACGCTGATTTCCGGGGCGGATGAAGAAAGTGAAAACGAATGATAAAACTCACAGAAACTATTGTAAAAAGACCCATTGCCGCAATTATGATTATGAGCGCCATAATAGTATTCGGAGCGATGGCGCTTATTTCCATGCCTCAGGAGCTTACCCCCGATATGGAAATGCCGATGCTGGTCATATCCACTGTTTATCCGAGAGCGGGCGCGAAAGACGTGGAAACGCAGGTTTCCAAGTTAATCGAGGATGCGGTGGGCACACTGAGCGGCGTCAGAACCGTAACATCCCAGTCAAGAGAAAACATATCTTTGACAATAATCCAGTATGAATACGGCATTGACCTTAAAAGAGCATATACCGACGCCCGCGAGCGTATTGACGGCATCGTAAACAACCTGCCCGACGAAGCGCATAAGCCCGTCGTCATGGAAATCAACATGAACTCAATGCCGTCCATAACATTGTCCGTCACCTCCGAAGTAAACGAAAATCTGCTGCAGTTTGTAGAGAGGGAAATAGTTCCTGAATTTGAAAAGCTGTCGTCTGTTTCAAGCGTCAGTGTTTCCGGCGGACAGGAGGAGTATGTCCGCGTGGAGCTTAAAGAAGAAATGATGCGGGAATACGAGCTCAGTATAAATTCCGTGGTAAGCGCCCTCGCCGGTACGAATTATTCCGCCCCTTTAGGAAGTGCGGAATTCGGGGACTTTGAGCTCGCCGTACGGATTGAAACCAAACACGAAACAATAGACTCGCTGAACAATATTCCTCTCACCCTGCGCGGCGGCGGTACAATCCGCCTTTCCGATATCGCCGATATATATATAACCACCGCAGACGCACAGTCAATCAGCCGTTATAACGGCAGCGAAAACATAACAATAAACATACAAAAGCCTCAGAATGTCAGCGCAGACAGGGTTTCCGCCCATGTAATGCGGGAAATCGGCTTGATAACGGCGACGAATCCGGATTTAACTTTCATTGTCATAAACGATGACAGCGTGCAAATTTCGTCTTCAATAAATTCCGTAGCGCAAACATTAGTTCTGGCAATATTAATTTCAATGCTCGTGCTGTTTTTGTTTTTGGGCGACATACGCGCCTGTTTGATTGTAGGGAGCTCGATGCCCATATCCCTGCTCGCTACTTTTGTCATGATGGATTTAATGGGGTACACGCTTAATATCGTGTCCATGAGCGGACTTGTAATCGGAGTAGGCATGATGGTGGACAACTCCATCGTGGTAATCGACAGCTGCTTTAAATCGCGGACAGGAGAAAAAACGTTTAAGGAAGCGGCGATTGAGGGCACAAAATTTGTAATGCTTTCTATTTTCGCCGTTACACTGACTACGGTTGCCGTTTTTCTGCCGATGGCGACTATTCAGGGAATAGCAGGACAAATGTTCGCGCCGCTGGGGTTCTCGATTATCTTTGCGCTGACGGCTTCATTATTCTCGGCGATGACGCTCGTGCCGCTGTTTTTTGTGCAGTTCAAGCCTGTCGAGCGAAAAAAATCCATAGCGCTGAAATTTTTTAAAAAAATTGAAAACGGATACGCTAAGCTGCTGTCAAAAGTATTGAAAAAGAAAAAAACCGTTTTAGCCGTAACACTTGCTTTCATGGCGCTCTCGGTTTATCTCGTTTCTTTTCTTAATTTTGAGATGATGCCTTTCACAGACGACGGCGTAATCCGTATATCGCTTGAAACACGACCCGGTTTAAAACTGGAGCGTGTGAATGATATTTTAACTGAGCTTGAAAAAATGGTGGCGACTCATCCCGATGTTGAGCGTTATTCACTGACAGCGGGAGGAAGCGGCGGCATATACGGCGGCGGCGGAACCACGCTAATCGCCTATCTGCATAAAGACAGAAGCATGCAGACGAGTGAGGTGATTGAGCAGTGGCGCCTGGAAACCCGATTTATGCTGGATGCTGATATTAATATATCACCTGCGTCACAAATGAATATGGCGGGGTCGGCAGACGGGAGCTTTGAGATGGTACTGAGAGGCGACAGTCTTGACAGAATCAAGGAAGCTGTCATACTGGTGGAGGAGGTTATGAATGAGCATCCCGATATAATCCGCGTAAGCTCAGGCATAGACAAAACAAACCCCCAGGCGGAAATCGTAATTGACACGCTTCGGGCGGCATCTTTGAACGTATCGCCCCAGATGATTACCGGCGCCGTATTTACAGCCTTAAACGGCTCGTCGGCTTCCGACATCCGCATAGACGACAGGAGTTACTCAATAAGGGTGGAATACCCGAGGGGGCGTTATGAATCGCTTAGTGATGTTGCGGATATGATGATTGTTTCTGCAACGGGAGCGCTTGTTCCGCTCTCGGAGGTGTCGGCGATAGTTTTCAGCGACACGCCGCAAACGATTACACGGGAGCAGGGCTGGTATATAGTCAATATTACGGGAGTGCCGGCGGAAGCCGCAAGATTCACGGCTCAGCGTGAGGTTGAAGAACTCTTGAGAGACGTTACGCTCCCTTACGGCGTTTCGTTTACCCAAAGTGCTTCCGACCAAATGATGAGGGAAGAGCTGTCCTCTTTGGGAATGGCGATTTTCGCGGCGGTGCTGCTGGTTTTCATGGTGTTGGCAATTCAGTTTGAATCTATACGTCATTCACTGATGGTCATGACCTGTATACCGTTTGCCGCTATCGGCTCATTCTTTTTGATGTATATAACCGGAACGACCATAAGCATGGTGTCATTACTGGGATTCTTAGTGTTGATAGGATTAATTGTAAATAACGGCATTTTATTTGTAGACACTACTAATAAATACCGAAAAACTATGGAGCTGCATGAAGCACTTATTCATACAGGTCGTACCCGCTTACGCCCGATTCTGATGATAACACTCACATCCGTATTCGCTATGCTCCCGCTGGCAATGGGGCTCGGCGACGGCGCGGAGCTTATGCAGGGGCTCGGCATAACGGTAATCGGCGGGCTTACGGCTTCTACTGTTCTTGCGCTTCTCCTGCTGCCTACTTTCTATCTTCTCATTGACGGGAATCCCGAAAAAAGAGCGCAGCGGAAAAAAAGAAGAACCGAAAAACGCGAGGCTAAAGTATTGGAGCATAAAACTGAGAATGAGGATTTCAATAACGAACCGGAGCAGGAGCGGGATAAAACGCCTGCCTTGACGGGACATGCAAACAACCTATAGTTAATTGATTATAACTGCATATAAATAAAAAGGGCTTTAAGAAGCCCTTTTTTATTTTACAAGTTTTCTTTTTTCAGTGGTATCATCTTATGATAATAATTTAAGAGTTCGCCTAAAGGGAGGATTGACAATAAATTATATCCTGTTAATAATCCCCGCGATATATCTAAGAATATTCAATGCGTCCGCCGTGTTGTTCTCGCCGGTTTTGCCGTTCGCGATGAACTGCCCTATTGAGTCGAGCGGGGCAATGCCCGCGATGTGCCGCAGAAGCGCCATTGCGTCCGCGGTTTCGACCGTGCCCGTTCCAGTGATGTCGCCTGTCTTACGCGCCAGCACGAGGTAGTCGCCGGCTGCGGTAATGTTGAATGTCGCCTGACCGCTTGCGTTGAGTGTAGCGGTGTTTACAACTTCAAGCTCTCCGTCAGCGTTCAGCCTTGTGAGAACCGCA
>WRCY01000072.1 GCA_009783695.1 Oscillospiraceae bacterium
CAGTTGCCTTTTCCGTTATAATAACGTCCGGCGGCGACACAGCTGAGAGTACCAACATATGTGAATTTGTTTTCTGTCGTCACGCCTGCACAGTGCACGAAAGCAGTTTCGCGTTCGCCGGGCATGACCTCAATCCCGAGCACCTCGCCGATTCCCTGCGCTGTTTCAAGACCGCCCGGTTTGCACATATTAGGCTCACTGTCGCCTTTTTTCACAGCCTCGGCATACGCTTCACAGCTCGACAGCCCGCAGGCACCGCAATTAATGCCGGGCAGCTTGCTCAATATCCTGTTTACAGTTTCATCGCTTTCTACGTGAAGCGCACGCGAAGCGAACGTCAGCGCGGCACCCGCCGCACCGCCGACAAGCAGAAAAATACCTATAGGCACTATATATTCAATAAACATAATAATCTCCTGTAATGCTTATAATGTGCATCATAATTAAAAGCAATAAGTATAAAAATCATAATCACCTGTTTTCCATCCGAGCTTATCATAAAACTGTTTGGCAGGTATGTTGGTTTTTGAAGTTACTAAAATGCAACCTTTCGCTTTATCCTTGAAATAGTCAAAAACATTGTTCATTAATTCAGTAGCTATCCCGTTTTTCCGTTCTGAATCAATAACATAAAGGTCATTTAAAATCCATTGCCGTTTTAAAGAAACTGTGGAAAATAAAGGGTATAACTGAATAAAACCAATAATTTTTCTTATTGTTTCATTTATTGCAATGAATATTTTAGAATCGTTATTTATAAGCCTCTCACGTATAAACACTTCAATTTCGTTTTCGTCCTGTTCATTTATGTTATAAAATTCTCTGTATTTTTTGACAATGCTAATAATCTGTTCAATATCATCATCAATCGACGCAATTTTAATAGTTACATTCTGCATTAAATTATCTCCTTAAATTAATGTGAGCTATATTACGCGCCGAATATCCCCTCAACCATACCGCTGAATCCGATAAACGACAGCGACAGAATCCCAGCCGCAATGAGCGTTATCGGCATACCCCGAAGTGAAGCAGGTATATCGCACCTCTCCATCCTTGCCCGAATCCCGGAGAAAATAAGCATAACAAGAAGAAATCCCAGTCCCGCGCAGAACGCGTTAAAGACAGCCTCAAGGAAATTGAACTCCCCTGACACGTTCATTATTGTAACGCCGAGGATTGCACAGTTTGTAGTCATCAGCGGCAGATAAATACCGAGCGACTTGTTGAGTGCTGGAAAATATTTTTTTAAAACCAATTCCGTGAGCTGCACAAAAAGCGCGATTATAAGAATAAACGCAATAGTGTTCATGAACTCTATATTCAAAGGCATAAGAATGAAATAATAAATCGGGAAAGTCAGAATAGTTGCGAAAAACATGACGAACGTTATCATGAGCCCCATTCCGAGGGAGCTCGACGTCTTTTTTGACACGCCGAGAAAAGGGCAAATCCCGAGAAACTGCGAAAGTACGAAGTTCTCGGTTAAGACGCAGGTAATAAGTATTATTAGCAGATTGCGAGTTATATCATTCATATATTTTAATTAAATCCTTTCTTTACAAAAGCGGAATGAAACAACGTTTTCCCGATTTAGTTTATATAGGATTTAATCGTCCTCCCCTCTTCTGCACATGGCTTTATGGGGGCAATTATCGCAGCTGATGTTATGCGGGCGTTTTTTCATGAACTTATTCACTGCGGCGATTACGAAGCCGAGCGCAAAAAAGCCGCCCGCAGGCATTATAAAAATCGTCATCGGTTCGGTAAGCTGCGGAAGCTGCAAGCCGAACCACGTCCCCGCTCCGAGAATTTCTCTGATTGTGCCCATTATGAACAGCGCGAGCGTAAAGCCGAGCCCCATTCCGAGCCCGTCAAGCGCGGAATCAAGCACGCCGTTTTTGCTTGCGAAGACTTCAACACGTGCAAATATAATGCAATTACATGCAATTAAACTCAGAAAAATCCCAAGTGCATTGTATAAATCGGGCAGAAACGCTTTTAACAACAGCGTTATGAATGTCGTGAATCCTGCTATAATCGTAATATAGCAAGGCAGCCTTACCTGTGCCGGAATGAGCTTTTTAAGCAGCGATATAATCACGTTCGAGCAGATGAGCACAATCAGCGTCGCGATACCGAGCCCTACGGCGTTCTGCGCCGATGAAGACAGCGCAAGCGTCGGGCACATTCCGAGAAGCGTGAAAAAAACAGGGTTTTCCTTTATAATTCCCTTAGTTAGGATTTTAACTTTCTTGCTCATGCCAACCTCCCGGGTAAATCAAATCATACGCATAAACTGCAATATTTACAGCGTCTGCAACGGCTCTCGACGAAACCGTCGCACCTGTAATCGCCGCGATTTCATTTTCGCTTCGAGATGTTCCCCTAACGACTCTGACATCTTCGCTGCGTCCGATAAAATTATCAAGAAAGCTGCGTTCGTTCACTTTCGTACCGATTGAAGGCGTTTCGGTGTTAATGTATACAGCAAGGTCTTTTACGCTTCCGTCCCCGTTCATGACTATAAGCAGGTTTAAGCCGTTTCTGTTATAACCGTTAACTATTATTTGAAACGCAACGGTTCCGCTTTCCTCATGAATTATGGTTCTGTTTATTTCCCTCGGTATTTCGGGCGTGACTCTCGACAGCATATCCCAATCGGTGATAACGATAAACTCACCCTCGCCCATCATCTCTATGCACATTTCCTTTAAACTTCCGCTGAGTTCCGTTTCGTCAGCTTGAATACTGCGCTCCATCACAACAAGCAGTATGGTCGTTACTGCAGTGATGAGCGCCAGCACGGCAATGGGCTTGAAATCTGATATTCTCAGCTTTTCTTTACTTTTCATCGTCATTCCTGCCCTCCCTAACAGCGCCGAAAGGCTTCGGGAAAGTGAACTTGTCTATATAAAATGTCAGAATATTCATAATCAGAATTGCATAAGAAATGCCCTCCGGCATATCCGAGAAGAATCTGATAATGAGTGTGATTATTCCGCAGCCGACGCCGAATATAAACTTTCCCGTCAGCGAAACCGGCGTCGTTGAGTAGTCGGTCGCCATGAAAACAGCGCCGAGCACAAGTCCGCCCGAAAGCAGATGAAGCCCGACGTCCGCGCCGGTAATAAGCGCGCCGACCGCGACAGTGCTGATAAATGCAATCGGCGTCACCACGCGAATAACTCTTGTCAACACTAAAAACGCAAATCCGAGCAGCAGCGCAAATTCGCTCGTTTCACCCAGCGAGCCGCCGTGATAGCCCATGAACAACTCCCACATGCCCGGAACCTGCTCACCTGCTTCAAGCATGAGCGGCGTTGCTGCCGTCAAGCCGTCGACCGCGTTTGGCGTCGCGCTTGAAACCGCATCGGCGGCAGAACCGACATTGGGCTTAACCCAATAGGTCATCTCCGACGTGAAAGATAGCATAAGCACAATTCGCGCTACTATTGCAGGATTCGCGAAATTCTGCCCGAGTCCGCCGAAAAGCTGCTTCACGACTACGATTGCGATAAAACAGCCTATAATCGCCATATAGTAAGGCAGTGTAACAGGCAAACAGAAAGCAAGCAGCAGCCCCGTCACAGCCGGCGACGGGTCGATTTCCTTGTCTTTTCTGATAAAACGGCGGAAAAGGCTCTCAAAGATTATACACGAGCCCATGCATACAATGCTTAGATACAGGGCTCTCATCCCGAATATGTAAACAGACATCACCAAGGCAGGCACGAGTGCAATCAGCACGCGTCCCATAATTTTGTCTGTGGTGTTACTGCTTCTTATGTGCGGGGTGGGTTCTACAATGAGTTTCATTTTTAAGTCCTTTTTAATAATAATGTTTACTTGTTACGCATTTCAACAAAACGCTTTCCTGCACCAACCAAACTCAAACCGCAGCCCATACCCATAAGGAACGATGTAAATTCATGTGAAAACCCCACTGCATGAGTCAGAACTAACGAAATCACAGTAATAGCCAAACCTAACCTAATAATTTTAATACCCTTAAACATAATAGATTTTTCCTTTACATTATATAAATAATCTTTCTGTTAATTATTCCTTAGCAATTCCTTCGCAAGTTTATTCCTTTCCGTGAGGTTCCTCCTCGCCGGGCAGATATATGAGCAGGAGCCGCACTCCATGCAAAGGTCGACCCTGAGTTTGCGGAGCAACTTCTTATCCCGCATTTCATACGCTTTCATAAACTCTGTAGGCATGAGGTTCATCGAGCAGGCGCGCAGACACTTTCCGCAGCGTATGCAGGAAGTCGGTCTGTATACCGGCATATCCTTAAAAAACAGCACTGCTCCCGTCGTTTTGACAATCGGCGTGTTAAGGTCGTAGACGCTTTTCCCCATCATCGGCCCGCCAAAAATAATCCTGTCCGGCTGCATACGCAGGTCGGCTTTTTTCATAAGCCCGCCGAGCGTCATGCCAATCGGCACTTGCAAATTCACAGGTTTGTTTACAATATTGCCGTCTATTGTAACCCGGCGGGAGATAAAAGGAATCCCCGTTTCCACATAGCGCGCAACGGACGCCACAGTCGTTACGTTAAGTATGATACAGCCCGCCGAATATGGCAGCTGGCGCTCTTTTACTATTCTGCGCGTCGCGTTGTAGACGAGCACCTTCTCCGCGCCCTGCGGATAATAAGTCGGAAGCGTTTTTACCGTGATGTTAGGCTCGTTTTCCACTCGCTCGCGCATAAGCCGCACGGCATGAGGCATATTACGTTCAATGCCGATAACCGCGCGGGAAATCCCGCACTTATCCAGTATTAAGTTTATGCCGCGGATTATATCCTCGGTGTTCTCCATTATTTCGCGGTAGTCGGTCGTGACGTACGGCTCGCACTCCGAGGCATTGATAATAAGCATATCAACGCTGTGTTTATCGCGGTCGTAGTTTAGTTTCGCGTGCGTGGGAAAACCCGCACCGCCGAGCCCTACAAGCCCGCTCGCCCGTACGGCCTTGATAAACTCCTCGCGGGTATCAATTTTAGGGGGCGCGATATTACTGCATAAGTATTGCTTTTGTTCTGTGTCGATAACAAGCGCTTTAATCTGGTTTCCGTTTATATCGAGTACGCTTTTTTCTTCAATAACCTTGCCCGTTACGCTCGAATAAACCGGCGCGGACACAAAAGCGTCGCTGTCCGCGATTAGCTGTCCGGTTTTTACATAATCGCCGACTTCGACTACGGGGACACAGGGCGCGCCGATGCCGTGCGCCATGCTGATGATTACCGGAGCGGGTGAATCAACCTTGATTGTGCGCACTTCTGCCGCGTTTTTCCTGTGAGGGAGATGAAACCTTTTGGCGTATATTTTAATCAACTCCTTTTTAAGTGTGTGTAATTCTTATAATGCGTGATAGCACCTGTAATAATTAAAGATATATTCTTTATTCTCAATATGAACTAATAACGGTCTTGTATCAATTAATTGATAACCGCAACGCTCTAACA
>WRCY01000073.1 GCA_009783695.1 Oscillospiraceae bacterium
CAGAGGCGGGCGGCAGACCGGTTATAGTTATTGATGCGGGGCACGGGGGACCCGACCCCGGCTGCGTCGGCGTCGGAGGCGAGCTTGAGAAAGACATCAATCTTGCCGTTGCGCTTAACCTGCGTGATTTACTGGAGTTTTCGGGTTTCGCTGTGATTATGACGCGAGACACCGACATTTCAATCCACGACGACGGAATTACCGGGCTGCGTAATCAAAAGCTTTCCGATATGGAAAACCGCCGGGAAATCGTCATGAATTATCCCGACAGTATTTTTGTTTCAATCCATCAGAATCAGTTTACTCAGCCTCAGTATTTCGGTGCGCAGATGTTTTATTCGACAGTCAACAGGGATAACTTCAGATTAGCGCAGCTGATGCAGGAGAAGTTCCGTGAGCTTCATCCCGAGAACGACAGGGAAGCAAAACTCATCGACGGTGAATTATACTTGTTCAGAAACACGCCTCAGCCGGCGCTGTTAATCGAGTGCGGGTTTTTATCGAACGCAGACGAAGCGGTGCGCCTCGGCGACAGTGAGTTTCAAAGGAAAATTGCGTTTACAATTTACAGGGGTTTAATTGAGTTTTTGAGCACAAGTTCGGCAAATGATTTACAAGACGTACAAATGGAGGGAATTAATGAGCAGGAGCAAAACCAAACCGCCCAAAATATATTATTTATGCAATGACTGCGGGCACGAGCACCTTAAATGGAGCGGCAAGTGCGTGGGCTGCGGTGAGTGGAACACGCTCGTCGAGTTTAAGGAGCGTGAGGAACCGCTGCCGCTTCCCGGCGGTGCGGAGCTCTCCTTGCACACGCTTACGGACATTAATAACAGCAGCGGTGAAGTCCGGCATGGTACGGGAATGTCGGAGCTTGACCGCGTTTTGGGAGGCGGGCTGGTTAAAGGCTCGCTTGTGCTTCTTTCCGGCGACCCGGGAATCGGAAAGTCTACGCTGCTTTTGCAAATTTGTGAGCATTTGAGCAAAGATTTAAAAGTGCTTTACGTCTCCGGCGAAGAAAGCGAACGGCAGATTAAACTACGTGCGGACAGGCTCGGGATTAAACCTGATAATTTGTTTTTAGCCGCGAGCACTGACTGCGAAGCTGTCGTGAACACGGCGCGCAAGAATAAAGCCGATATTCTTATTATCGATTCAATCCAGACGGTTACAATCAGCGGAATTAGTTCAACCGCAGGTAGTGTTACGCAGGTACGAGAGTGTACAAGTCTGCTCATGAGAATGGCGAAAAGCGACGAGATTTCCGTGTTTGTGGTAGGGCATGTCAACAAGGACGGCGGCGTTGCAGGGCCTAAAGTTCTTGAGCATATCGTGGACGCTGTGCTTTATTTCGAGGGGGACAAGCAGCTTTCATATAGGATTCTGCGGGCGGCGAAGAACCGCTTCGGCTCTACTAACGAAATCGGCGTGTTTGAAATGCGCGACTTAGGTTTAGCCGAAGTCCCGAATCCGTCGGCAATGCTGCTTTCGGGCAGACCGGGCGGGGTAGGGGGCATTTCAATTCTTTGCACGATGGAGGGCACCCGCCCGATTTTAGCAGAAGTGCAGGCGCTGGTCAGCAAAACCGGCTTCGGACAGCCGCGCCGCGTCGCGAACGGCTTTGATTACAACCGCCTCTGCTTGATTTTAGCAGTGCTTGAGAAGCGCACGGGGCTGCTCTTCGGTACTTATGACGTTTACATAAACATCATCGGCGGACTTAAAATCGAGGAGCGGGCGGCGGATTTGGGCGTTGCGCTGGCTCTTTACTCGGGACTTACCGACATAGTCGTCCCCGAAGACTTAGCAGTCTTCGGGGAAATCGGGCTCGGCGGCGAAATCCGCAACATTTCTAACATACGCGAGCGCGTACGCGAGTGCGCGCGAATGGGCTTCACGCGCGTGATTGTTCCGAAAGCCGCGCTTAAGAACTTAGATAAGCGCGAGAATTACGGCATAAACATAACAGGAGCGGCGAACTTAAAACAAATGTTCAGTGCGCTCCTCAAATAAGGAGCGCACAAGTTCTCAGATAAGCAAATTTCAAACGCATAAAAACCATGAGTATCCGTATTTATCGACGACACCCGCACCGCCGCCTGCGTCGTCGGGAGGCGGGTGCGGAGCAAACTCGGAAACGCTCTTGGCGCCTGCGGACAGTTTTGCGAGAGCGGCATCGACTTCTTCCCTCGTATTAAAATGTACAAGGATATCCATTTCCGGCTTAGGTTTATCCCCGTCCGAGCCGGCAATTCCGCAGGTTTCAGTAATCATTAAATGCGCGTGCATAATCGGATTGCTCGGGTCGTTGTTAAGCCGCGAAAAACCGAGGGAATGTGAACCGAAGCACTCGGCGTAGAATTTAAATGCTTCCTCGCAGTTCCCGTGAAAACGCAGATAGGGCATAATTGTTGATACCATATTTATAGTTCCTTTCTTCTTAATAACACTATTATACGCTATATTTTAAATTCATCATTGTAAAAAACGGACATATTTCTCATATACTCCATAGGCGTAATGCCGCAAATAATTTTGAAGTCATGATTTAGATGCGGCTGGTCGAAAAACCCCGCCTGCAAGGCTATGTCCGTAAAACGTGCGGGGCTTTTCATTAAATGTATAACATGATTTATACGGACAATGCGCGAGAACATCTTAGGGCTTGTGCCGATATATTGCAAAAACAATCGTCTTATATGTTTTTCGCTGTAATAAAACTCCGATGTTATTTTCTTTTGAGTAACATTTCCGTTATATTTTAATATTTTATCTCTCATTGCCGCTATTATTTTTTGGCTGCGGAAATCTGACATGCGGCTGAGAAATATTTTATCAAGAGTGGAAATCAATACTTCAATGCTTTCGGATTCAAGCAGAACCGCTTCAATTTGTTGTGCAAGAGTTTTGTCTAAATCGGTTAAAGAAAAATTACTGTCAGCAAGCTCATGCTGTTCTACTTTGAGAAAAGGAAACAGCATACCTATATGAAATTCAACGAACAGCATGAGTTTCATTTTATTGGCGTAGCTGCCCGCATTGAAAGCTCTGGTGTTAACTCCGCACAGACCGCTGTGTATGCAATTATCTGTTACCGAGAAAATAAATCTTGTGCTTGCAGACGGCAGAATAGCAGCCTCATCAGGCATATTTGCCGGAAATAAAACCGTGTAGCATGAAATATAAGGCTGCAATAAAACATGAGGAGCAATATTAATTGATTCGCTCCCCCTGTTTAATACCGCTCCTTTGTAACGGGAAATATCATATTCGGTTATCATAACGCCAGCTTATAAATTTCTGTGACGTCGCTTGCGTTTAACTTCACATAACTTCCGAAAGTTTTTTCATCACCCACGCCAACGTGTTTTACGAGCTTCGGAATATCAGATTCAACCGCGCCGAATTCTTTTAAAGACGACGGCATGCCGATTTGTTTTAGGAACTTTTCAAACGCGGCAATACCTGCCTCTACGCCTTTTGTGTCCCAAACACGCTCGGCGAATTGCTCGAACTTGAAAGGATTTATTTTACTTACGAACTTCATCCATGCAGGGCAGACGACTGCAAGTGCCGCGCCGTGCGTAGCGTCGTAAAACGCCGACGGCCCGTGCGCCATGCCGTGGCTCGCCCAGTCCTGCTCGCGCCCGACGCCGCAAAGATTATTATGCGCTATCATTCCCGCCCACATTATATTGGCGCGGGCGCAGTAATTATCGGGGTTTTCGAGGGCGCGCGGGGTTTCATGAATAATTGTTTTAAGTACAGCTTCGCACATTCTGTCGGTTATTTCCACTTCCCCCGTATTTGAAAAATACCGCTCAAGCACGTGAACAATTATATCCGTCGAGCCCGCGGCTGTTTGATAAGCAGGCAGTGTTTGTGTGAGTTCGGGGTTAAGTATTGCGAAAACCGGACGCAGGCACTCGCCGCCGCAGCCGCGCTTCTCGTTCGTTTTTTCGTTGGTGATTACGGAGTTCGGCGAACCCTCGCTGCCTGCCGCCGCAATCGTGAGAATAACGCCCACGGGCAGAGCTTTCTCGACGCCCTTTCCGCTGAAGAAATCCCAGAAGTCACCGTCATACACAGCGCCCGCCGCGATTGCTTTCGCGGAGTCAATAGCCGAGCCGCCGCCGACAGCAAGGATAAAATCAACGTTTTCCTTGCGGCAGAGCTCAATACCCTCGTACACGAGTGAACTCACCGGATTGGGCTGTGCGCCGCCAAGCTCAACGAAAGCAACGCCGCTTTCTTTTAAGCTTGCGATTACGCGGTCATATAAGCCCGATTTTTTAATAGAGCCGCCGCCATAATGCAGCAGGATTTTGCTTGCGCCGGACACTCCGGCACCGAAACGCTTCACAAGTGCGCCCGCGGCATTTTCTGTGCCCTTGCCGAATTCAAAATAGGTTGGTGAACAAAAGTTGAAATTTAACATAATTTATACCGTTCCTTTTATTTTCTAAATTATACCATAAAATTATTAACTAGTCAACGAATTTATTGTAATATAAATTAACACAGCCGCACAGCGGCTTAATTTGATTATATAGTTGATTACGCGCTTAAAGCGCGCGACAAACTTTGCTTATCGAAAAAGCTGTAAAGCGGTTTTTCAAGTTAATCAATTATATATAATAATTCTTAATAAGCAAAAACACCGACGAAAGCAACAGCCTCCGGCGGTGTTTCTATGTTAAGCGGTTTGGACATTATGCCCTTGCCACTTGCTTATATTATGTTGCGGAGCTTATTTTAGTTCCTGCAGCATTTTTTATATTTTTTTCCGCTTCCGCAGGGGCAGGGGTCGTTTGCGCTGACTTTTTCGTTTACAGACTTTTTCACTGTCGTCTTCGCGCCTGCGTTGGCGGCGTCGGGCTTCATGACCTGCACGCGTTGCAGCGGTGCATTCTGCCGCATCTGCACGGTCAGCACCATACGCACTGTATCCTCGCGGATTGACGCTATCATCTCGTCATACATCGCAAATCCCTCATGACGATACTCGACCACGGGGTCGCGCTGCGCAAACGAGCGCAGATAAATCCCCTGCTTCAAGTCGGACATGGCGTCGATGTGGTCCATCCATTTCTTGTCCACGTTCTGAAGCAAAATGACTCGTTCAAGCTCGCGCATAACCTCGGGCTTGAACTCTTCCTCACGTTTTTCGTAGAGCGTAATTGCACGCTTTTGCAGTTCTTTTTTTATGTCCTCGCGCGTCACGTCATTAAGCTC
>WRCY01000074.1 GCA_009783695.1 Oscillospiraceae bacterium
AAAGGCGCGAACGAGGCTGTGCGTGTGCGGCGGAAGCCTTTCCCGAGGCAAATCGAAATAGCTTCGAGCATGTTGGTTTTACCCTGCGCGTTGTCACCGTAGAAGATGTTAACGCCTTCAGAGAAATTAAGCTCGGCTTCTTTTATATTACGAAAATTTTCAACTTGAATTTTCTTAATAATCATTTCATTGTAACCATGAAAATTTCTTCCGGGGCTTGAATAAGCGATATTTTTTCGCCGCCGAAAAGCTTTCTTCCTCTCTCTCTGCATATTTTGCCGTTTACCGTTACTTCACTGTTTTGTATTAAAAGCTTAGCCTCGCCGCCGCTCGAAACGAGGGAGACGAACTTCAGGAATTGTTCTAATTTTATGAAAGGGGGAGTGATTTGGATAGTGTGGATTTTAGTCATAGTCTTCTTCTTTTTCAAAATTCATATCATTGTTCAAAGAAATTGTCCATGAGCGACTCCCGTTTATCACCCCAATCGAAAATGCCGTCAGAAATTGCACTTAGTATAGGAGTTCTGTCGCTTACCCTGCTAATCGCCGCAAACAATCGTCCGCAATCCTTCGGGTCGCCGTTATCGCCGTAAATGCGGCAATCTTCCCTGCGCACAAGGCAGGGCATTTTATATCGTGAAAAAATCTCATCAGTCGCCGCGCAAACCTCGGCTAAGTTGTCCGCCTCGGGGTTAAAATAAATCTCAACCTTAAAATTAGTTTCACGTTGCATAAATAATTCCCCCATACATTTATTTTACATTATTCACTCGCAATTGTCAATTGCAAACTTTATTTTTATGTTAGGTTTTCCGCCTTTTTTCGCGCTGATTAATATAAGCCACGGTTCTTTTCTGTTATTCGACAGCAGTTCGAGCTTTTTAGGCTCTAAATTATACTTACGAAGTGTGCAGATTACATCAGCCAGCCGCTCCGGGATATGGCACATTGCGAGCCTGCCGCCGAATTTTAACATGGCTGTTGCGGCTCTGACGGCATCATCTAAGGTGCAAAGAATTTCATGCCTTGCGGTGTCCTGCTTCTCGCGCTTGAAGCCGTCATCTGCCCTGTAATAGGGCGGGTTCATGGTAACTAAATCTACGCTCCCTGCGGGGATTTGCGTAATTTTTTTTAAATCTTCATGAACGGGGAAAATTATTTTTTCGAGTGAATTTACTTTAATGCTTTCTCGTAATAAAGTGATGGCTTCTTCGTTAATATCCACTGCGTAAATTTTTTTCGCGTTTTTGTTTAATAACAAAAACGGCACAATTCCGCAACCTGTGCATAAATCGCAAATGATTTTCGGGCGATTGCGCGCACTGCGCCTATCGCTCCCTACAGATGTGGCGAAGTCCGCTAATTTAATTGCATCTGTCCCGAATCTGTGTTCTTTATTTACATATAATTTTAATTCGCCGATTTCAAAAACTTCCATTACGATTTTTTCGTTGTCAGTGTCGAATTAATTATATAATAAAAATCGCTTAAATTCTGCACGATGAAATCTGCGCCGGCTTCCTCGGCTATTAAGTTTAACTTTTTCTTGTACAGGCATGACTTGATTCCTGCCGCCGCCGCACATTGCAAGTCAATTCCTCTGTCGCCGACATAGAGCGTTTCTTCTTTATTCATGTCGTGCTTTTTTATAAGATGGAGCAGACCGTCGGGAGAAGGCTTCCTTGCGAAGCCGTCCTCGGAGGTGACGAAGTCCTTAAAAATATCGAAAAAACCGTGCTTTTGCAACATGGAATTTACAGATGTGTCTCTGTGCGTGAAAATATAATTCGCGCCGCCCTGGTCATAGACAAACTTGCATACAAGATATGCATTATTGAACGGCAGTGCGTTCATGTTTTCATAAACCTTGCGGTATTCATCGAATTTCTGAATAAAATCATCGTCAATCTCAAACTTATCTTTATAAAAATCATAGGCGTACTGCAAAGAAATACGCATGTGCCTTTCGATTTCGAGTACGTTTTCGTTGACTAAATATTCTTTTTTGAGCATGTTTAAAAAAGCCTGCGCGGTGTGCGGATAGGTGTCGAACAGCGTGCCGTCGAAATCCCAAATCATATGCTTGAAGTCCATAATTATTCCTCCTGTGATATTGCAAAAGCAATTGCGCGTTCGCCGCGCGGCTCGAATATTAATTCGCCTGTTTCATTGCGGAAAATAACAAAGCAGTCTTCCGGCAGTTCATCAAAACTGCCCGCTGTTTTAATAACGGTATTATTGTTTAAAAACCGCAGAAGCGGCGCGAGGTTGGCGTTGTTAATTATATAAGTCGGCGGTGCATCTGCCGAATTAAAAACAAATTCGGAAATTATAACTGTCTCGGCATTGCGCGCTTCGGCGCGCCGTGCTTCTTCAGGCAGAAAGACAAATGCGGAATTTATGCTGAAGTACAGCATGGCTATACTCATGCAGAAGGTAATTATGTGGCTTCGATAGCGCACCGCACAGCTCACCAAAACGAATAACAGCGCGATTAAACAAAAGACAGCGGAGACCTCGGAAATTAAAGCCCGCGAGTAATTTACCGCGAATATTATACCGAGAGTAATCGCGGTGATGAGCAGACGATTAAACTCCAAGCCGTGAATAAAAACATAACAAAACGCGAAAAGCACTAAAAGCGGCGATGCGCTGTCAATGTGAGACAGCCCCTGCCCGATTGCGGCGGCGTTATAAACTAATGCGAAAAACGCGAAAGCCTTCAATGCGGGTGGTGAATCCGCACGCCGAAACGCCGAAACGCACAGAATAATTCCAAGCACGCCGATTCCCCAAGTCGAGACTGCGAAGTGATATAAACGCTCAACGTATGGGGCGGCGTCCCCGACGCCCCATAGAATAAAGCCGTTCGTATACACATGAAACGCAGTCAAAACCGCGAAAGACGAGAAGAAAGCTATAAAAGAAATGGTCTTTACGCGAAGTATAAACCGCGAATATAACACGGTCAGTATAAACGCCGCAACCAACACCCACAGCCGCGAATCGGCGACAGGAGCCAACGCCGACAGCGCGCCTGCAATTAGCGACAGTAAAAACCGCAGGAATAAGTTTTTCACGTCTGAGGTTCTTATGAACAACCAGAAAAACAGAAAGGGAAAGAAAACGCTCAGCGTTTCAGTCGTGATGAATTTAGTATATGTCAGTACGGCAGTCCCCGCACCTGCGATGACGGCGCAAAGGGTACGTTGCCAAGCCTTTTCAACTCCGAGGGAGAGGGTGATTTTATAGGTCAGTAGGGGAATCAGCGCGGCGAACACTCCGTTCATAATTAACATAGACCTGTAACGAACAACAGGGTTGTCTATAAGAAAATAGAAAGGAGAATACATGATTTCAACCGGCAGGCTCGCCGGAGCGAACTCTTCGGGAAGCGAAGGCAGGCTCATACGCAGAGAGAGCATAACATGCACAAACAGCGGCACAGCGAAGAGCAGAAATATGAGACCGCCATTTCCGAGTCTGCGGTAGAGTGTGTCTAAATTTTTTCCGAAAGAAGTCAAGAAGTCCCTCCGAAGCTGTAAAAAACTAAATTAATTAAAACCAAAGCCGAAAGCCCGTCGAACAGCATGTAGCGGAAACCGGGCGCGCCGACAGCCTGCAGGTATGCGTAGTAGTCATCTTCTAAGCCTTCAAGCTTTTCCGAAACTGAGGGCATGTCCGGGATTTCGGGGCGGTCATTCAGTACTTCGGGATAGAAACGGCTTCTTATAGTTTTAATTCTGCGTGTTGACCAGCGCAGATAGGCATAATCGTAGAAAAGCGCGATTAAAACCAATAAAGCCACAGAGAGAAAGAGACTTTCGTCCGAGGGTGTGAGATTCACGGGTGCGGAGGTGGTTTGGATTGCGAACGGCGGAAAAAGGAGAACCGAAATCAACATTAAAATCAATCCTACTCCCCTCATTCTCATATAAAACATATAAAACGGGCTGAAAATCGCCGCAAAAATATTTACGGAAACAATGCGCCCCGAAGCGATTCTGCGGAAGCGGAGCAGGCGCACGGGCGACAAGCCGCCGCTGAAACAATTCAGCTCTTTTTCAGACACGCCGAAGAGGAATCGCTCATCGGGGGTGGGGTTGTCGGTGTTAACAGGGTTGTCGGGCTTATCCGGATTGGCAGAGTTTTCGGGTTTTACAGAGTTTTGTGCGGTTACTTTTTTTATTACTTCTTCGAGTACGTCGAAGTCATCGGGTTTTTCGGGTTTGGGTATATCTGATTTGGATATGCCGGCATCGGGAGTTTTTTCCCACGCGAAATCAGCACCGTGAGAACCGGAAAACTCACAGACTTTCTTTATATTGTAGCAGTCGCGGTGATAAGGCGCACCGCAATCGGGACAGACCACGGGGCGGTCGTCCTTGGTGAAATTCTTTTTGCAGACGGGGCAGGGCGCACCGGTGAAATTAGTCATAGCTGTTCCTTTCGCTCCCTCCGGCACTTTGTGCCACCTCCCTCAAAGAGGGAGGCTTGTGTGTCCCCCTCTTTGAGGGGGATGTTCCGGAGGAACAGGGGGAGGGTCAGCAGTCTATCTGTAAGCCGGGTTCTGTCGCGCACAATCATCTGTCTGAGACCTATTGTCGCCAATAGGTTCAAGCCGCTTTCGCTAAAGGGAACGCCGAGCAGACGTTTGCTCCCTCAAACACTAAGCGTTGCATCGGGTAGGGTTTACATGGCTGTGCAGTCTCCTGCACACCGGTGGGCTTTTACCCCACCTTTCCACCTGTACCGCTTACGCGGTAGTCTATTTCTGTTGCACTTGCCCTATAGTCGCCTACGGCTGCCGTTAGCAGCTACCCTGCTCTTTGATGCCCGGACTTTCCTCACGCTTTTTGGAAGCGTGCGATTGTACAATAAACTGCCTTTATTATTTTAACATATAAATTAAAAAAAAGCAATATATACGAGAAAAAAAGCCTGTTTTCATGAACAGACTCCACAAATTGACAAAATACTGCATACATGATACAAT
>WRCY01000075.1 GCA_009783695.1 Oscillospiraceae bacterium
CGCGCCCATCGCCTGCGCCTGCCGTGTAACTTCACCCCGCATACTCCCGCCGAGCGAGAGCAGGGTAACAAAAGAAGCCATTCCTATTGAAATACCGAGCAGGGTAAACACAAACCGCCCTTTTCTGCGGAAAAGGTTTCTGCATACAAGCTTTATTGTGTTCATGGTATATTGAAGCCCTCCCCTGTAATAATGCCGGTGATTGTGTCCATGTCTAATTCGGGTTCATGTATGACCGTGACTTTATCGGCTTTTGCATCTGCCGAAACGCTGATTACGCCGTCTGTTTCCGATAATGCGTTTATGACTTTATTCTCGCACCGAACGCAAACCATACCCCAAACAGTTAATTCGGTCGTTATTATTGCCGGCTCATCTTCTGTGTTTGGCTCGTTAGCGGGTTGCTCTGTTGGTTGTTCTGTCGGTTGTTCTGTCGGTTGCTCTGTCGGTTGCTCTGCTGTTCCGTTATTATCATCTTCACCGCAAGCGGCAAGTGTAAAAGACATGGTTAATAATAACAAAAGCAATAAAATTTTTCTCATTTTAATTCTCCTACTGTGCAAAATCGCTTAATATTCCGTGTACGCTTACAGCGTAACATATCAATTCGTATTTGTCAAACAGGGGTTAGGTTTTCAAAAACTTATCGGGGGAGATGACGGGAATATCTATGCCCTTAAAATCATCGCTGTTTCGGGTGATTATTGCTTCTGCTCCCGCCTTTTTAGCACACCATGCTTGCAAGGCATCTTCCAAATCGGAAATAGGTACAGTCAGCGCACCTCGCAGATCGCTTTCATCAACGCTGACAATTTCAAAAATATTCAACAGCACTTCAATCGCTTTTCTCGCGACAGGCACAGTCAGCTTTTTTCTTGAAATATAGAAAATATCGGTCACGCTTGAAGAGGAAAGGAAAGCACAAATTTCACCGCGTTCAGCGCAACTGAATACTCTTTTGCTGTCCTCAACAAATCCGGGATTCCGCAAAAGTCCGTCTAAAATCACATTTGTATCAACAAAGACTTTTCTTACAGCCATTCCTTCAACCTCATGTCTTTGATGTCGTCAACACAAGTCACACCCGCACCTTCGAGTATGCCGATAAGGCTATCCGTAAGCGGAGTGTCGCTTTTTTCTGTCGATTCAAGCGGAATCAGCGAAATAATACCATCAGCCTCCTGCACTTTCACCTTCTCGCCGCGAATACGGCGGTGCAGGATTTCCGGCAGAATGTCTACGCTTATGATTACATCTTCCATGAAATCAGCTCCCTTCTGCTTCTATTATATATTGTTTTGGCGGTTTTGTCAATGATTAGTTGTGCTTTTGATTATATGCCGTCAATCAACCCCACCGCATATCTCAGAATATTCAACGCATCGCTCGTATCTGTCTCGCCTGTTTTTCCGTTAGCAACAAAGGCTTGTATGCTGTTGAGTTGCGCAAGACCTACAGCGTGCCGCAGAACTGCAAGCGCATCGCCTGTGTCTACCTCGCCCGTTCCCGTGACATCGCCCGTTTTGAAGGTCAGCACAAGAAAATCTCCTGTCGCTGTGACATTCACAGTTGCATTTCCGTTTGCGGCTACTCTTGAAGCCGAGACAAATTCAAGTTGTCCTGCTTCTGCATTGAATCTTACAAGCACGGCATTTTGTCCCGCATGAGCCGTGCCGATGCTGACGGTTGTGTTTCCCGTAGCTCCCGTTGGTACTCTAAGCTGTCTTACAGGAATATTCGTGCCGAGATTCAAAGCATTTAAAGCAGTACGCGGGATATTCGTGACTGCCCAGGTGCCTGTACCTGCGGTTGTCGTAATCGTCGGAGTTGTCGAAGTTGTGGTTGAACCGCTTCCGCCTCCGTCTCTGCCGCCGCCTGTACTCGGAAGTGTGGGAGTGGTTGTGATTGCAACATCGGTCATATTGTAAAGACGATTGCGGTCATTTACAAAGCGGTCGTAAGCGACAAGCGCGTATGCCGCCTGCTCGGAAGACATTGCGTTTACTGTGCCGTTAAATGTAAAGCCGCCGTTTTGCGCTCTGAATCCAAGTAATGCGGTGACAGGGTTTCCGCCGCTCTTTACAAAGCGGGAGTCTGTCGCAGGGTCAATATCGAGCGCAGTCAATGCGACAATTACCTGTGCGGCGTTTTCGGCACTCTCGCTTCCCCATGATTCAAATCCGCCGTTCACAAGCTGGATTTCAGACAGCTTAGTGAGAGCGCGCTCTATAACAGGGGTTACATTCGCCTGATTCCTGTAAGGTGCAAGTGCCTGCAAAACCATAGCCGTTAAATCCGGGTCAACAGCATCGCCGAAGCCCCGGTTAAACCCGCCGCCCGAAAGTTCTTTGTCTAAAATATATTCAACAAGTCTCGGGCGGGTTGTTTGCTTTGCGCTGTCCGAGACAGCCGGAATCGCCCAGTTATTGGTATCAAGTGCAATCAGCGCGAAAACCGCACCGTTTAATCCCTGCTTTGTAACCTCATCAAAATCTGCAAGAGGGTTCAATAAGTTATGACTGCCGACATTGGTTACGCCTGCACCGATTGAAGAAAGCGCGATTATAAGGCGGGAATAATCAGTTCTGCTCGGCAGAACACCGTTTTTACTTCTCAATTCCGTAATAACGCGGTCAAGATAACCCCTGTAATAATTAGCGGGAACACTCGCGCCGCCTCTTGCTAATGCCATTACTGTCCATTCGTTTCCGAATGAAGGATTCGCTGTGCTTGTTCCGAGGAATGAAAGCACCGAATCAAGCGCGGTTTTTGTTTGCGCCTGTTCATAAGCGGTATTTAATTGCGACAAAGAAATATTAAGGGAAGATTGCGTTGCAACAAGATTTGTTAAAACCGAGTTGGCGTTATTATGAGCCTTCAAAACATTTGAATCAGCCAGCAGTAAAGCTCTGCTCGGTGACGAATTTATTTCCGCTACTCTGTAAATCAAATCGGTTTTATCGGCGGCTGTAAATAAAGGAACAACAAAACCTCCCATATCATTTCCAATATCCGCTCCCATGAAAAGAGAAAACAGAATACGAAAAACATCGCCGTCATCAGGCATATAATCACCCATGCCTACAGGCGGGAACCCGCCGTTCACAGAATACAGCCAACCGGAAAAGGTCGTAGCAATATAATCATTTGATTTTAAGAACTCGCCCGCTGAGGAAGCACCGGGAGCGAAGTCTGCATTTCCGTTAATGCCGTTCTTTTTCAGCTCTGCCTGAACCACAGGGGCTATATTAGCAAAGTTAACGCTGATATTGCGGGGGAGCTTTATGCCGGAGAGCCAGGTTGCCGAGCCTTGATAATTGCCCTCACCGAGAAAACGGACAACTATACTGCCAACGGATTCCCCCGAATAAAACGGCACTAATACAGGCTCATAAATAAAACCCGCGCCGAGAGTGTTAGCTTCTATAGAGATTGCAACATATCCGCAAGGAGCCGGCGGCGAGCTTGCTGTTACGGGAATAACGGATATTCCGGCGATAAGGCTGATTGTGACTAAAATACTCAAAAGCTTTTTCATGTTTTTTTGACACCTTTCTTTTTCTATATAAAAAAATCTTACCGCTTTTTCGGTAAGATTTAAGCACGCAAACCAACAAGCCCTCTCGCTTTAAGCGCGAGAAAGCCAATCAGTAACCGCGCCGCTCTCACCGAAAGAGGGGTTACAGTATATGGCAAGTCTCCTGACTTAAAGCTTCAAACCGCTTCACTCACCTTCTCAGACAAAAGTCCAATGGTTGCGTTGTTGAAATAACGCTCGAATGTCGCGTAGCTTATTACAGTAGTCGGCGAACTGTCTCGGATTCTAACCGAGTTCCTTATTATACACCGGCAAGCGGCGCACCACATACGGTCTTAATTTTAGCATGACTTTCTCAGAAAGTCAAGCGTCGGATTTTAATGTCTGTATTATTGTCTGTATTTCATAGTTACGCCCCCTCACGCATAAGATGTACATGTAGGGACGAACATCGTCCGTCCGCAACAACATTTCATGCAAAGGGGGTTTTCTCATGCCTGCAAAACGTCACGGCTACAGAGTATACATACTTTCATCTATTTTCGGTGCGCTTGCGGGAGGTGCGGTTCTGCCGCTTTTCGCGCTTCTTATTTGGCTTTTACAGCTTCCCGTCGGTCTCAGCGGTACTTTCGCGCTGTTAGCTTTCGGCTTCGCCTGCCTTATTTCGGGCATAACCGCAGGGCGGCTCAAGCGGCAGGGCGGTTTGTTCGGCGGCATAAAAGCCGCTCTGCTCCTGCTTTTGGTGTTAGTTGTTGTCACCTTCATCATGGGAAATCTCACAGGTGAGCTTTTTCTCGGCAGGCTCGTGACTGCAATTTTGTGCGGCTCGGTCGGCGGGGTTCTCGGCGTAAACAAAAGATAGGGGCGTGCAGTGCGCGCCCGCAAACCGAAAAAATTTATCGGCAGAAATGCCGATTTTTTTATCTTTGTTGAAAAAAACTTTATTAAAATCGCATAAATTCTATTGACAATTTAAATACAATTGTGCTATAATGGTAAAAGGTGTCATGTTTTTTAAAATTTACATTTTAAAACCCATGTTTTTTTGACTTTTTAAGGAGGGTTCTTTCATATGAAAAGCTATCATAAAGCAAGGATTTTCGGCAAGGCGGGTTTCTCGCTGGTTGAGGTGATGACCGTGGTCGCAATTATCGGCGTTCTTTTGTCGATTATGTTGCCTATCGGTTCTTCAATGATTTCAGCCGGACAGCAGAGAGGTCGGATGAACGTGGCGAGGACTATTTACCTTGCGGTTCAGAATCAGCTGATTAAAGACGAGCTGAGCGGAACCCTCAGGCAAACCATCGCCGGGCATAACTTTGAGCTTAACGGAAGTCTCGTTGAAAGCCGCATGGACCCGACTGACCTGCCTAACAATAACGTC
>WRCY01000076.1 GCA_009783695.1 Oscillospiraceae bacterium
TCGCTCGCCCCCGATGTGAGAGAAGCGATTGAAAAAATATATACTTCGGGTGACCTCTTGCTCGGGATTATAAACAACATTCTCGACCTTTCAAAAATAGAAGCCGGGAAGCTCGAAATCATCGCCGACCGTTACTCGTCCGCGAGCCTGATTAGCGATTCCGTACAGCTCAACGTAATGCAAATCGGCAGTAAATTAATCGAGTTCGGACTGCAAATTGATGCAAACACGCCCGCTTACATTACAGGCGACGTACTGCGGGTTAAGCAAGTCCTTAACAACCTGCTCTCCAATGCATTCAAATACACCGCAGAGGGTACGGTAATGCTGTCTGTCAGCACTGCCCCGTCCGAAAACGACGATGAACTGATTCTCGTTCTGCAAGTGAGCGATACGGGGCAGGGTATGACGAAGGAACAAGTGGACGAGCTTTTCAATGAGTTCGCACGGTTTAATATGGCCGCTAACCGTACAATTGAGGGTACCGGTCTCGGTATGAGCATAACGCGGAATCTTATTAAGCTCATGCGCGGTGAAATCTCTATAGAGAGCGAACCTGAAAAAGGCTCAACATTCACTGTGCGCCTGCCTCAAGGGAAAGCGGGCGATGAAGTTCTGAGCGGTGACGTAATCGAGAACCTGAAGCTCTTCCGCATGAGCAACAGGGTGCAGAAAAGGGCACAGATTAAATATGAACCGATGCCGTACGGCAGGGTGTTGATTGTAGACGATATAGACACCAACATTTACGTCGCGACGGGGCTGATGGCACCGTATGAACTCGCGATGGACTCAGCAACCAACGGCTTCGACGCGATTGAAAAAATCAAGAGCGGAAAGATTTATGACGTTATATTCATGGACCACATGATGCCGAAGATGGACGGGATTGAAACAGTGAAAATTATACGCGAGTCCGGTTACGCCGAACCTATTGTCGCGCTGACCGCGAACGCCGTGTTGGGTAACGCGGACTTATTCCTCAACAGCGGCTTCGACGATTTTATCTCTAAGCCAATCGACATGCGGCAGTTGAATGCGATTTTAAAGAAGTTCATCCGTGACAAACAACCGCCCGAAGTGCTTGAAGCCGTCCTGAAACGTGCAAAAAGCGGACCCGTTCAGCAAGTTGTAAAGCTCATTCCGCCGGGCACGGAAATCCACGGGTTAGACATCGGAAAAGGTATTGTGCGCTACGACAACAACGAGGTTATTTACGTAAAGATTCTGCGCTCCTACGCCGCCGGTCTGCGGAATATTCTCAGAACGTGTGAAGCTGTCGGTAACAGCGAAGAAGAACTCCGCGAATATAAAATCAAAGTCCACGGAATCAAGGGTGCCAGCCTTAATATATTCGCCGAACCCATTGCCGAAATCACAATGGCACTCGAAAAAGCGGCAACATCAGGTGATTTTGATTATGTAAACGAGCACAACCCCGCCTTCCTTGAAGCCGGGCACAAACTCGCCGACGACCTTGAGAAGCTGCTTTCGCAAATCGACACCGATAACCCGAAGCCCGTGAAAGGGCAACCGGATAAAGAAGCGTTGTCAAAGCTTGCCGGCGCTTGCGAACTTTACGACATAGACGAGGTGGACGCGGCAATGGAAGAACTCGAAAAGTATCGTTATGATTCGGACGACGGGCTTATGGACTGGCTCAGAGAGAGCCTCGCCCTGATGAAGTACCCCGAAATCGTAGAAAGGTTAAAATAGGAGGCAAACTATGGAAGGCGTTCGTAAAACAATTGTTTTAGTTGACGACATCAGCTTTCACTTAATGTCTGTGAAGGACAGGTTAAAAACACATTATAAAGTTTATCCCGCGCAGAATGTCGAGATTTTGTTTGACGTGCTTATGAGAGTTATTCCCGATTTAATCCTGATGGACTTGAATATGCCGTACATAGACGGATTCGAGGCTATGGAAAAGTTAAAAAACATGAAGCTCTTTGCTAATGTACCGGTGATTGTTCTGTCGTCGAGCAGGGATAAGGAAAACGTGTTAAAAGCCATGAGCCTCGGGGCGGTCGATTTCATATTGAAGCCTTTCTCAGACGCGGACTTAATCGACAGCATTGAACTTCAGCTGAACCCCGAAAGAAGAGCGGCTGAAAAGCCTGTCATACTCACTGTTGACGACGACCCGAGCGTACTCAAAACCGTGAGCTTTTTACTCGGCAGTCATTATAAAGTCCACACACTGCCCAGCCCGAGCAAAATGCAAAAACTCTTAAATTCGGTGACGCCGGATTTATTCCTGCTTGATTATAACATGCCGGGGTACAACGGCTTCGATTTAGTTCCGGTAATCCGCTCCCACGCCGGACATGCGGAAACGCCCATCGTTTATCTGACGACGGAGAGAAGCGAGGATAAGATTTCGACGGCGATTCACCTCGGTGCCTGCGGGTTTATTCTAAAACCGGTTGACGGAGACATACTGCGTGAAAAATTAGCTTTGCATCTTAAAGATTTTATCATACGGCGGCGTATGCGGAGGTTTTAAATTGCAAAACGCACACCGAAATTAAACGGAGTGCGTTTTTTGTATTAAATCAATCTTCGAGTACGATTTTATATTTCCTGTTAGCATACAGCACTATAAAAGCGAATTGCACCCAATAGGCTGAAACTAAAAGCCCCACAATTAAAGGTCTATGAATTTCGTCAAAAAGCGGTATTGTCAAGAAAAACGTACTGGCAAACATTGCAAAAAAACTACTCCCTGCACTTATTAAAGCACATTGTCTTGAATACTCGTCTATGTTGTATTTCTTCTTTGGGTCATGCCCTGCAATCATAGAAAAATCGCCACTTTTCACCGCAGAAGCAAAAATAGCATAAATAATCACGCTTAACATTAAAATCGAGCCATTCCACAAAACGCTTTGAATCGTTATGTTGGTGTCGAAAATCCACCCCCAAAACAAATAGAGTACGCAGACAATCAAGTTGACTATGACAAACCAACCGCCTAAAAAATATTTCTTTGGCTTGATTTCCGCATTTTCGGGTATTGCTATAACTTCGCTTGTTGCACTTCCTGTTAATTCGACGAGAGTTATATTAAATATCTCTGCAAGCATGATAAGATTTTCCATGCAGGGGATAGTTTGGTCTGTTTCCCATTTAGTTACAGCTTGACGGCTTATGCCTACCAGTTCGGCAATTTTTTCCTGTGAAAGTCCGAGCCTGTTTCGTTGTTCTTTTATTCTGTTTCCGAGTGTCATATTTTACACCACCTTTCTTATGTTCAGTATAACATAAATAGCGGTTGCATACTACCAACTATTCGGCAACTATCGGTTGCATAATGAATAAAAAAGCGATAAGCTGTCAAGCATTATTCGGCTTTTTTATACTATATGCAGCTTCTTTATTTTCAAAACCGCGTCGATATTACTCGATACGTCTAACTTCTTATAAATCAGCTCCGTGTGCGACTTTATGGTGTTGGATTTAAGCCCCGTCTGCTCGGCGATTTTGTTTCTGCTCAACCCCTCGCACATCAGCCGCATAATCGTCTTCTGCTTCTCCGTGAAAGTCAGGTTCTCGGGCGTTCTTCTGCCGGTGAGCCCTTTGAAACATTCACCGCCCTCAACCGCTGCGATGTACAGCGTTTTTATGAAGCCGGAAGGCAGCCCGTCCGCGTACTTCTCCTGTACGGCGCGCTTTTTCAGCTTGTTAAGCATGTTTACGAGCTCTACGCCTTCATTTGCGAACACCTGCGTATACTTATACTCGTACGCTGTTTTAACTGCGCGTTCAAGGTATTCGAGTGCCGTCGTTTGCCCGCCGCGCCCCTTCTTCCAGTAGACGATGGCGAGCAGAATGCAGGTTTCAATTACATCTATGGTTCGCCTGTAGCGTTCGTTTATTTGCAGGAGCTTTTGCAGGAACATTACCGCGTTGTTGTAGTCGCCGATAACGATATACGCTCTCGCCGTTGTGAAGTACTGGTATATTTTAAAGAACGAAAGATTATAAAGCAGGTTCCCGTTGCTGTTATGGTTTGCGAGCCATTCGCCTGCCGCGTTTTTATCGCCGTTGGACAGCCGGAGCCTGAACATAAAAGCGTTCAGGTTGGCGTTCAGATAATACGCCTTATCGCGTTCAACCATGTCCCTTACGTCGCTGATGACCTTATCTGCGTCCTCTTTCTGCCCCTCGGCGTAAAACACCATCGCGAGTAACATCATGGTGCAAAACTTAATCTCCGCCGAACAGCCGCCCGGCACGGTCGCGATGTTCGCGCAGGCGGTTAGAGCGTGTTCACGCGCGGCACTCAATTTTCCCTGCTCATAATAAAACCCTGCGTAAAAACATTCGCGGATTACCTCAAATTCATCAATGACCCCGCCGATACCTTTTTTTGTTATTTCGATGTTTTTATCGAGGTCGGTTAACAGCTCCGAAAAGTCTCTGCTCGAACGGTGAAACAGCGGCATATTCTGTGAAATGCTCGGCATCGCCGCTTTAAATTCCGCCTTGAACGGAACCCGCCCCAGCGTCTTCATCGTTTGAATAAAGCTCTTTCTGTAGTCCATGCAGGTCAGCAGTGCCAAAATAATTGTTGAACGCGGGTTTTGCAATATAATTTTAGGTGAGAGCTTATAATATTCA
>WRCY01000077.1 GCA_009783695.1 Oscillospiraceae bacterium
AAATCCGAGAGAAGAAGCGACCGGTTCACCTTTGATTCTGAACCCGGAAAGAGGATTTGCTTCTGCTCAAATAACCCGGCAGTCGATAGAACCCGTTAGTTTGCAACTTCGTAATTTTAATGCAGTTTTAAATACAAATTCAGAACTTTGGAAAGCGCAGAGAATCGCAGAAAATAAACTTCTGCTCATCTTTACAAACACCATTTCTTTCATCGGTGATGAATTGGATTTGGCAGGCTTTGCAGTTACCTTCGGCTTGGATGATTTAATTATTTACGCGGCTGAAATCACGGAAAATCCGCGACCTGAGCTGATTATCACAACTCAGAATTTAAATGAATTTAATGAAATTGTTATTAAGTACGACAGCGAGCTCGGTAATCTGCTCGGTATGGCATCGCATAATCCCGTAGAATCGTTTAATTATATTCTAAATTTATAGGAGGCATAAAATGCTGAAAGGAAAATCAACAATTGAGCTTTTTGACGGTGTAACCGGCAAAAAGAAGGACGAGCATATCAACGAAAACTTAGTTACCAATGCAATCGCGAATATGTTCGATTTAAGAAATGAACTGCCTGCAAGAGGAGTTGACCTGACTTCAATTTTATCGCGGATAACCCCGCTCTATCCTACGTATTTGCGCGGTATACTGCTTTGGGACAACACACTGCCAAATAACCCCGATATTATTATTCCGCCGCCCGGAATCAAATGTATAGGTCATGCGGGTTCGACTTATGCAGGTACAAATCCTCTGCGCGGAACCTTCAATGAAAATGAATCCGAGGTCAACGGAAACAGCATCAGAATGGTCTGGGACTTTGCAACGGATAAGGTTGATGCGACAATCAGAAGCGTTTCACTCACATCAATTTTGGGCGGTGACAGAGGCTGGATGACACCGTGGGAGTCGGGAACATTATTCAGGTCACGCGTTAACGGCGGCTCTCAAAGCACAAGCACTATTCAATATGCGACGACTTCTGTAAATACGTTGGGAGCGACCTATGTATATATGGGAGAGCTAAGGCGCGGAGTGCAGTATTATGTTGCAGACAGAAATGACAGCAGTATTACAATTCTTGAGCAGACTTATGTAAGCCCTGAATCCATCGGGATTTTCAACACTGTAGGGACACTCAGTAACAATCAGCCGCACTGCACGGAAACATTGTATTCTGTTGCATCAAGTGCGCGGTTTACAAACCTTGGCAGTTGCAGTATTATTGACGGAAACGGGAATTTAGTGCATGTCGCGCTTACCGGCACGGGCGGCAGAAATGCGCGAATCAGAACTGTGAATCTTATAACGCGCAGTATTATTTCCGACAGGACGATTACACTCAGCGAGGATGTACGGACTGATGCGGCGGCATTTTTTAAAGGCAAGCTGTATGCAAGCTCAACGGCAAGAAACAGTATTTGTGAGTTTGGCGATAACGGATTATTTATAAGAAGCTTTAACACAGGCTTTACTACAAACAACCGTTATACTTGTTACGGCGAATATTTATTCAGTTCGGCTTCTTCGGGTAACTCACTCATGACAGACGGAACAAATTATATAGTAACACAAGCCGGTCACGATAACGGAACAAACGCAGCAGCCTTGATGAATACGGCAGGCTTAAAGCCGCCGCTGTGTGTTGTACTCACTGAATCAAGCCCCGGCAATACCAAGCAGATAAGTTATTTAACCCCTTTCATGGCGACAATAAATAATCTCAGTGCGCCGGTAGTCAAGAACAGCTTAAATACAATGAAAGTTACTTATGAATTAGTTCAGGAATAAAGCAAAAAAGTGCAGGTTTTTAAACCTGCACTTTTTTTATTTTGTTTTCTCGCCGATGTACATTAAATGTTCGGAGTATGATAAAAATTCGGGCTTTTCACAGACGGCTAAGCTGATTCTGTAATACTCGTCAATCGCTTCGGGGGGCAGTGACATGATTCTGTGCATGAAAGGCGGGGTTATGCCCTCCTGTGCAAAGTAGTGCAGCTTTTTAAGCGGGAATTGCTTCATATACGGCAGGATTGAATCCGGGTAGGAAAAATGCGCCCGTGTGAAGCCGTCGCCGCCGAAGTCTTTCCCGGAGGTGATTGCCTTGATGAAGTTTTGTTCTGCGGGTAATGTAATTAATTCGGGACATTCCCTCATCAAAAAAACCAAGCCGCCGATGATTGAAATAAAAGTAGCGAAAAGCTTTCCGCCGCGCTTTAAGCGCGCGATGGCACTGCGCATGACATCGGTTCTGTCCATCTCGTCAACAAGGTGATAAAGCGGCCCCATAATAAGAATGTGGTCGTATTTTTTCGCGAGCTTTGGATTGGCGTTTATGTAGCGGGCATCGCCGGGGAGAGCCTTGAATTTTACTCCGTACTCGGCGGCTTTTTTCTTAGCAAATTCGATGTTGCCCTCCGATAAATCGAGCAGGGTTACGTCACAGCCGCGCTGAGCTAACCATATCGCATAACGCCCGGGCCCTCCGCCTATATCTAATACGCTGTCGCCGGGTTTTATGTATTGCTCCATGAAGTGAAGCGCGAGCCGAAACTCAAATTTTCCGCCGGCAAGCCTGTCCCATTCTTTCTGCGGGTCGGCATCATAATGCGCTTTTACGATTACGGCATCGTCTACTCTCATAATGTCTCTCCTTAAAATTACCCCGCGAAAAGCGGGGTGATTTTAATAATATCACATTATGCAAAATTTGTCAAGTTATAGGTCATCTGCATCCTGCACGGGTTTTTCGTGCGGGTTCAAAGGCACGCCCGTGTATGAGCCGTTGGGGTCGGTGTCGCGGGCGGCTCTTGCGAAGTCCGCAATCATTTCGCGGGGTTTTTGCATTACATCATTCTGCACATTTTTCGGCGCATCGCGCTGAACAGCCTCCATGCTTACGGGCGACATGCTTTCAATATTGCGGGGCATAAGCGTGGGATTTCTATGTTTCTTTTTCATATTTTCGCCTCTTCACCTTTTTTCATTTATTGTTCGCTGAATAATAAATGAAAAACCAATGAAATTAATGGAATTCAATCGGCTCGAAGAGTTCATTAATAGGCTCGCCTCTTGGGAAATCCGCGGTTGTCACGTCGCTGAAGGTGACCTTGAACCGTCTGCCCGGCACTTCTAAAGTCACGGGAAGCCCGAATTTGTCAAGCCTTAAAACATAAACATCGCCGTTTGTAAGCCCCGTGATTTCCACCCAGTCTTTTCCGCTTGCAATGCTGACATCACTGCCTTTAAAAGCGTGTTCCAGCGCGGAAAAAAGCATGAATGCAGTCACGTTTATATCGGGCGTGTCGCTTAAATCGCTCGAAAAGCCTTCATAGGAAATGCTCATTTCCTGCGGGGTAAAGGCGATTTCCACGCCTTGGAGAGAGAAGGGTGCGTTTAGGCTTCCGCTCCACTCATCGGGGGCGGTGCGGGTGAAAAAGGCAGAGGTTGTTCTGTCGTTGTAACCAAGCTCGGCGTTGAAAGAATAGGACTGATTGAAATTTATGCTGTTTGGGTTTACGTTGCCGCTGCAAGATGTGCAGATAACTGCAATAATTATCAACACAAGCAAAAAAAATCTTTTCATAAAAAAGCCTCCGTTGTTTGTAGGGGCGCGCATTGCGCGTCCGTAAGCGACAGAAGCAATATTTTATTATTTCATCAAGCTCTTCATCATCACCGGAAGAAGTTCCGCAATATCGCCGGGCATTATACCCGCGAGAGCCACGCTTTCTGCTAAGTAATCCGCTGTCAACCCGTGAAGGTAGACACCGAGCAAAGCCGCTTCAAGCGGTCTCACCCCTTGCGCGGTGAACGAGGCAATCATACCTGTCAGCACATCGCCCGAGCCCCCCTTAGCCAAGCCGGGGTTGCCCGTAATGTTGATGAAAACCTTGCCGCCGGGGGCGGCTATGACGGTGTTCACGCCTTTTAAGACTACTACGACGTTCCATTTTTCCGCGAACTCACGCGCATGTCTTATGCGGTCTGACTGGATTTCAGCCACGGACATTCCGGTTAGGCGGCTGAATTCCATCGGGTGCGGCGTAATAACCACTTTTGACTGAAAAGGAAAGCTTCTGTCATTTTCCTCTAAGACATTTATATTAAGACTCAGCAAATATATGCCATCAGCATCTAAAATAATCGGACAACTGCAATTTTTCAGCACGGCTTCGATTACGTTCCAGACGTTTGTGGTGATTCCCAGCCCACAGCCGAGCGCGACCGCGCTGAAGCCCGTGAGCCTTTCTTTTAAAGTTTCTGCGGCTTCACTGTCGGCGAAGCCGTCGGCATCGGCGTAGAGCGGCAGATAAATCGCCTCGGGGACTGCGCAGGCAATTGCGCGGCAAACCTCGCGGACACTCGCGAGGGTTACGATTCCCGCACCTGTTTTGAGTGCGGCTTTGGTTGAGAGCAGTGCCGCGCCTATATATTGCTCGCTCCCTGCGACGTTTAGGAGCTTGCCGTAGTCGCCTTTGTGGGAGCTTTTTTTGCGGGTTGGAATATTCGCAAGGACTTCTTCTCCGATGAAAACGGCTTCGTATTCTTCGTAGCAGTCGTC
>WRCY01000078.1 GCA_009783695.1 Oscillospiraceae bacterium
CATCTGCGTCGAAAATACTTGGGTGGTGACGCCCCGGGAAAATAGAACGTTGCCGGCATACATATTTAAAAACCAACAGTTTAGGCTGTTGGTTTTTTGTGTGTTTTATTATTCTGTTGCGGGTATAATAATCGCCGTCCTTTTATACAAGTTCTAAATACTGTTGTGATATAATTATTTTCCGTGTTCCGCATTTAACAACGCTAACAAATGCTCCATGGTTTCGGCTGAATTAAGCGGAACTCCTATAAAATGACATTGCCGATAATCTTTTCCCTCGAGACTGTAAACCATAGTGTATTTACAATCCCTGTTGCAGCATTTACAATCGCTGTACCTGAACTCGTCTTTTATATGCTCTGACATACGTTCAACTATATTCATGTACTTTGAACAATTAGGCAGCGGAACTCTCACATTAAAAAAATTATCCTTCTCAATGTCGATTCGGATTAGAAAATCTTCTTTTTCAGGAATCATAAACCTCGCACTTCTGCCGTTATAAACATCTTCAAATATATGAAATTCATTATCATAGCAAACAGTAAAAGCAAATTTTTCTTTAAGCTTTTGGTAAAGCGATAAAGCAAGCTCGCCCGCTTCACCTCCGACAGAGTTTGCGAACTCCTCAAAAGCGGCATACGGCATCAGTAATGTGTCAATATTAATTTTCAACAGCTTTGATAAAACGGGTAGCATTGCAGTTTCGGGCAGGGTGTGTCCGTTTTCCCATTTGCTGATAGCCTGTGCGGTTATTTCTAACTTTGCGGCTAAATCCTCCTGCGTATATCCGTTTTGTTTGCGCAGCATTGCAATTTGATTACCTATGCTTATATGGTCTAACATAAAAACGTCCTCCTTGGTTTTTATTTCAGTATAACAGAAATCAAAATATATGTCCATATACTGTAAGTTGCTTTTAATAAATCAACTTAACTTGAAGTTAAGTTTGTGAATTGCATATTTAAACAGCCGTCCGTTTTTCGGCAAACACCTCATCAATGAAATCCATCAGCAACTCTCCTGTGCTTTTTTGTTCTATTATAGCAGATTAATGTGGACAGCTGTGTGTCATATTTATTAAATGCATTTCCTATCTACGCTTAATCACATTCGGCAACCAAAAAGCCAACCCGCAAATCAACACACTCACAACCAAAACTATGTAATTCCGGAAAGGCGGTGCGCCGCCGCGATAAATTCGCGGCGACTGCATGAAAACCGGCAGTGCGTCCTCCTCAAGCTTATAAATTTCTGTCTGCGGCTCGCTGACCGCCAATTGCACACTGTTAATCGGCAATTGCTCACTGCCCGTCAGCCACTGGGCAATCGACATGCCCAAGGCTTTACCCATTCGGTCAAGATAGCCGAGGTTGAGCAAAAGCTCGTATTCTTCCGGGTTGCAGAGGAAGCCCATCTCAAACAGCATGGACGGGCCGCCCGTGTAACGCGCCATCGCAAAATTCCGCCGTCTGTGCGGGAGCGAGGCAGTGTTGTCGGGGAGCGAGGTGAAAAGCGTACTTGTACCCAAAAAATCGCTCATTTCAGCTATAATCAGCCTAATCATATCATCGGCGGCTTGCCCCGAATGTTCGAGCGTATAAAACATCAGCGGCCCGAAAACGCTCGAGAAATCCGCAGTCAGCGGCATCGAATTTGCGTGAACGCTGACGACTATATCGGGTTCTAAATCAAAGTAGGCGATTCGGTCAAAGATATTTATGAACTCGTCTTTATCTCGCAGAAAAATCACGTTGACACCGAGACTTTCGAGATAATCGCGGGCGATTTCCGCCACATAAAAGTTGAAGTCTTTTTCCATCGCGCCGAGTTCCCCCGGAGGCCCCAGCGCGCCGGGGTCTGTACCGCCGTGACCGGCATCGAGCAACACCACAGCCTCCGACAATGAAGCAGGACGGAACCGAAAGATAATGTTCATTCTCCCGCCCGAAAAGTCCACTAAAAAGCCAATCGGCTCGCGTTCAAACGTGATGTCGTAAATAATCGCGGAGGGCGATTCCTGCGCGGACTTCGTAATTGAAGAAATGCCTGAAAGCACCGCATAGTGCCTAAGCTCGCTCTCGTCAATATCGGCGTAAAGGATTAAAGTTGCCGTGTTGCCGTTCAGCAGAACCTCATACAGCGGGTTGTCGGTTACGTTAAAATTGACCGAGGCGCGGTTTCGGTTCATAATAACCTCCCCGCCCGAAACCGTGAGGTCGCGAATTGCGCGGTTAATTTGAAACACGCTGTTTTGAAAAACCATCGTGCCGTCACCGAGAACGTACATATCGCCGCGCTCGCCGAGGATTCTGAAGGTTGTGCCGCTCATGAGAGGTGTGCGCCCGTGTAGGTCATCGTCGAAGTAAGCAAAGCGCGAAATGAAATCAGATTCAGTCGAGCCGAAAATCTCCTGCGTGAAATAGAAGGTCTCGGGCGGTGTCCAGATTCCCGCTTCGTTACGGGTGATAACGATTGTTTCTATATGCTCACCGTTGACAATGACAAAGACGTTCTCGCCGAGTTCAAGCTCGGCGTAGTAGGTGAAAAAGCCGCTCGGCGTTCTTGCGATTTCTTTGCCGTTGATGAAAAGCGGCGCGCTTATGTCCGAGTCACCGAGGAAGCTCATACGGGACGAAATTGTCTCGCGGCTGTTCCAGTCGGGATGGGTGATGATGAGCAGGTTTTCGGGGTTGTCGTAGAAAATCCTGTCACGCGCTATGAAGCCTGTCGAAAAAACGAAGGCTGAAATTATTAGAAAAATAAAAAAATGTTTCATGTTTATATTATAACAAAAAAACCACGAAATTTCAACAGGGAGAAAAAGGAATATAAAAACAAATAAAAACCCCGCTCTGTGAGCGGAGTTTTATTGCTTTTTAAAGACTACTTTCTTTTCTTAACAGAAATAAGTACGCCTGCGCCTGCAACAGCAGCGATTCCGAGAACGGTAGCTACGCCTGCGACACCTGCTTTAACATCGCCTTTGTCTTCTGAATCATCAGCAACAATGGGAGCAGGAACAGCATCTTCAACTGCTTCTTCGCCATCTTCAGCGGCTACGGTTACTGCGAATGCCGCGACCATAGCGAGTGCAAGCATTAACATAAGTGCTTTTTTTAACATTCTTGTTTTCCTCCAAAAGTGATTTTGATATTCGTCATAAATAACATCTCTTTAATTATAAACTATTTTCATATTTAAAAGCAATAGGTAAAATAAACAATTATTTTTGAAACAATACTTGACAATTCGTGAGCTTTGTGTTAAAATGGCAAATACAGGGAGCTGTTGCGTTTAGTGCCGAGGCATTAACGCTGTATGGCTGAGAGGAAGTGAGAAACACTTCGACCTATAACCTGATGCGGATAATGCCGCCGTAGGGAAATAGATTCTCTTTGCTCTCCTTGAATTTTAAAGGAGGTTTTTTTATGGAAAAAACTAAAACAAAATTACTTACGGAAGCGGGTATACTTATTGCTGTATCGCTATTGCTTGACTACATCATAGGTCATATCCAGCCGAAGCTGTGGGCGCAGGGCGGAAGCATAAACATCGCTTTTTTGCCGATTGTCCTCTACTCGGTACGTAACTTCGCAAAACCGAACGGCGCGACGTTCAGCATTTTGGTGGGTGTACTGTCCCGCGGAATGGCTATGCTTTGGGCGACACCCTATCATCCGTTGTCGGCGATTTTCGACTATATTTTAGTCGGCGCGCTTTTCGGGGCTGTCGGAATCATCACGAAAATCAAGCTCGGCGATTATGCGGAGCTGAGCATCGTGGTTTTCGGCTTGCTCGCATTATGCTCGCATATAGTGAGCGGTGTACTTGTTTTCGCGGCGTATATGCCCGATGTCTACTTCGGGATGGAGATGGCAAATATGTGGGTGTATTCTACGATTTACAACGCAACCCATATGATTCCGAATACTATTCTGACGGTTTTTCTGTTTTCGTTGATTCCGAAACAGTTGAAGACGGCGGCTGTTCCTGCAATTGCGAATTAAGCTCCCGCACCGCCGCAATTGTCGTCAGCGTGTCCCCGAGCTGTGTGAACACCGCGCCCATTAAATTTAGTTCGCCGTCGGGCAAATCCTTGGCTAAAAGGTTCGCGGCGGCAGTGACGGCGGCGGTGAGACGGCAGGCGTTAATTTGTTTCATGAAGATTCCCCCGTATAATTATACGGGGGTTGACACTTTCGTAGAATGAATGTATAATAGTAGCATGGAAGTATTACCAAACGCTGATAAGGCGATAATACCTGTAAGAAAAATTACGGAATA
>WRCY01000079.1 GCA_009783695.1 Oscillospiraceae bacterium
GCAAGAGCTTCCCTTAATTCTTGAAAGTTATTGTTTATAGAATTAATATACCACCAATACTTTTGTGTTTTCGTATAATCGTCTTTCCCTATATCCTCAACCGCCCAGCCCCACACATCAGAATCGGAAACGCTGATGATTTTCAATACCATTGTTACCGATAGAGCTGCGATTAATATGAATACAATGATTTTTAATACAGGATTAAATATTTTCAATTTTGTAGCCAATTCCCCACACCACCTTTAAGTATTTCGGTTCTTTCGGATTTATTTCGATTTTCTCTCTTATGTTGCGTATATGGACGGCGATTATATTTTCGGCATTATAGCTGTCCTCATTCCATACCGATTCATAAATTTCGTTAATGGAGAAAACCTTGCCTTTGTTTTTAATGAGCAGAAGCAGAATTTTATACTGCATGGGTGTCAGCTTTACGTCATTCCCGTCCACCGTAACCGTTTTGCATGTATCGTCAACGACAAGGCCGCCGCTTTGATACGCTCCCGGATTTATTTCTGCGCTGCCAAGCTCGGTGTATCGCCGCAGCTGAGCTTTAACCCTTGCAAGCAGTTCAAGAGGATTGAACGGTTTTGTGACATAATCGTCCGCCCCTGTTTGCAAGCCGAGAATTTTATCGGTATCCTCGGACTTAGCGGACAGCATTATAATCGGGATATTTTGCTTCTCACGGATTGTTAATGTCGCGGCGATTCCGTCCATTTTCGGCATCATGATGTCCATTATTATAAGGTGCGGTTCTTCGTTTTCAATCGCTTCGACCGCTTCAATGCCGTTATAAGCCTTGACCGCTTCGTATCCCGATGATTTCAGATAAATCTCGATTGCGTCAACAATTTCTCTGTCATCATCGCAAATGAGTATTTTCACCGCCTCACCTCCAATGTATATAATAATAACATAAATTTCTTAAAAATCAATAAGAAAAAATCTTAAGATTTTATGAAGATTTAAAAATGTGGTTCTGCTTTACCCGATAATATTTAAGTTAAAAAACAAGCGTACACTTTTAAAGAATTTCTCAAAACGATGAGGAAATACCCCCTTGTAACTCAACCTATGTAATTCTGGTTTGATTGAGTTGGTGTGAACAAAATATTAATTCGCACTCAAAAGCGAAAAGCCTTTAAAACTGCGGTTTTAAAGGCTTTTTGAAGTTATGGGAGTGGGCGGATTTGAACCACCGAAGCTTTCGCAACAGATTTACAGTCTGCCCCCTTTGGCCACTCGGGAACACTCCCCTATGCGAGAAACCGCTCTGCGACGGGATTATCTATTTTTAAGAAATCGCTCAAATGCACACAAAAATATACGAATGGCGTAATTGAAATAGAAAATATTATACAAATATTTCAATGGATTAAAGAGCCACTTGACTATTATATCATAGCTGTTTATGATTGTCAATACTTTTTTATGAAGAATAGAAGTAACACCTATATGCTCAATATTTAATTTTTCAATTTTTCTCCCTTTAAGTCTTGATTGTTCTGTCTTTAAGAAGAATCTTGAGAACAGGTTCTTCGGAAACAATGTCTATGACTGAACATGTGCTTTCTTTTATATAATCAATTAAAACGGCAGCTTGAAAAATCAAGTTGCCGTTTTATTCTTTAAAAACAACTCAATATTCCTAATCGTTCGGGCGTCAAAGGAATGTTCAATTTTTTCAACCAATTCCAGCTCGTTGTCCGAATCATTGATTAAACAAAACAAGCTGTTCAGCACTTCATGGCGGTGAAGAAGACAAGCGCCGATTTCCTCGCCTTTAACAGTCAGCTCAATAATTCCATAAGGCTCAAACTTTATCATGCTGCTGTCCCTGAGCTTTGCAGCCATTTTTGAAGCCGAGGGGGGTCTGACGTTGAGCAGCGACGCCAGCTGATTGACCCGTATATATTTGCCGTCTTTTGCATGACGGTAAATCATCTCCAAATAATCCTCCATGGTATGGGAGATTTCTCCCTGCTCCATGCGGTTGTAGCCCCTTATGGTAAAAAAATTACTTTTTGACATATAACTTCACTCCCCTTTGTAACAAAAAACTGTCTGCCTGAATACAATAGCTGTAGGAAATAAAGTTTCCTGTACCTAATACTTATATGGAGAGGGAAGTATATATGCAGAATTCAGGGAGAAACTTAACGAATTTATACGAAGGCGAGAGCGGTCAGGTAACGTTGCTGCTTAACAAAGGCGGCATTAAAAGGCGGCTTCAGGATTTGGGGCTTGTCCCGGGAACACGGGTGCAGTGTATTCAAAAAAGCCCTTACGGCGACCCGGTTGCGTACGGGATTCGCGGTGCCGTAATCGCGCTGCGCTGCGACGATGCCAAGGGGGTTCTGATAAGCTGATGCTTGAAATTAAAAGAATAAGCGCCTCCGACCGTGTAATTGCGCTGGCGGGTAATCCGAATGTGGGGAAGTCTACTGTGTTCAACGCCCTGACCGGCATGAAACAGCATACCGGCAACTGGCCCGGGAAAACAGTGATGAACGCTCAGGGGCTGCATCGTTTCAATGAGCATAATTACATACTCGTCGATTTACCCGGCACATATTCCCTCGTTGCTCATTCTGCGGAAGAAGAGATTGCGAGGGATTTTATCCTGTCGGGCGGGGCGGACGCTGTCATCGTGGTATGCGACGCCACCTGCCTGGAGCGTAACCTCAGCCTTGTGCTTCAGGTCATGGAAATTACGCCGAACGTAGTAGTCTGCGTAAACCTGCTTGATGAAGCAAAAAAGAAGAAGATTACCATTGACCTTTCCGCCCTTGAAACAGAACTCGGAGTTCCGGTTGCAGGAACAAGCGCCCGAAGCGGAAAAGGGCTTAATGAACTGATGAAGAAGACGGAAGCTTTGTGTACGGGAGAAATTCAATCTGTTCCACGCAAAGTCAGTCATGCCAATGACGATGAGCTTACAGAGCATTGGTCGGCTGCACAGGGAATAGCTGCGGCTGTTTCTTCATCATATGATAGTTTTAATGATTTAAGTGTATGCTCGGGAATAAATTTAAGTAAGCGGGACAGGAAGTTAGACCGCATACTTACAAGAAGGCTGACGGGGATTCCGATAATGCTTGCGCTGCTTTGCGCCGTATTCTGGATTACAATTACCGGCGCGCAGTATCCATCCGAGGCTTTATTCACAGGATTATTCCGGCTTGGTGACCGCTTGACAGAGTTTTTTCTTTGGCTCGGAACGCCGGAATGGGTTCAAGGGGTTCTCGTTTCGGGCGTTTACCGTGTTCTGGCTTGGGTGGTGGCGGTTATGCTGCCGCCGATGGCGATTTTCTTCCCGCTTTTCACGCTGCTTGAAGACTTCGGCTATCTGCCGAGAGTGGCTTTTAACTTAGACCATCACTTCAAAAAGGCGAAAGCCTGCGGAAAGCAGGCGCTGACTATGTGCATGGGGTTCGGGTGCAATGCCGCCGGGGTAATCGGCTGCCGTATTATAGACTCACCGCGTGAACGGCTGATTGCTGTTATCACAAACAATTTCGTTCCCTGCAACGGGAGGTTCCCGACTTTAATTACGATTATATCCATGTTCTTTGTAGGCATTGCAGGTGGTGCTTTTAATACGCTGATTTCTACGGTTATCCTCACAGGTGTTATTGTTCTGGGGATTGTTCTCACCTTTTGGGTTTCGCGGTTTCTTTCGGAAACCATTCTGAAAGGCGAAGCGTCCTCCTTTACGCTGGAGCTCCCGCCCTACCGCACACCGCAAATCGGAAAGGTAATCGTACGTTCAATCTTCGACCGGACATTATTTGTCCTGGGCAGAGCCGTGATAGTTGCAGCTCCCGCGGGGCTTGTGATTTGGTTGCTTGCCAATATAACAGCGGGCGATATAAGCTTACTTAACCATTGCTCATCTTTCCTCGACCCGTTTGCAAGGCTGCTGGGTCTGGACGGCGTTATTCTCCTTGCGTTTATTTTAGGATTTCCGGCGAATGAAATTGTGTTTCCGATTATTATCATGGCGTATATGTCCGCGGGGAGCATATTGGAGCTTGATAGCCTTACGGAGCTTCAAACACTGCTGGCTGCCAACGGCTGGACATGGGTGACGGC
>WRCY01000080.1 GCA_009783695.1 Oscillospiraceae bacterium
CATGAGCGGAAATCAAAAATTTTTCATCTGCAAACACTGCGGCAACTTATCGGGGCTTATTAACAACAAAGGCGTCCCGATGATGTGTTGCGGCGAAAAAATGACCGAGCTTCTTCCCAACACCGTGGAAGCGAGCACCGAGAAGCATCTGCCTGTTGTCGCCGCGTCCGCCGGAGCGATTGAGGTGAGCGTGGGCAGTGTTCCTCATCCGATGGAGGACGCACATAACATCGCCTTCGTCTACGTTGAGACCGAGCGCGGCGGTCAGCGCAAATTCTTGAAAGCCGGTGATGAACCTAAGCTCAAGTTCTGCTTTGTGGACGATAAACCTGTGGCGGTCTACGCTTATTGCAATCTTCACGGGTTGTGGAAAACCGAGGTAAAATAAACAATGCAATAAAAAAACAAGGTATCAATTGATACCTTGTTTTAATTTATGAAAATACAGCTTAATTAGCTCTTTCCTTTTTCCTCAGTGCCTTCAGCACAAGCATCATCACAATCCCTGCCGCCGCACAGCACGACGCTATTACAAACGCCGGGAACATGAGGCTGATGTCGTTCGCTTGTGCGGCGACGTTTCTGAAATGCCCCGCGATTTGCAATGAAACAACAGCTCCCACGCCGAAACCGAGAAGCACCAAGCCGTAATTCACCGACATGTGTTTCGCGCCGAAAAGGTCGGCGGTCAGCGACGGGAAGTTGCTTAAAAGCCCGCCGTAGAAAAACCCGATAAACGCGATTAAAACGAAGAGTGCATACCCTTGCACTATGTTCACCAAAAGCGGGAGAACTGCGTTCCCTGCGAGCAGGATTAGGATTGTGTTTTTGCGTCCGAGCTTGTCCGACATCATGCCCCAAAACAGGCGCCCGACCGAGTTAAACAGCGTAATCGCCAAAACACCTACCGCGGCGTACGCCGCAATAGCTTCATCTTCAAGCGCAAGCGGCTTCGCAAAACCCATCATCATCTGCCCGCCCATACACGCAAGCATCAGCGTAAATGTAACTAAGTAGAACTTCGGGCTTTTTAACATCTGCGAGGGTGTATATTCCTTTGTGCCTTTCGCGGCGGCACTTGCAGAAGCGGCGGCGGCTCCGTAGTCTGCGGGCGGGTTGACCATAAATATGCTTCCGATTGAACACACCACCAAGAAAACTATGCCGAGCACGAAGAATGTTTTGAACTCACCGACGCCTGCTTCATTTTTCCCGAAAACTACGATTAAATTTTCCACTATCGGCGTGAATATCACCCCGCCGAAGCCGAGCGACGCTACGATTATCCCCGTGACTAAGCCTTTTTTATGCGGATACCACTTCTGCGCGCAGGCAATCGTCGTAGAATATGTAAAACCCATTCCGACGCCGCCCATCACGCCGTAAGTCACCCACAACAGCCACGGAATGTCCGCAGTGACGAAAGACGCTAAAATGAACCCCGCGCTGAGTATCATCCCGCCGACCAAAACCACGCGGCGTGTTGAGTATCTGATTGCTAATTTCCCGCCGATTACGCTGCCCATTGTCAGTGTGACTAACAGCAGTGAAAACGTAAGACCTGCCGCCGCATTATCCCCGTCGAAAATAGTTTCGGCGACACCGTTTTGAAATACGCTCCATATATAAGCTATACCGAGAGTCAACTGAATCGCAATTGCTGAAAACACCACTAAAAGACCTTGCTTTTTTGCCATGATAATTTTTGCCTCCTTAATTTTTCTTTTTCTTGTAAACGATACTGTCTATCGTCATTTTTTCAAAGAATCCTACGTAATACCCCAATCTGCATGCAACCGGCGTCAGCGCGTAAATGCCCATGAATAGGAAAGGCGTCCAGAACGGGTTCGACTCGCTCCCGAATAACAGCGACAACGCCATCATCACCGAGAACATGAATCTGAAAAAGGTTAGGTATATGAACGAACCGTGGAATATCAATAAAGCCACGCACGGCAGACACACTAAAATCCAAACGATGATGCCTATTTTGAGCCATTTTCCGGGTTCGGTTTTTTCGATGGTTTTTCTGGCTAAGAGTTTTCGTTCGGTTTCTCCGTCCTTATGCCCTGCCGTAAACATAAACATAAGGTAAATTGAAACAGAACAAAACGCCGCAACCCCCATTAAAATATCGCCGATTCCGAAGCCCGCCAAAGCAATCGTCACGGCAAGCGAGAATATATTACTCAGCAGTGCATAGCCTATAGTTTCAAGCAACAGCCGCAAAAATGATTTTTTTTTCATGTATTTATTTGCGTCCTTTCGGGGAAAATAAATTATTACAACAATAAAACACGGAAGGAAAATAAAAACAAAATGGATAACAAGAAATTTCTCCACGGGAACCGGGCGCGTATAAACCCGGAGCAGACAATAATTCCCCGCTTTACGAACTATGTGGCAAGCAACTATGAAACAAGCGACGGTACGGTCTCGTACGGCACCCCTTATGACGATGCCGAGTTCAACAGAGCAGAAGTAAGCGATAACAAAAAATAAAAGAATTAATTTGTACGGACGCCATAAATGGCGTCCCTACGTTTTTGCATTTATAACATTACCGGTTATGATATTATCAATAACTTCCAATGAGCGTATATGCGCCCGTTCCTGGTCGTTTTTTGTCCTGTTGAGGTCGAGCACGGCGATATAAAAATCATCGGGGCAAATGTAATTTATCCCGGCTTCATGCGCGATTATGCTGTCCTTCACTTTAAAAAAGATACCATCAATTATATCTTGGTTCCCCGGATAAAGCTCGCTTAAATTAACAAAAACATCTTCAAGCCCAAACTCGGTTTCTCCGAGTATATGCTCGAACGCACCACGGTCACCGATAACAATTCTTGTTACGCCGAGCTGTATTTCCGCGAAGAGTTTAGTCTGGTTCGCAACGAAGCTCTCACCATGTAAACCTCTGTTCACATTAACGGGGAACGCCTCAGCATATACATAACTGTTATTGTCAAAATTCGGCGTGAACATTTCAATCGCCTTGCCTATATCCTCATAATGGACGCTGGTGATTATGCTCGCGTCAATACTTGTAGCCACGATTAAAAACCTTATGTCGGCGCGTTTGTTTCTTGCGGCTTCGATAATGAAAAAACTGCCGATTACAGTAAAAAATACGACCATCAGCACGTGGACTTTATAGTGATAGAAGAAGTTCTCGACTTTCTTTTTCCCGTGGAGTACGATTTTCTCCGGTTCTTCTCTTTTTATTACTTCGCTGTCTTCAATCAAGCCCTGCTTTAACTTCAACAGCTCGCGTTTATCATGATTCGTTGACATTATTATCACCTGTTGGTTTCATCGTCGGGAACAGCAGAACATCGCGAATCGACGCGCTGTCGGTCAGCAGCATCACTAACCTGTCCAGTCCCAAACCGAGCCCGCCTGTCGGCGGTAAACCGTACTCCAAAGCCGTCAGGAAGTCCTCGTCAAGCCGTGCGTTAATTCCCTGCTTTCTGCGTTCCTCAACCTGCTTAGTGAAGCGTTCGCGCTGGTCGATGGGGTCATTAAGTTCGCTGAATGCGTTCCCGAATTCCCACGCGTTGATGAAATACTCGAACCGCTCCGTGAACATCGGGTCGTCTTTTTTGCGTTTGGCTAAAGGCGAATTTTCAATCGGATAATCGTAAATTATGGTCGGCTGAATTAAATTCGGCTCAACGTGTTCTTCAAATAAATCAATAAGCTCGTTGCCGGCGACGCCGGTTTTACCCGTGTATTGCTCGACCGCTTCACGCATTGTCATGCGCTTCCACGGCTTGCCGAGCTCGATTTGCTTTCCCTTATAAGGCACGGTATCGGAGCCGCAGATTACCAGACACAAGTGTCTGTACATGTCCTCAATTAAGTCCATCATCGCGAAGTAATCCACATACGCCCAATACATTTCAATGCAGGTATATTCGGGGTTATGGGTGGAGTCCATGCCTTCGTTGCGAAAAATGCGCCCGACTTCATAAA
>WRCY01000081.1 GCA_009783695.1 Oscillospiraceae bacterium
AAAAGAGCGCAGAGGAAACATATTCGACGGAGTTACACATACACCGCTTGACATACGGGCAGTACTCGGCGAGGTAGACCTTGACATGCTTGATGTACTTCGCTTACAGGCAGGCGACATAATACCGCTCGGAAAGAGCATAGACAGTAATATTATCCTTAATGTCGGCGGAAAAAAATGGTTTGACGGCAAGATGGGTGTATTTAATAACAAAAAGGCAGTAAAAATAGAAAACATCTTCGGTATGGAATTGTAGAATCGACGAAGAGGGAAAGGATAATCGCTTAATATGGCTGCAATAGAATTTACCGATTTGCAAAAAGATGCAATTGCGGAGGTCATGAATATAAGCATGGGTAACGCCGCGACCGCAGCATCGGAACTTCTTAACGCTAAGGTTTGGATTACCACCCCCCGCGTATCCGTCCAGAAGGCAGCAGAGCTTCGCAAGGAATCTTTAGAGCCGGCTGTATGCGTAAAAATCGTTTATGTTAAGGGCATTTCCGGCACTAATATGATGATTTTAAGGCAGGACGACGTGCAATTGATTCTGAATCAATTGATGGGTCAGCCGCTGGAGGTAACGCCTGACTTTGAGTTTGATGAGCTGAATATCAGCGCGGTCAGCGAGGTTATGAACCAAATGATGGGTTCCTCTGCCACCGCTTTGTCGAACTTTCTCGGTATGCACGTGGACATTTCGGTGCCTACTCCGTATATAATGAACGAAATTAAATTATCTGAGGTTCATGATTATGATACGGACGAGGAAGTAATCGCAATCACCTTTGACCTGACTATAGAAGGGGTTATAAAATCTGAGTTTGTTTCGGTGATGTGCGCGGATTTGGCACAGATTATCTGTGACAAAATGCTCAACCCCGAGCCGGAACCCGAGCCGGAACCCCCGCCCGCTCCCGCGGCTCAGCCGCAAAGCGGCACTCCTGCGCCTGCTCCCGCAGCGCACGCACCCCCGCCGCAAGCCGGACACCCGCATCAGCCGTATCCGCAACAAGCACCCCCGGGTTATGGTGTCCCTCCGCAGGGAATACCGCCGTCAGGTTACGGCGCGTACCCGCCGCCGGGATTACCCCCGCCGGGATACGGCGCATATCCGCCGATGGGAATGCCAATGGGAGGTTCACCTGTGAACATACAGAATGCTCAGCTTCATCAGTTTGAAATACCGCAGTTCAATCTCCAAAGCGACCAGGGAGAGAATTTACAGCTCTTGATGGGTGTGCCGCTCCAGATTTCCGTGGAAATAGGCACGGCAAAGAGAAAAGTAAAGGACATTTTAGACTTTACACAAGGCACAATTATTGAGCTTGAAAGGCAGGCGGGCGCGCCGGTAGATGTTGTAGTCAACGGCAATCTCATCGCACGCGGGGACGTTGTGGTTATAGATGATAACTTCGCGGTTCGCATCACCGAAATTCTAAAGTCTAAATTTATGGACTCGCTCGGAAAAGAATAAAAGCATAAGCATAGCAACAGGCATAAAATTAAAATGTAAATATCCAAGTTTATGGATTCATTAGGTAAGGAGTAACTAACACTATGGACAAGAAGATTCTTTTAGTTGACGACGCGGCTTTTATGAGAATGCTCATAAAGGACACACTCACAAAGAACGGCTACACTGCAATTCTTGAAGCCGCCGACGGTGAAATCGCCGTGCAGGTTTATGAAGCGGAGAAGCCCGACCTCGTCGTCATGGACATTACCATGCCCAACAAAACAGGAATCGAAGCTCTCGGCGAAATCAAAGGCAAGTATCCCGAGGCGAAGGTGATTATGTGTTCGGCTATGGGACAGGAAGCGATGGTTGTTGAAGCGATTAAGCTCGGCGCGCTCGACTTTATCGTAAAGCCTTTCAAACCGGACAGAATCCTGCAAACTGTTTCTAAAATTCTGGGATAGGCTACATAGATAAATCTATGTAGGGAACGGATTTTTCCGTTCCGGAACGCATAAATGCGTTCCCTACAACAGGACGGGAATTGTTTTATGGAATGGTTAAGACTGGTGCTTTCCCTTATCGGTATATTAGGGTTTATATTCCTGATTTACTGGATGATGAGGAAAGTAAATAAGATGTCAAGCGGCAGTAAGCTTCGGATTCTTGACAGGGCAGTCACAGGCAGGGACTCTTCACTGCTTGTTGTCAGCGTAAGCGGAAGGCTCATGCTGGTTGGCGTAAGCTCGCAAAGAATGGAAAAGCTTTGTGACTTAGAAATCAGTGAGGAAGAGTATTTTCAGGCTTCTGAATATGCGGACAAGCCCGTCATAAAATTTGGAGATGTACTGAGCAATTTTATTAAAATCGGTAAAAAACAAGAGCCGATGGAAACAAAAAAGGCAGAAGGAGAGGAAGACACCGTTGAATCGGATAATAAAACAAGCAATGAAAGCGAGTGGTTCTGATAGGGCAAAGAAAGCAAAAGCGGTCAGAAATAAGCTCCTTGTCCGTTTTATTGCTTCCTTCATCCTGACGACGGCGTTGCTTTCCGTCGTTTTTGCTTTAAGTTCGATAGCGGCAGATACGGGAGAGCCTTTCGTTAACCCGCTCGCGCCCGGAGCCGCTCCCGATATAAATATTAACACCTCGCCCGAAGCTGTGGATGCCGCGAACCCCGATGCAGTCTTAGCTCCCAACGAGAGCAGTCTGCTTTATGATTTAATCGGCGTGGACGCTTCACAGCCCTTGCAGATAATCCTGCTGATTACGATTATCGCGGTCGCGCCGTCGATTTTGCTGATGATGACTGCGTTTACGCGGATTGTCATTGTAATGAGTTTTCTGCGCAATGCTATGCAAACTCAGCAAACCCCGCCCAACCAAGTTGTAGTCAGTCTCGCGCTGTTTCTGACGATGTTCATGATGTGGCCCGTGTTCATGGAAATAAACGAGGTTGCTTATCAGCCGCTTAACGACGGTCATATCACGACATGGGAAGCTGTAGAAGCGGCGGGAGGGCCTCTCAAAACTTTCATGCTCAGGCAGACCTCCAAGAGCAGTATGGCGTTTTTCGTTGACCTCGCAAACGCCACGATTTACACTACGGAAAGTTATGAAACGGACGAGCAGGTTGAGCTTGATTTAAACGACTCAGAGTTGTATCTCGAGCATTTGCATGAACAGCTCGGCTTTGAAGTAGTTATTCCCGCATTTATGGTGAGTGAGCTGTCGAGAGCGTTCCAGATGGGCTTTATGCTTTTCGTGCCGTTTCTGATTATAGATATAGTTGTAGCGAGTACGCTGATGTCGATGGGTATGATGATGCTCCCGCCTGCGATGATTTCAATGCCGTTTAAGCTTATGTTATTCGTGCTTGTTGACGGCTGGCAGATGTTAGTGGGAAGTATAGCCGCATCATTCAATTAAATGCATAATTCATAATTCATAATGCATAATTCATAATTCATAATGCATAATGCATAATTAAGCGGAGACTTGAAATGAACAAAGAAAATATTGTAGTAGATAAAAGTAAAAAATTTGCTGTTCGCATTGTCCGGTTATATAAGTTTTTATGTGAAGACAAAAAAGAATATGTTTTATCAAAGCAATTGCTGCGTAGTGGAACAAGCGTTGGAGCTAACGTAAAAGAAGCTATTCGAGGGCAAAGCAAGGCAGATTTTACTGCAAAAATGAATATAGCTTTAAAAGAAATATCCGAAACAGAATATTGGTTAGAAATATTGCATGAAACTAATTATTTAAACGAA
>WRCY01000082.1 GCA_009783695.1 Oscillospiraceae bacterium
GATTCTCGGCGTTGGGACGCCCGGTGTGGGTATCGTCGGTGTAGGCGCGGGTTCAGCCGTAAGCGGCGGAATTTCCGGCGGCGCAAAGTTCAGACCGCACCCCGCAAAGCACAGCACAAACGACAAAACCAAACCTGTAATAACTGCTCTTTTCATAATATAAACCCCCCGTGAATTTTCTCTCACTTTCTATTCTAACATTTTCTGTAAAATAATTCTATAGGCAATGTATATAAAATTATTCTGTTATTTTTACTTAAAAAGCTTGAAATCTTGGGAAATATATGATAGAATGACAATATGTTTAAAAATTTTTTACATAAGGGGCTTGCTGAAACCGACGAAAAACTGCGTCACGAAAAGAAATACAGCATTAACGCCGGGGTATATGAAATATTCAGGGGGCGGTGCGCCGCTTTAATGCAAAAAGATGAACATTCCACCGACGGCGGGGATTACAGGGTGACGAGCCTGTACCTTGAGGACGTTCACAGGAACGCCTACAAGGACAAGAAGAACGGTTACAGCAGCAGAAAAAAGTACAGAATACGGGTGTATAACCTTTCGCCCGAGCGGATTACCCTCGAAGTCAAGTACAAAGAGGGTGAACATGTCTGCAAAAAAAGCGGGCAGTTAACCCTCGAAGAATACGGAAAAATTCTGGGGGGGGATTATTCATTCTGCCTTGATAAAGGCTCGGACGTCCTGCGGGATTTTTACGCTTATGCCGCGCGGAACGGGCTTCGACCTGCGGTCATCACCGATTATTTCAGGGACGCATATACGTTAAATGCGGGGAATGTGCGGGTCACGTTCGACAGGAAGGTCTCGGCGGGCTTCGGCTCTACCGATGTTTTTAAGGCGTCGTATGTGCCTGTTATGAACCCGCTCGAGAACGATGTGGTGCTTGAAATAAAATATGACCGGTTCATACCGTCGTACATTCAGGAATTGTTTACGGGCTTTCCGCTTATGCCGGAACCCGTTTCAAAATACGTGCTTTGCGCGGATAAAATATTGGAGGTAAACAAAATATGCCGTCTGTAGGAGAAATTTGGGAATTAATAAGGGAGAGCTACTCCATTTCGGAGATGTACGGGAACCTTTCGCCCGCCCGCGTCTTTACCGCACTGGGAACGGCGGCGGTCTGCGGGCTCGTGATTTACCTGGTCTACCGCTTCTTTTACCGGGGATTGGTTTTCAGCGAGAATTATAACATTCTGCTGATTCTTGTAACCGTTGTCACCGCGTTCATCATCAACACCATCAGCGCGAACATAGTCCTATCGCTGGGTATGGTGGGTGCCTTGTCGATTGTGCGTTTCCGCTCGGCGGTTAAAGACCCGCTCGACATAGGCTTTCTGTTCTGGGGGATTGCCGCCGGCGTTACGTCGGGGGCGGGGCTGTATTTCACTGCGATGGCGGGTACGGCGTTTATCGCTGTGCTTTACATACTGCTGATTTTTCTCAAGAAGCAGAAGAGGAGCTATCTGCTCATCGTAAGATACGGCAAAAAAGCCGAAGAGGACATTGACAGTCTGCTCGGAACCACAAGCTACAAGCTTAAAAATAAAACCAAGACAGGCGATAGCACCGAGCTTACCGTCGAGGTGAAAATCAAGAACAACGATGCGGATACGCTGGCTAAGTTCAATGCGGTTGACGGGGTTGAGACGGCGACACTGCTTGAATACAGCGGGGAGTATATGAGTTAGTTTGACAGCATATAATTAGGGCGGGGTCGGCGCATTGCGCCAACCCCGCTTTGATTTATTTAATCGGTTTCGTAAAGAATGATTTCACCATGCTCTTTTTCATAAGCCGCTATATATTTTCTGCATAAATGCTCTAACAGATTGCTGAGGCTCCTCGTTTCTTCTTTGGCTATAAACCGCATTTTTTCCAAGTATTCGTACTCTAAGTTGAAGTTAAACTGTGTTTTGTTTGTGGGCATGATGTCCTCCTTAATATATTAAACCGTTATATAACTGTTAAATATATACTAAAGGAAAACAGAAATTTTGTATAGTATGACCGTCATACAACAGTTGTATTTTTGTTTATTTTATGCTATAATGTAAAAAAATATACTTTGGAGGAGCAAGCAAATGAAAATAAGTAAAAGTAAAAAAGGAATTTTAATCGGTTTAGCAGCAGCGGCGGCTGTTGTTTTAGTAATCGTGTTGATAGTTGTTTTAAGCGGCGGCGGCAGTGGTCTTTCGGGGACGCGGGAACATAGTAGAGACAGTTCATTTGTTTCTTTTTCCCGCACCGAGAACACAATGACGATAGATGGGGAGCGGTATACCCGGCGATGATGTGTTTAAATAAGAAAAAAAGCGGGAACTTGCAATGCAAGTTCCCGCTTTTTCTTTATGATGTGTGCTTTTAATTCCAGTTAATATCCCCATGTGATACCGTTTCGCCATTCGCAATTTCAAGCTCGGCTATTTCAAGGCGTTCTTGCTCGTCCGGTGTGAGCTTCGAAAAATCAGGGTCCCATGCAAGAACTAATTTTTTAATTATCTCATATGCGAGTGTTTGGTCATTTTCCGGCAACATATCGAGCAAATTTACAGTTTTCTGAACCATTACAGACATAACAACACCTCCTACTACTTATAAATATCGCCTCTCGCGCCTACATCAATGATGTATAATGTTTTTATGTGCTTCTCGTTAACTTTAGCGTTTACAAACTTAAAGAGCACTCTAATTCCGCCTTTTCTTAAACGGCATCGCCCGTCACCATGTCCTTGCAACTGCTTAATGTCGCCTTTTGGAGGTATTTCGGTTAATCCTTCTATTGCTTTTTTAATGCGTTGCTTGGTTTTGCTGTCAAGTGAATTTATTACTTTACTTGCGGATTTTGCATACTCAATATTCATAAATTCACCTTCCTATATATTTAATTATACAGAAAACAGAAAAAAAGTCAATATGTTCGGGATAAACATTCCTACCTCACCACAATATTCACCAGCTTATCCGGCACCACAACCTCCTTCACAACCTCTTTCCCCTCAATTGCCGCCCTAACCGCGGCGTTCCCCCGCGCCGCGCCGAGCATGGTTTCCTTATCCGCGCCGCTTTCGACCATGACGCGCTCTTTTATTTTACCGTTGACCTGAAGCACGATTTCCACCTCGTCGAAGGCGCAAAGCTCCGCGTCGAAGTCGGGCCATGCTTCCTCGTGAATCAGCCCGAAGCCTGCGTTCTCGTACATTTCCGAGGCAATATGCGGCGCGAAAGGGGACAGCAGGAGCAGATAGGTTTTCAGTTCGGCGCGGTTTATTGCCCCTTTTGCGTAAATTTCGTTAACTAACGTCATCATCGCGGCGATGGCGGTGTTGAATTTCAGTTCTTCAATGTCCCCGCTGACCTTTTTTATAGTGCGGTGCATTGAGCCGGCTAATGCTTCGGAATATTCCGTGCCGTCGGTTAATAAGCCTGTGAGGTTCCACGAGCGGTCTAAGAACCGCTTACAGCCTTTGATTCCGTCGGTCTGCCAGGTCGCGGTCTTCTCGAAATCGCCTATGAACATTTCATAAAGGCGC
>WRCY01000083.1 GCA_009783695.1 Oscillospiraceae bacterium
GAAAATCCCCGCAATTAACATACAGCCGCAGGAAACGCTCACAATCGTTATGAGAAACAACAGCTCCCCCGACAGCCTTATGAAGCCGCAGACGAATTTTAGTCTCAGAGCCGGAGAAACGCTGTTCCTCTCTGATACGAACGGCAGTATAATCGGCAGGGTTGAAATTCCGGAGCTGAACCGCGGCGAAATCATGATAAGACAGCGGGACGGTACATATTTAGTATATTAAACTATTTTTTAAGGAGAAGAAAATGAGAACAAGAAAATCTGTAAGTTTATTTTTAGCCTTTGCGATGATTGTAAGCGTAATTTGGTTTACGCCCGTCATTGCCGAAGCTTCAACCCCCGACTTTGAAGAGTTCGTTACGGCGGAATTGGAAAATTTTCAAAGCGGAATCAATGTCGGAGCTTATGTACAGGGAAATGCACAATGGCTCAGCGCGGCACAGGCTGACTTCAGCTCTTTTTTCCAAAATACATTATCTGTTGAATACTTTAGAGTAATGAGGAATAACCCGCAACTTTTCCATGTCATGTCCGAAGTGAAAGTTATGTGGAATTCCAGCTTTTCGGTTGTTGAGCTTGAGCCCGCCTATTCCATGAGCAGAACCCAGTATACCGAGGCTTCACGCAGATTTAACGCGGCGGCGGCTGAAGCCCTCGCTTATGCGGGCAATGCTTCAAACGATTTTGAAAAGGCTCTGTTTTTGCATGATTACTTAGTTCTGAACACTGTTTATGACATAGAAAACCTCAGACACATAGAACGAATCGGTTTTGTCGGCACGCCTTTGAACCCACATTCTCACGATGCATACGGCGCATTGGTACTGGGAAAGGCTGTCTGCGAGGGTTATGCGTATGCTTATGTTCATCTTCTGCGGCAGGTCGGCGTGGAAAGCAGAATTATTACCGGTTATATGGGCGGCGTACCTCACGCCTGGAACATTGTTAAAATTAACGGCTCCTGGTATCATGTTGACGTAACGGCGAACGACCCTGTTGTCGGCGGTGAGCATGACATGCACGGTTTTGTCAGCCACGAGCATTTTCTTATTTCAAGCGCGAGACTGAACAGCTTCCGCGAAGCTAACGGCAATCAAACCTACACCGGCTGGAGCCTACCCGCAGGAATCAGCGCGGATTCCACCAATTTTGATGATGCCTTCTTCCGTGATGTGGAAACTGCAATTGTAAAGCTTGGCAACTACTATTATTGGATTGATTCGATTCCGCTCACGACCGGCTTTAACCGCGGCGTTGATAATAATCACATAAGAAGTTATAATATAAGTAACGGGCGGATTGAAACTGTTCACAGTTTTGAAGCGATTTGGTATTTGGAAGGCACCGAGCACAGCACGTCTTTTAGGTTTGACACGGGTTCTTATGCGCGGATTGCAACTCATGACGGCAAATTATATTTTAATACCGCGAAAGAAATCTATTCACTCGACCTTGCTACAGGTGAAATTACGCTGATTCATACTCCCGCGAACCTCGGCGGTACTGACAACCGCTTCATTTTCGGTATTACTATCAGCGGAAACGAAATCTTGTATTCAATTAAAGTGAGAGCTTCCTGGGCTGATAATATATCAAGATTTACTCTCTCCGCCGCTTCAAGTGGCGGCACAACACCGCCGGTTACAACAGTTGTAGCTTTCACAACAGCAGATGCGCTGTCCGTACTCAGAGCGGCAACCGGGCTTTCAACTTTAAGCGCGGCAGATATGACAAGGCTGGGACTCAGCGGCACGGTTACGACAGCGGATGCGCTCACAATTCTGAGAGCGGCAACAGGAATAAACTAAAACAAAGGAAACAGAACATGAAAAAAGCACTTATAATTTTAATCAGCGCGTTGTTGCTTCTTGCAGGCTGTGAATCTGCCCCCGGCGATAAGCGCGACGAAATCCTCGAAGATACCTCGACCGGGGAAATAGCTCTGGTAATTCTTGAAGAAATCGAAATCCCGTCTGCTGTTGAAAAGAGCAGGGAAGACCTGCCCGACTTTTTCAGAGAGCTTGACATCACGGGTATTGAGGAAGTATCGTTTTACATCTGCGGCTCGGGGGCGTTCCCCGATGAGCTGTTGATTATTAAATTTAAAACAAACACAGATGCCACCAATGCGAGAGCGGCGGTTCAGAGCCGCCTTGAAAGCCGCACTAACGACTTCCGCGACTATGCACCCGCAGAAATGTACAAGCTTGAAAACGCGGGTTTACAAATTTACCACAACTGGTTTTTCTTCTTCGTGACGGAGGATAACACGCGGGTTCGGGATATAATTAATTCGTTTTTGTAACATTTGTTATTGTTTCCAAAACAAACTGCCCTTTTTTCTGAAAAAGAGGGCAGTTTTTGTGTAAACTGCACAATTTTGCAGGAAAAATATTTACGACAGAAATTATGTTTTTACTATTGACAATTAAGCAAAAACGCAATATAATATATATTACGGCATGTAAATATACTATATATAGTGGCTTCGCCACGAAAGGAAAAATGAATAAAATGTTAACAAAAATTCTGAAGCGCGACGGACGTCAGGTTCCGTTTAATGTAGAGAAAATCGCCGATGCCATATACAAAGCCGCGCGCGCCGTCGGCGGACACGACTATGAAACCTCAATGCGGCTCGCAGAAGAGGTCTGCGAAATCCTTGAAACAGAAATGGCGAGAAGCGGCGTTCTGCCTTCTGTCGAGGAAGTGCAGGACGTGGTGGAGAAGGTGTTGCTTGAGAGCGGACACGCCAAAACCGCCAAAGCCTACATTCTCTATCGCGCCGACCGCACACGTGTGCGCGAAATGAACACATCGCTGATGAAGACGCTCGAAGACCTAACCTTCAAGTCTGCCATCGAGAGCGACATCAAGCGCGAAAACGCCAACATTGACGGCGATACCGCGATGGGAACCATGCTCAAGTACGGCTCCGAGAGCGCGAAGCAGTTCTATGAAATGTACCTGCTCGCCCCCGAACATTCCAAGGCGCACGCCGAGGGTGATATTCATATTCACGACCTTGATTTTTTCACGCTGACGACAACTTGTTGTCAGATTGACTTAATCAAGCTATTCGAGGGCGGTTTTTCCACGGGTCACGGATACCTGCGCGAGCCTAATAATATCGCGAGCTATTCGGCTTTAGCCTGCATCGCAATCCAGTCGAATCAGAATGACCAGCACGGCGGACAGTCGGTTCCCAACTTTGACTATGCGCTTGCCGAGGGCGTGCGCAAAAGCTATTTACAGCTTTATAAGAAAAATATTCTGCGGGGAATCGCGCTTTTCACCGAGAATTTAGATATTGATGTGCTTGAAGATAAAATTGAAGATTATATAGAGAAAATCCGCGTAGAACACGACGTAAACCCGTCGCTCTCTGCCGGAAAAGAATATCATGATTTAGAATTACCCTACTTAATTGAACTCGCAGGGAATCCGGAGACTGCCAAAAAAATCCAAAGCTTCA
>WRCY01000084.1 GCA_009783695.1 Oscillospiraceae bacterium
GTGCATCTATATGCGTGGCGGTCATAGTACCATGTAGAACCGTCTTGCCGCTGCTCGGTTCGCTTAAAGTATACGCTTGTGAATTTTCTTGCGCAGTCGCAGTACAGCAGACCAGTGAGCAACAGTGAACCCCTTCTTGTCGGTCTGACCCTGCCGGGATTCGGGTCATTCTTTTTAAGCAGTTCTTGCGCAGCATTATATTCTTCAATAGTTATAATGACCATGTTTCCCATTACCGGTGAAGCTATTAGTTTCCGGCTTTTTTTAGTTCGACCAAGTTCGTAGATTCCGGCATATATTTTGTTTTTTAGTATTTTGCGAATGCGCGAAGCGCTCCATTGGCATCCCTCGGCAGGCGCTATGTCTTTATTGTTTAAGTATTTTGCTATTGTCACCGTACCGTAGTTTTCCTTGGTGTACATCCTAAATACAGCTTTGACTACTTCTGCTTTCACGGGGTCAATTTCCATATCAAAGATTGGTCTGCCCTTAAAGTTAAGTCTGCCTCTGCTTACCGAGCAGTAGCCGTATGGCGGCCGACCGCCGCGCCATTTACCTTGCTCCACATTTTTCTCACCCGCATCAGTTACCCTCTGTGAGGTCTTAAGACTCTCGCCTTCGGCTTGCCAATATGTGATGTAGGTCTTGAGTTTATCTACATGGGTTCTTACCGAGATTTCACCTTCCCGGTATGAGATCACCCGTATTCCCCTGTCGTTCAAGTATTTTACGATGTGCGGAGTATCGTCTGCGATTCTGCCGAGACGCTCGCTCATGTAAATTCCGAGCACATCGAACTTTCGTCTGTCTGCCATTTCCTTTATTTTGTCTACCGCATCCCGGTCTGACGACAGTTTTTTATAACCGGAGACCCCGCCTTCCACCACTTCGTCCACAACTCTGCCCTGCTTTTCAGCCCACGGCCGGACTAAGGCGCGCTGATTGGGAATGTCAAGCTCAACATTCCCCCTGCTGTCTATCTTCTTTTCCGCTTGCTGTTTTGTTGAGTTGCGGTATAAAAGAAGCCATCTTTCTTCGGTTTGCGCTAATGCTAAATTTTCCATTGAATACCTCGTTTAAAGTCGCTTTATATTTTGCAACAACATGAAGCCACAAAAAAATAATAAAGTCCAGCGAAAGGTTATACTTTTTATGTTGTAAAGCAAAGAACTGCCCACTTATTTGCCTGCGCATCGTATCGAACCAATTCCATGCAGCCGTCAAAAAAAACACGCTTGTAATAGCGTGTTCCTTTGACGGTTGCGTAGCCTTGGGCTTTTATGGTCTTGTCAATAAATACTTTGCTTCGCGGCGGTTCACTTGTTTCTCCAGAAGACGATACCGCACTGTTCATTATGCACCGCCGTCTTTTTCGTCTTTTTTATCACCTTTCGTCAATTGCTTCCACGCCTGATGGCTGCCGGTAGCCGCGAGGCCGCTCGACCCGCCGATTAAAAGCGCCAGAAACACATTGCTTGCCGGGATGATTTCCGGCATAGTGAAAAACGCTGTTACTCCCAATGACGCGCCCACGCCCGCCGCTATGAGCGGCAGGAATCTCAGCAATCTTTCATTGCCGCCGACTGCCCTTTTCAGCAGTTGCAGGCAAACAAAAACCGCGCCGGCAATCACCGGCACGGATAGTAACTCTAAATATTCCATAATGTTTAATTCCTTTGGGTTTGTTGACCCCGTTAATTTAGTTCGGGTTTTTTCGCCCCGATTTGCTGGCTCATAAACTTAATGAGCTTTTTCTTTTGCTCGGCAACCGTATGGTTAGCCCCGCCCTGCTCAAGCCCGTCTAAAATTGCGATAAGGCTCTCGAACAGTATGCCCCGCACCTCGACGGTAAAGGTGTCGTCGTCTACCCGGTCAGACTTGAGCCGCTGTATTTCTTCCTCTAAGTTCTTGATGCTCCGGGTGTTATTATCGACTTGACTGATCACCTTTTTTATGGGCTTAATAAACTTGGCGTACAGCAAAGAAAACACCGACACCAAGCTCCCGATTGTCATAAGAATGGCAATCAAATCAATTAACGCTAAATTCATTTTTATCTCTCCCAGTGTTATTGTTTATTAAAAAGCCGCCTTCCCTATATGAGGGCACCGCAAAGAAGTATCAAGCAGGATTTTAGCTTGCGCCATAGCCTTAGATTTACCGCAAAAATAAATGTCCTCGCTCATAATGAATGTTCCGCTGCCTTGCTTGCGCTCTATGTACTCAAAGTACATTCCATCGTATACCTTTACAAAAAGCGTGTTGCGTACAAGCGCGCAGCCGAACCCGCAGGCCGCTATTTCGAGAACGCCCTCCTTCGGCATCTCGCTCTCTAGGACGTTCCGGATATTCTGCCCGTCGAATCGGAGCGTATATATCTCGGCAATCTTTTCCTGCGTACCGGGAATTTTTTTGACGTACCAGCCGCAGGCGATGTCCGCGCCGAGGCTTAGAAGCCGTTCCAATAGGTTATTTGGCAGCACGACGTCGCTGTCTACGAATAAGGTGTAATCGTAATTATCCTTGAGGCTTTTTTCGACGATGCGGTTCCGCGCCTGCACGACCGTATAGCCCGTAACAAACACGAGCGACGTCTCGACGCCTGCCGGAATCATTAGGTCATAGATGCTTTTCATGGTATCAGGCTCACAAGCTTGGTAACAGGGTACGGCAATCATAATTCTTAAATTCCTTTCCTCTTTTGCTTTCATATCCGTACCCTCTACCACAAGCTTTTTAGCAAGCTAATCAATTGATTAATTGTTACCCTAACCGTTTTTTCTTCCGTCCAATAATCTTGATTGCCGTTATAGTAATGGTACTCCGTCTTATTAACCACCATATAATAGCCGCTGTCAAAAGAGCTTTCATCCTCGAACCGTAAGTTGCGCGTATATAAGTTATGTGTATCCACGCGGCTCCCGTCCAGATACATATAATCCTGCAAGCCGCTCGCCAGCCTATACATGGAAATCTTGCGCGCAAACCCGGACGCATAGTCCAGTATTACCGTGGAATCGTCACCGCTAAAGCATTCCATTTCTTCAAGCCCCGATGTTTTTATGCAGAAAGAAACATCCTCTTTGGCTTCCTGCGCCAATAAAAACGCGGATTCCGCATATTGCCCCTGTAATGTTGTCGCCGCTCCGATTTCCGAGGGCGTATAGGCAGGCTTAATTGCCGCCTTCGCCCAAGCGGCGAGCTCCGTCAAATCAGCGTTGCCGTGCGTATGCGCGGTAGGCGCGCGGGCGTTACTAAGCCTTGCGTCGTTCCCTTCGCAAACACTGCCCGCGCCCGATCCGAAGTTTTTATTA
>WRCY01000085.1 GCA_009783695.1 Oscillospiraceae bacterium
CAATGCGGGCGATTCGAGAATGAACGACATTATTAAAAGCCGCGGAAAATTTTGCGGTGCTGACGTTTTCATTGGCAGCGAGGGCGGGTTCGATACGGCAGAAATCGAAGCGGCAAGGCGGGCAGGTCTTATACCTGCGAGCCTCGGGAAGCTGATTCTCCGCACGGAAACCGCGCCCGTCGCCGCCATTTCGATTCTGATGAATTTGACGGGAGAAATATAGGGAAAATTCTGTTGACAAGACGGCAGAATTATGTTATGATAAAACTGACAAAAAATGTAAAGGACGGAGAGACTTATGAGCAAAGGATTAGGATTATTAATTTTAGGCGGGTTGGCTGTTTTAGGCGGTGCGGTTTTCGCCGCGCTGGTAATTAAGAACAGACTGCTCGGCGCGGGAAGCATTGATTTTGACGACTTTGAAGACTTTGAAGTGGTTGACGAGGCGGAGTTTGAGCAATTCTTGAGCCAGAAGGCAGAGGAAAGAGCTAAGGAAGACGCTTTCGACGAATAATGCAATGATATGAAGCAAGGGGCGACGGCATTTTACGCCGACGCCCCTCATTTAAGCTTGCACAGGAGAGGGCATGAAGCTACGTGAACACCGCGAAATCATTCTGTACGTCTTTTTCGGCGGGTTAACCACACTCGTATCAATACTGACGCAGTACTCAGCCGATTATCTCGGCGCGGGGACTGCGCTTGCGACATCAATATCATGGCTCTGCGCCGTGACTTTCGCGTTTTTTGTTAATAAAATCTACGTATTCAGGAATAAATCCGCGAAAATGTCCGGCTGGCTTCGGCAGGCGGCGGGCTTCTACGGCGCGAGGCTCGCCACGTACTTCTTGGAGCTGGGCTTCATGCTGTTGACGGTGGAAGTGTTTTTGCTTAATATGCACGTGATGAAGGTCATAGCGCAGGTTTTCGTGCTCACGGGGAATTATCTGCTTAGTAAGTTTTTTGTGTTCAGGAAGAAATAATGCCGACACGAAAAATAAGTGTTGACAAAGCAAAAAGTCTGTGCTATACTGTAATTCGGGTATTTTGGGAGTGTTCCCGAGTGGCCAAAGGGAGCAGACTGTAACTCTGTTGCGTTATCGCTTCGGTGGTTCAAATCCGCCCACTCCCATAAGTCCTTGCAAATGCTGTTACAAAGCAATTGCAAGGATTTATTATTTGTTTATGCGCGAAACTAAAAATATATCGAAAGAAACACAAACCCGGCAAGCGGAAATATTCTCTGCAAAAAAAATTTAAAAATGTATTGACTTTCTGTTTTAGTTGTGATATAATAACTCTTAATTGAATATTCACTCAAACCGTTGAAGCGGAGATAACAGCAGTAAATGCGCGCACAGAGAGCCCGGGGAGCTGAGAGCCGGGTCGAGGCAGATTGCTAAATGGACCGCTGAGGGCATGGTCAAAGGCTGAAAAGCCGAGTATTCCGTGACGTGAGGGCATACGTCAGTTGCCGGGGATATTTTTGTATCTCGCAGAGAGTACGGCTTTTACGCCGTGAATCAAGGTGGCACCGCGGATAAATGATTATTCGTCCTTGATAAAGCTTTTTTGCTTTATCAAGGATTTTTTATTTGCACAAACAAAATTTAAGGAGGATTTAGAAATGCTAAAAAGCATACGAACATCACACATCGGAAGCGTCATAATGACGCTGACAGCAATCTTCATCATGACGGCGCGCCCTTTTGAGGACTTGGACAGCTCTGCACACACCATGCTTGCGGGGATTATTCTCGCGCTGTGTATCTGGATTTTTAAGCCGTTCAAGCTCACCTACGCCATAGGCGGTTTGGTTCTTGCTTTGTTCGGACTGTTTGTCGAACTGCCCTCGACAGTCATTTTTTCGGGGTTCACACAGACCGCTTTGTGGACGTTAATCCCTGCGTTCTTTTTCGGATACACGCTTCAGAAAACAGGGCTCGGACGCAGAATCGCCATGACGGTTATCAGGATATGCAGACCTACATACACATCGCTTATCTTCGCGTGGATTCCGATTGGTATTGTACTGTCTATACTGACCCCCGCGACGACCGTGCGCGTTGCAATAATGCTCCCTATCGCCGTTCAGTGCTGTGAATTATTCAATTTAAAAAAGGGTTCAAAAGGCAACTCGCTTATAATCCTGACCGCGTTCGCTATGGCGTTAATCCCCGGCTCGGGGTGGCTTACAGGCGTTATCTGGGGCCCCTTTATACAAGGGCAAATGGCGAACGCGGGCATAACGGTTACATTCGCAGACTGGCTCGGAGTTTTGTTAGTCCCCGTAATCATAGCGACGGTTCTTTTGGTTGCGGGCGGCTTAGTATTGTTAAAACCCGAAGAAAAGCTGTCCAAGGAAGCAATCGAAGCTGTTAAAAAACAACCTGCGGAAAAAATGGGAAAGAACGAAATTATTTCCGCCGTTATACTCATGGCAGTGTTCGGATTGTCGCTGACAAGCAGTCTGCACGGTCTTTCAACATCTATAATTTGTATTACCGCCATGCTGTGTTTCTTTGTGTTCGGCGTGCTGGAAACCAAAGACTTTAACTCCGCCGCCAACTGGAATCTTGTCATCTTTATCGCTATGGCGTTCAGCTTGGGGCCGATATTCAGCATAACGGGCATATCCGACTGGCTGTCGGGGATAGTGGTTCCCGCTCTTGAACCGATTGCGGGGAATCCTTGGCTGTTTGTGTTTGCCGTCACAAGTTTTATGTTTTTGTGGAGCTTGGTTGACGTCGCTATGTTTTTGCCGACGATTTCAATTATGGCGCCGATACTCCCGGGAATACAGGAAGCGTATCAAATAAATCCGTTAGTGTGGATAGCCATATTTATTTTGGCGGGTAACGCTTTCTTCTTGGCATATCAGAACATGTGGGCGGTTATGAGCCGTTCAATCGCCGAGGACAGGGCATGGACGAACAAATACCAAGGCATGTACGGAATGCTGTATTTCGCGGCTTGCCTGCTCGCGTTGATTGTAACGATACCGATATGGATAAGCGCAGGATTTTTCGGTTAATAAATCAAAAAAACGACTGGAGGAAACCACCATGATAAGAGAAGCTATATTAGCCCTGTCGAAGAAA
>WRCY01000086.1 GCA_009783695.1 Oscillospiraceae bacterium
CAGCCGCCGCCGCCAATCCCGAAAACTTTTATATTTACGTCATAAACTAAATTGTTATCAAGCTCGTCAAGCTCCTCCACGAAGCCGTCTTCATCATAGAAAATCGCCATTTTGTACCTCCGTTAATATTCCACTCTACCTATTGTAACAGATTTGGAAGAAAATATCAATAGGTTTTTCAAAAAAATTTTTCAAAAACCCATTTATTTTGTGTTTTTCGTTTTCATTACCCCCGATATATGCCGTTTCTTGTGCAAAATTCCGATTAATCCGAATTTTACGGCTTTATTCCGGCGAAAAAACGGCTTGTAAGGGATTTAATAAAATCAATGTCCCCCGCTCATTTATATCAATTTCATAATTTAACAACCTCACAGCGACCCGTAATTTTTCTTCAAGCTGTGTTTCGGGGCCTATTTCCACCGTCACCCTGTTCATATAATTAAGCGTTATATCAAGGAAGTCTTCAATATTTATGCTGAGAATTTCCTCAAGCCCGACCTTTTCGATTGTTTGCATAATAATAAAAGCAAGCTCGGTTTTTCTCGTCTCCTCCGAACTGATTCTCCCGCCGACCACAGGTTCATACGCTTCAAAGCCGTGAATAATGGGTAAACCCGTGTGTCTGCGCGTGCTTTCCAGGATTCTGCCGTTCTTCGATATAACGAGGAAGGCGTTGTCATATGCGACCGCCGCCATCTCCTCCGCGCCTGTGACTTCGATTGTAATTCTGTTGGCGAGCGGGTTTTTCCGAATCACCACTTCATCGACATAAACAAGGCTGTCGATTATTCGTTGTCTGCTGTCATCGGTGTTGAAGCGAATGAGATTTACGCCTGTTTTTATGCCCGAAGCCGCGATAATCTGCTCGCTCGTGTATCTGCTGTCTCCCTCGGTGACTATATCCTGCAAATTAAAAAGCACCGTCACGGAAAGCCCCGATAATATAACTACAGCAACAAAAAAGAACATAATGTAATATATTGCCATGCTTGGTCGGCGGCGTTTTACCTGCTTTTGTGCTTTCGGCTTAGGTTGGTTTTGGGGTTTTGGCTGTTTTGGGGCTTTTTGCGGCTTTGGTTTCTTTGTTTTCGGAGGTGGCGCAGGACGTGCTTTCCTGCGCTTAGGTTCATTAAATTCAGGCATTTTTTTACGTCCTTTCCCCCTTTTTCCTTTCCGAAATTACGCGTTGTTTATATCCGCGCCGATTTTCTTCAGGTTACCGACAAGGTCATCATAACCTCTGTCTATATGGCTGATTCCGCTGATTCTGCTGGTTCCTTCCGCGAAGAGTGCCGCTGTCACCAAAGCCGCACCGCCCCGCAAATCTGTTGCCTTTACATCTGCACCGGAAAGGCGGTTGACACCTTCAACGACAGCAATAGTTTTATTCACGCTGATTTTCGCACCGAGACGCATAAGCTCATCTGCGTGTCTGAAGCGATTGTCAAAAATAGTTTCCTCAAAGACCGAAGTGCCTTTTAAAGTCGAAGCCAATGCCATGAACATCGGCTGGGCATCGGTCGGGAAGCCGGGATGCCATGTTGTTATAATTTTATGAGGTGCGCGCAGGGGCTTCCTTGCGTTTATGTAAATTCTGTCTTCACCGTCGGAATTGTAACCGTAGATTTTACACCCCATCTGCTCAAAAACAGGCACAAGCGCGCTTATATGGCTAAAGTCGGCGTTCTTGAGTATAATCTCGCCTCTCGTAATCGCCGCACAGCACAGATACGTAGCCGCGACAATCCTGTCGGGGATTACTTTATGCTCGGCTCCGCCAAGCTTCTCCACGCCTTCTATTATAACAGTACCCGAACCTGCCCCGTTTATTCTCGCACCGCATTTGTTCAGGAAGTCAGCGAGGTCGGTGATTTCGGGTTCGCGGGCGGCGTTGTGGATTTCGGTTGTGCCTTTGGCTGTAACTGCCGCTAAAATAATATTCTCAGTCGCCCCCACGGACGGAAGAGAAAGCGAAATGTGCGCGCCATGTATGCCTTTCGGCGCACTGCACTCTAAGTAGCCGCTCTCGTTTTTGATTTCAACGCCCATCTTGCGCAGTGCCATAAGGTGCAAATCTATGGGGCGCGGTCCCAGCTCACACCCGCCCGGAAAGGTTAGTTTACATTGTCTTGTTCTCCCCAGAATTGCGCCGAGAAAAACTATGGAAGAGCGCATTTCACGCATTAATTCTTCGGGTACATCTGTATTTAAAAGCAGTTCGGAGTTAACCGTTATACTTTTATTGACTCTTGTGCATTTGCAACCGAGGCAGTTCAAAATTCTGCACGCCGCATCTGCATCTGATAAGTTTGGACAATTATGTAAAACAGATTCTCCCTGACAAAGCACTGTACCTGACAAAAGCGGAAGAATACTGTTCTTAGCTCCCTGTACGTCAAGCTCCCCCGCCAACCTGCCCCCTCCCTGAACCACAATTCTCGGGGCATTTTTATTAACTGCCACGCCAACACAACCTTTCAAATAGCATTACTTTTCATATTATGCTATTTGGTTTGTTTGTGTTATTGGCGGATTAGATTCAAGATTTCCCCAAGAATTTTATCCGCGGCATAGTCGGGGTGCATTACTTTTGCTTTTATTTCCATATCCCGCAGTTTTCCATGGGTACTGCACAATTTCGACACGACTTCAATTAACTTTTTCGGGGTCAAGTCTTTATCCTGAATCAGCACAGCCGCGCCTTTTTTCTCCATTGAGAGCGCGTTGTAATACTGATGATTCTCAGCCGCACCTGCCCACGGAATCTGCACGGAAGCCCTTCCCGCCGCCTTGATTTCCGTCTGGCTCATAGCCCCCGAGCGTGAAATAACCAAATCCGCCGCCGAAAGGCAGGTGTACATGTTGTCGATGTATTCTTTTATAATAGTACGTTCGGGGTTAAGCTCAACGTCCGCAAACGGGTTTCCGCGATTCCGCCCGTATGAGTGAATATGATTAATATTTCCCTGCTCGTTCTCCCACTTTAAGAGTGCGATGACGGCTTCTGTTATAGCCTCCGAGCCGTTGCTCCCGCCCGACGAGAGAATCGTCAAGCCTTCGGGTAAGCCTAATTTCAAGC
>WRCY01000087.1 GCA_009783695.1 Oscillospiraceae bacterium
TAACTTAACTTGCAATAATGCGCAAATGCTTACCTCCCAGATTCAGGGCAACATCCGCATGAAGGGAAATGTTCTCATGGGGCGCGATACGCTCCTTATCGGCGACCTTGTGTCTACATACGCCAAGGTCAACGGCAAAGTCAAGGGCAATCTTGAAATCGGCGGCAAAGCAGAGCTCAAGAGCGATGCGGTGATTTTCGGCGATATAAGCGCGAGTACGATTACTGTTGATGACGGCGCGATTATTCAAGGATATGTCAGCACTACTTTCCTTAATAAGGAAGAGAGCAGGAATATATTCCCGGATGCTATTAGTATTGCGGAGTGACGGACAATTTACGATGAACAATTGACAGTTGACAATTAATTTCGTTTATGCTATAATGAAAATGAAAAGGCAGACCTAAGCGGCTGACTAAATAAGATTAACGAAAAACAACCTTACCTTTGTCGGGGGCGGTTGTTTTTCATTTCTATGATAATTTGTCAAATTAAGTCGCCGCCCCAACGGGACGGCGACTTAATTTGCTTTCTTTTTTTGCATCGTTACTTCAATCTACATCTAAACCAAAAAAGAAATCATTATAATCGCAATTAAATATTTTTCTAAGAACGACTAAGTCGCTCACGCGAATATTTAATTCGCCTGTTTCATATCTGGAATAAATAGAACGAGTAATATCACAACCATTAGTTTGTAACTTTGCCGCAATTTGCTCCTGAGTTAATCTGCATTTCCTTCTTAAACTACGCAAGTTGCTACCAATATTTATATCTTGCCTAATTTTTTCCATAAAATAAATCTCCTTTTGCTCAATATATGTTGCAATTTTCTTTATTATAAGTTATAATAAAAGAAAAGCAGCTCAATATTTTGTGCAAAGGAGAAATTTTATGGAGCCTAAAACATGCTCAAACTGCAAGCATTTCAGATTACATTATATCAAGTATTCAAGAGGTAATTATTCGGCTTTGCGTTACGGACATTGCGTTAAACCGCGGCTTAAAAAAAGGGAAGCCCAAAATAAAGCCTGTCAGTATTGGCAGGACAAAAAAGACGACTTTTAAAAGCCGTCTTTTTCATTATTAATTCATAAACTCCCCGCTAAACTCCAGCAGCGTCACCGCTTCAACCCCCTCAAGCCCCTTGAAGCTCCCGACCATATCGGTGTTGTTTTTCTTAACCTTAATTTCAATCGTAAGCTCCGTGCTGTCATTCGTGACGGTTTTATTTTTTAGCTTGTAGCGCGTGGATTTCAGTGCTTCGGTTACGCGCTCTTCTGCGTTTGCACTGTATTTCACTATTAAAAGATAGCTCTTCTTTTCTTTTTTGAGGAAAGTCAGCAGTATGTAAAGCACCGCGACAAACGCCGTTCCGAGCAGTGCGGTGGGATATAATCCCGCGCCTGCTGTTACGCCTGCCGCGATTCCCCAGAACAGAAACCCGACATCGAGCGGGTCTTTAATCGCCGAGCGGAACCGCACAATCGACAGCGCGCCCACCATTCCGAGCGACAGCACGAGATTCACGGCAATCGTGTTGATAATCAGCGCAGTAACTACGGTTACCAGCACAAGCAAAATATTATAATTCTCGCTGAAAACGATTCCTCTGTAAAAAAACCGATAAACAAGATAGATAACAAGCCCGCAAATCGCCGCCGTCCCGAGCGCGGCTAAAAGCCGTTGCGGCGTAAGGCTCTCGTGCATCTGCATAAGAGAAAGGCTTTCCTCAATAATCGAGCGGATTCCCCTTGTGTCTGCGGCTGTGAGTTCTCTCGCTATAAACATTTTTTATTTACCTCCAAAACGTAATTTGCGCAAAGTATGTATTTTGAAACAGGCTCAGACATCAGCGGAAAGCCCGAAAACAATTCCTGTATATAAGTAGGCAGAAACCTGTCGTATTTGATTTCAAGCACCGCCTGATTATAAAATCTGTCCACCGGTGAATAGGAAGCGTTGAACATATCTGCCGTCCCGAAGCCGGTTTGCAGATTCTTGTCGAAGGTAATGCGAACATTGCCGGCATCTGCGGTAAAGGCTTCCCTGTAATAGTCGGTGATTACGGCGGGTTTTAGTTTTTGTGAGCGGAAATCTTGCAGAACTCCCGATGACCACCCCGCCGCTCCGCGGCACCCCTCCAAGGAGGGGAATAATTCGCCGCCGATAATCGCCTTGTATTCATCGTATGTCAGAACCGCGCTTTTTTTCTTGATATAACTGCCTTCTTTTAGCTTGACTTCAAGATTGATTCTGTCGGGCGAGAGATTATAGGCGCGGATTCTGAACTTTTTACGGCTCAGTATTCCCGTCAGCTTATCGTTGTACGCCGTTCCGTACACATCATCGAAGTACAGGCTCGTGACCCTGTAGCCGCCGTCGTCCGTGGAGAATTTGTCCCGCTTCATCACGGAAGCACAGCGGCGGCGCAGGATTTCATAAACCCCGCTGTTTATTGCATATTTGAATTCGTGCCGTATGCCGCTCGGTACGTTATGTAAAAATTTTGTAAACATAAAACAATTTTATCATATTTTAAGCGGGAATACAAGTCTTTTTTTATTTTCTTGCTTTTTTGTTTATAATAGTGTATAATTTAATTTATGGCAAATTATAATTTGATTATAATCGGCGGCGGCGCGGCGGGCTGTTTTTCATCGGTAATTGCCGCCGAACAAGGCAAGCGTGTGCTTCTCATTGAGCCGGGCAGATTAATGCACAAGCTTGCAATAACCGGCAAGGGTCGCTGTAACCTCACAAATAACGCAGATACCGAAACGCTCCTGTCCAACGTCAAAACCAATCCCCGCTTCCTGCAAAGCGCGTTCTCGCGCTTTACGAGCGCGGATACGATGGCGTTCTTCGAGAATCTCGGCGTAAGGCTCAAAACCGAGCGCGGGAACAGGGTTTTCCCTGTTTCGGATTCGGCTTTGGAGGTTGTCGGCGCATTAAAAGCACGCATGAAGGAACTCGGCGTTGAAATTGTGCAGGAACGTGCAACTGAAATATTACGGGCGAACGAAGTTCGCCCCTACA
>WRCY01000088.1 GCA_009783695.1 Oscillospiraceae bacterium
AGCTCAACGACTTAATAAAAAAGCTCGGCAAAGAAAAAATCGCGTTCGTGCGGATTGAAGCAGGCACGAACCTAATCGGCGGTCAGCCTGTGTCGATGAATAATATGCGCCTTGTTTCCGATATTTGCCGTAATGCGGGGATTCCGTTGGTTTATGACGCGAGCCTGCTCGGTGATAACCTGTACTTCATAAAAGTACGTGACGAAAAATACAAAGATACCGACATAAAGTCCATCTGCCGTGAAATCGCCTCCATGATGGACATTATCTACTTCTCCGCGAGGAAATTAGGCTCGGCGCGCGGCGGCGGGATTCTTGTGAACGACGACGATATGTACCTCAGACTGCGCGAGTTAGTGCCGCTGTACGAAGGTTTCCTCACATACGGCGGTATGTCGGTGCGCGAGATGGAAGCCCTTGCTGTCGGCTTACATGAAACTATGGACTTCGACGTGGTGAATCAAACGCCGATTATCGTAGAAGCACTTTGCAACGAGCTAATTGCGAAGGGCGTACCGGTGGTTACGCCGCCGGGCGGCTTGGGCTGTCACGTTGACGCAACGGCGATTTGTGAACACATTCCGCAGACGCAATACCGTGCAGGCGCGCTGACCGCCGCGATTTATATCGCGAGCGGAGTGCGGAACATGGAGCGCGGCACAATGAGCGAACAGCGCAACGCGGACGGCAGTGAGCGCCTTGCTGAGATGGAACTTGCGCGGCTTGCGGTACCGCGGCGCGTGTTCACGCTGTCGCAGGTGAAGTACACCGCTGACCGCATTAACTGGCTGTATCAGAACCGTAAGCTCATCGGCGGGCTCGAGTTCGTGGAGGAGCCGAGGGTTTTACGCTTCTTTTTCGGGCGGCTGAAGCCGGTCGGGAACTGGCACGTGGAGTTAGCCAAAAAGTTCCGTGAAGACTTCGGAGACAGCTTATAAAAAAGAAAAGCTCGCAGGTTAACCCTGCGAGCTTTTTTCTTTGTCTGGAGCCGGCGAGAATCGAACTCGCGTCCGAAAACCAATCCGCACACCTTTCTACACGCTTATTCTTTCATTTGAGCTTAATTCGTAAATCGCCGAAAGACAGGCTAAATACGACCGCAGTCCTTTGATACAACATCAGGCTGCAAGACTCTCACCCGTGCCGTTCACCGCTGTTTGACGCCCAAGCCGAAGCCGCGGTACTCTCCGGGAGGACGGCAACAGCCCTTAGGCTGCTGCTGCTACAGTTCTATTGTTAGCGTTTAAATTTTATTGCCGCTCGATTAAGGAGATTGCAGCGCACTCCGCGTGCTTAGCGAGGTTCATAATCCCCGTCGAGACCATTGCGGCCCCGTTACATTGTTAATTATATCACGTTTTTGCCGTTTTGTCAAGCGTTTTTGCGATTTTTATTGACATTACAATATTTCTTTGATATAATATGAATAAAGTAAATTTTCGGAGGTTTATCATGAAAACAAAAAATAAACGCATTTTCTCATTACTTATTGCAATGTCTTTTATTTTCGCGCTCGGCTCTGTTGTTACGGCGGAGGCAGAAGATAAAACGCTAAAAGCGGACGGTTCGACCTTGGCTGTGCCTGTTACCGCGCTTCAGCACAGCGACGGGTTATATTACCCTGACCCCAACCCCGAAGATAAAGCCGGATTGTATGTCGAAGACGGGAAAGCCACCATAGTTTATCAGATAAAAGACTACAACGACTACGAAAACGTCTATGTCTTTTTCGATGTGGAGTTTACCGACGGTGCCTCATTTGCTGACTATGAAGAGCTTCATCTTACGTTTCAAGGTATAAGCGGTGACGTTAATTTCAAGGAAGTGAAGGTACATGCTTTCTTTGACAGCGGTCCGGTAGCTTTTAACAGTACAGGGTTTATCTTACCTGCTGGGTTTGCAAACACGTTTTTGGGCGAATCTTATTTAATTCAAGATAAAAACGAACTCGAATTTGAAATCGGGTTTATGAAAAATACACCTGTATTCAATCAACTTATCGAAGCCGGTATTAATGAAGCTAAGAAAATCCGTTTCGTGGTTAGATTACATGCAGCCGCTACAGGCGGCGGTGAGCCTACTTCTTACTCTTTGAAAGACATATCTCTCTACGGCACCGGCGGCCCTCCTTGTAAAATCTGCGGGGAAAAATTCTGCGACTGCTTTGATAAGGACGGCTTTTTTACCATCGCCACTGATTCGACCGGTGTTACTGCGAAAGTCAAAGACATCACAAAGATTACTATTGGCGATGCAGAGCATGATTTTCCGGTGGCGAGTATGAGCAGTTTGAGCGTTTCGGTCAATCAGGTTACGGACATAGACGCGGGTGTGGTGAAGAAGTTTTTTGAGGCACTGCTTGCTTTTCTTGCTCCCGCTTCCGGTTGATTAATTATTATTGAAACATAGAAAAAGCCGTTTTTGAAGCGGCTTTTTTGTCGCGGAGTGTAACAGTCCAAATGCGAACCCCTAAAACCGCTTGAAATCGCCGTTTCAGCAGATTCTAATTCCGATAACGTCACAGTTTTTGTGCCGTCTTTCCAATTAAACGTGAGAATAATCTTGTCGTCATACAAAAAACCGAGTTGATTAAAATGTCCGCAATAGCCCTGCGATAATCGGGGTCGTTTATATCGCCGCTCTTGAACCGGCTAATCCAAAACACGATTTGTTCCTTTGAAATGGGTGTTTTCTCGATTTTCTCACGAGCGAGAGATACTTCAATCTCGGCTTTGCTTGCTTCAAGTTCGTCAAG
>WRCY01000089.1 GCA_009783695.1 Oscillospiraceae bacterium
GTTCAGCAAGAAAATCAAGCCCATGTTCATAAACCTGCGCGAGCGGCTCTCGCAGCTAAACACGGCGGCGGAGGAAAACATCTCGGGTAACCGCGTGATTAAAGCGTTCGCACGCGAGGATTATGAGATTACGCGTTTCGGCGAAAAGAACGAGGAGTACAAGGAGGCCAATCAAAGCGCCGCGCTCATGTGGATGAAGTTCTTCCCGTTCCTCGAGTCGTCGTACGGCGCGATGATGACCATACAGGTTTTAGTCGGCGGTATTTTTACCATCAGCGGCAGGCTCACGCTCGGCGAGCTGTCGGTCTTCCTTTCGCTCATATGGGCGATGTCGTTCCCGATTCAGCGGCTCGGAATGTTAATCAACGACCTCCAGCGCTTTACGGCTTCCGCGAACAAAATTATCGAGGTCTATTACAACCGCCCGAAAATCGCCACCCGCGCCGACGCCGTATCGCTCGGCGGCAGAATAAAAGGAAAGATTGAATTTAAAAACGTCAGCTTCAAATATGGGAAAAAGCAGGCGCTGTCCGACATCAGCTTCACTATTGAAGCGGGGCAGACGATTGCCGTAATGGGCGAAACCGGTTCGGGCAAAACCACTCTCGTAAACCTAATCCCGCGTATTCACGACGTTGACCCGAAAAGCGGCACAATCGAAGTCGACGGCATAAACATACGTATGATGAAGCTTCATGAGCTTCGCGGCGGTATCGGCATGGCAACACAGGAAGTATTGCTTTACTCGGACACAGCCGAGGGGTGTATCGCTTTCGGCAACATCGAAATGCCGTTTGAAGAGGTCGTCGCCTGCGCTGAAAAAGCCGACGCACACGGGTTTATATCCGCGATGTACGAGGGTTACGACACGATTATCGGCGAACGCGGCGTCGGGATTTCCGGCGGGCAGAAGCAGCGGATTGCGCTGGCGCGCGCACTTGCAATTAAGCCGTCGATTCTTATTCTTGACGACACAACGTCCGCAGTCGACCTCGAAACCGAGCGGCATATACAGGAAAGCCTTGCGAACTTTGACTTCCCCTGCACTAAAATCATAATCGCACAGAGGATTTCGTCAGCTAAAGACGCAGACAGAATAATCGTCCTTAAGGACGGCAGAATTTCCGAAATGGGCACTCACGCGCAGCTGGTGAAAAACAACGGCTATTACAAGGAAATATATGATTTACAATCTTAAAAATTTATAAAAAATGCGAGGTTTTCAAGTTAAGAATAAACAGCTGTATCGGGAAAACGTTGTTTTCTCAAACTGTTTGTGAGGAAAGGACTTAATGAAAATATATGAAAATTATTATTGTTTACAGCAGTAAAACAGGATTTACAAAGAAATATGCCGACTGGATTGCCGAGGAATTAAAATGCAAAACTCTGCCGTACAGCGATTTTTCCGAATCAATTATAAATGAATACGATATTATAATCTTCGGAAGTCGCGTTCACGCCGGAAAAATCGAACATCTTGATAAAATGAAATCATATTTTAATGACAAACCCGGCAAGGAACTGATAGTGTTCGCCACGGGAGGAACACCGAATGCAGCCGAAGAAGTTGTCAATAAGATTTGGCGCAATAATCTGACGGAATCCGAGATTAATGATATACCGCATTTTTATATGCAGAGCGGATTGGATTATAAAAAAATGGGGTTTCCTGACAAAGCAATCATGAAAATGGGTGCATTTTTCATGAGCATGAAAAAAAATAAAAACGATAATGAAGCAGGTTATGAAAACGCTATAAAAGATTCCTATGACGATTCTTCAAAAGAATATATTTTACCGTTAATTAAATATATGGCGGAGAGAACAAGTTTGAAACAAAATACAACTTAAACGGGGAAAACGCTGTTTTCATACACCTTTGGTGAAGAAAGGATTTAATGAAAACATGATAAAATTAATAGAAATTACAAACGACAATATGTTTCATGAATGTATCGGGTTAAAAGTTACAGATGAACAAGACAGATTTGTAGCAAGTAATATATACTCACTCGCTCAGGCGTGGTTATATTCAAAAATTGCCCGCCCGTTCTGTATTTATAATGATGATGTTATGGTCGGCTTTGTTATGCTCGGGTATGACGAGTCCGAGAAAAAATGTGAAATCTGGCGGTTCATGATTGATGCAAAGCATCAAAATAAGGGATACGGCAAGGAAGCCATGAGGGTTGTTTTAGAATATATAAAATCCAATCCTGTTTTTAGTAAAATATATCTGACAGTAAATCCGGATAATGACGTTGCAGTGAAGCTTTATGAAAGCTTCGGATTTTTTGCCACGGGTGAAATGGTTTACGACGAAATTGTGATGGTATTAAAACAAGGGGGAAAACATGGCACGGAATAAATTCGACATAGACGAAACCCTCGAAACCCCGTTTAATTCCAAGCATCTGAAACGGGCGCTCGTCTACACGGGCGGTCATAAAAAGAAAATCGCGGCTGCGCTTGTTTTCAGCGTGTTCGCAATCGTGATTGCGCTGCTTGAACCGATTATAATCCGCCACGCAGTAGACAGAGCGATTCCGGACAGCGATTACAGGCTGCTTGTTATGCTCAGCGCCGGGCTTCTCACGGCAGTCGTCACCAGCGTTCTTCTTGTGCGCCTGCGGACAATCATCATGACAAAGGTCGGGCAGAGCGTGATTTTCGAGATTCGGCGCGATGTGTTTGAGCATCTGCAGAAACTCCCGTTCGAGTATTACGACAGCCGCCCGCACGGCAA
>WRCY01000090.1 GCA_009783695.1 Oscillospiraceae bacterium
GAAAAAATGGCAACACATTATGAAAAAGAACACCGCCTGAACGCAAGAGCAAAATCAGCAATGGTTTATCCTATGGTGCTCCTGGTCGCTACACTTGCAGCCGTTATGTTCTTGTTTATCGGCGTTTTGCCTGAGCTGTTTGAAATGTTTAAAGGCTAGGAACTGCCGGCACTTACATTATTTATGATAGGATTAAGCAGGTTTTTGCAGCAGTATTGGTATCTTGTAATAATCGGTGCTCTTGTATTTATTTTTATAGTAAATTTCCTGCTGACCGTCCCGAAAATCAGATATGAGTTTGACCGTTTTAAACTGAAAATGCCGGTTGCGGGCAAGCTTCTTAAAATAATTTATACGGCAAGATTTTCCAGAACCTTGTCCTCGCTTTATTCAAGCGGTATCCCCATGCTCAGAGCACTTGAAATAACGGGAACAATTATTAACAATAAATACATCATGGATCAGTTCGATGAGGTTATAATGAACGTTAGAAACGGTGAAACACTTGCAGGCTCTATCGAAACCATCGACGGCTTTGACAAAAAGCTCGCGACTACAATAATGATAGGCGAAGAAACAGGCAGACTCGACGCTATGCTCGAATCTACGGCGGAAAGCTTTGACTACGAGGCTGAGATTGCGCTCGACAAGCTTGTTCAGCTCCTGCAGCCTGTTATGATTGTCATTATGGCTGTAGTCATAGGGACGGTCATGATGTCGGTCATGATTCCTATGATGACCATGTTCCAAGGCGTTACAGCATAAGTTCAGTTATCGCTTAGAAAGGATGGTTAAATGAAAACATCAATTCATATATCTACATATATGGTCGAAGTGCTGACGTACAGAAAAAGCGGTCCGAGAGTTATCGTTAAGGGATATGATACGATTGCGTTACCCGAAGAATGTGTAATTAACGGAGTCATTTTAGACGGCACCCCCATAATCGAAGGGCTTCGTTCGTTAAGAAGGTCAAAACCACGGTTATTTAAGGATGTTTCGCTTGTACTCAGCGGAAGCTTTGTTTACGCAAAAAGAATCAATGTACCGTCAAAGATAAATAAATGGATGCTGTTTCAAGCCATTCGCGACGAGTTCTCGGATATATCCACCGATTCCGAAAACCTGATTTGCTGTCATTTTCCTTTAAGCACAAACAAAGACGGCTCCAAGCAGATACTTGCGTGCGCGGTGGAAAGATCGCACACGGATACATATCTTGCAATAATGAAAGCAGCCGGAGTCGAGCTGAATAAAATCCACCTCGCGGAGCATGCGATACTGCACTACTTCGACGACGAACCGGAGTTTAAGGCGCAGCCGTTTGTGCTTAACCTCGTTGACGACGATATTTTGACATCAATGATTTTCCAGAACGGCATAAGCGTTTTTCAATCAAGAACCAGGCTGTACGGCGAAGACAGAGAGACGATGGTGCGAGGCACTCTTGACGGACTTTCGGGGATAATTCAATTTAATAAGTCACAAAACTTCGAAGAATTTTATCATTGTTTATTTTTAGGGCTAAGCGACGCCGATTTGGATTTGGTAAGGATGAATACAGCATACCCCGAGATTCATTTCAGCAACCTTGAGCTCTTTGAAGGTGTAAAAGGAGCGAAAATTCTCCCGCCGAACGCGCATATCGCATATCTCAACGCGCTTATTCCGGACGGTGAAACGGATGTACTTCACGGCATTGTTCTTTCCGAAAGACTCAAGAAACGTAATAAGCCGAAAAAGGTCTGGATACCGGTGCTTGCCGGTGTTGTGGCTGTACTGGCTTGTGTAATTGCCGTTTTATGGTATCTTGTCGCGGGTGTTAACTATGAGGTAAGGACACTTACCGATTATATGAACAGCCCGCAGGTCGTAAGCGAAAGAGAAGAGCTTAACAGACTAAACTATGAAATCAACAGGGCGACCACGGCGTATGATGAAGCAGTTATTCGGATTGAAGAAAAAGAAGCATTGCCGCTGCTTACACGTCAACTGATTGATACAATCGTTCTTCTCGGCGGAGATGTAATTACAATCAGCAGCTTTTCATTCACCGATACGCAGGGTACGGTCAGAATCAGCGCTTCCGCCGCGACTGAGTTTTCCGCAAGTAATTATGTTGACAGGTTAAGATCGCAAAGAATAATCGAGTATATCGAATATTTAGGTTATTCCTATGATTCGGCAGGTTCGTTCAATTTTTCAATTGAAGTAAAAATGTACAATGAATAAGTTGAAAGGATAAAAGCTTATGAAAACCGGAATTAGTAAACGTGAGAAAAAGCTGCTGTTTGGTGCAGGGCTTGTTCTGATTTTATATTTATCGATTCAATTCGCGATTTTGCCTCTTACAAACGCATACAACGAAGGCATCGAAAATCGTGACCGCCTCCGCATCGAGAAGGATACGCACGATATGGAAGCAACTACACTGCCGAATTTAAGGATACGCAGTACGGAGGTGCGTGACAGATTTTTTGAGCTGACTTCCGGATATTCCACGATTGTTCCCAACGAGCATATCGACCAGCGGCTGACCGCTTTATGCGGCAATAATGACTTGAGGATCATATCTCTTCGTTTCGCGCCGCGCCCTTCCACCCCGCCTCCGCCTCCGCCGGTGTATGATGATGCCGGCAATCTTGTCGAAAGCGATCAAACCGTTTATTTTCCCGTCTTTACAAATGTCACTGCCTTTATGAACCTGACGGGCAGTTACGCCGCGCTGATGAA
>WRCY01000091.1 GCA_009783695.1 Oscillospiraceae bacterium
ACTTTAATGAGGCAAGGCGGGTTTCCCGCTGTCGCCAAGGGGGAGCAGCCCCATTCAGAAAGGTAACACTTATGGCTATTTTACAAGTTAAAGAATTAAAGAAGACATATGGGAAAGGCGACACTTCCGTGAATGCGCTTGACGGCGTGAACTTCAGCGTACACAAAGGTGAGTTTGTCGCAATCATTGGAGCGTCGGGGTCGGGAAAATCTACTTTAATGCACCTAATCGGCGGCGTTGACCGACCGAGCCGGGGAAGCGTAATTGTTGACGGAAACGAAATCTTCAGGCAAAATGAGAGCGAACTCGCGATTTTCAGACGCAGAAACATAGGATTGATTTATCAGTTCTACAACCTGATTCCCACTCTGACAGCCGAAGAAAACATAATGCTCCCGCGCCTCCTCGATAATCGTAAACCCGACAAAGAAAAATTGCATACTATTCTTGAAACAATAGGACTGACCGACAGGGCAAATCACCTGCCGAGCGAGCTTTCGGGCGGTCAGCAGCAGCGGGTGTCCGTGGGCAGGGCATTAATTAACGACCCTGCGTTAATTCTTGCGGACGAACCGACCGGAAATTTGGACAGCAAATCAAGCCGCGAAATCATCGACCTGTTGAAACGAGCGAATAAACATTATAATCAAACGTTGATTATTATAACACACGATGAAAAAATCGCACTTCAAGCTGACCGTATAATTACAATCGGCGACGGTAAAATCCTCCGTGATGAGTCTGTAAAAGGAGGACGCTTATGAAAATTACTGCGAGATTAGCGCACAATCAGTTAAAAGCAAACAAGAAACGTACTATATGGACGCTCATCGGAATTATCCTTTCAACAGCTATGATAACCGCTGTTTACGGATTTGTCGCAAGCGGCGACAATACATTTAGGGAAATTATGGGCGAAGATTATTTTAATGAAGGCGTATACAGGACAACCATCATAAGCATAGGCGCATTTTTAAGCGTTTTGATTATTATTGCAGCAGCAGTTGTCGTATCAAACGCTTTTCGCGTGAGCGCGGGTGAACGGATTTCGCAGTTTGGTATATTGAAAAGTGCCGGTGCGACTAAAAAGCAGATTTTTGAAACTATTATATATGAGGGGTTATCACTTTCTGTTGTTGGAGTACCTGCGGGGATAGCAGTTGGTTTACTTGTGAATTTAATTGGTATACAAATTGCTAATTTTCTGCTTGCCGACCTCAACAGGTTAAATACCGAACAGTTAAATTTCTATTTTATCCTTTCATGGCAGGCAATTGTTCTCTCCGTTGCCGTGTCTTTTATGACCGTGCTGCTTTCGGTGTGGTTCCCCGCAAGAAAGGCGGCAAGAATTGCGGCGATTGATGCGATTCGCGGAGCGGGCGAGGTCAAAGTAAATGCAAAGAAGATTAAAACAAACCTCTTTATACAGAAGCTTTTCAAATTCGAGGGAGTGCTTGCATCAAAGTCATTAAAACGCAGTAAACGGAATTTCCGTTCGACAGTAATATCGCTGACAATAAGTATTGTTTTGTTTATAGCTGTAAGCGGTTTAGCCTCGCAAATGGGAGATATCACGCAATTCATGTATCCCAATATAGATGCAACGGTTATAGGTCATGCTTACAGTGTCAGAGAATTTCATTTTGACGAGGACGGCATTATAAGCCGTGTAAAAAGTTCCACTCTTGACAGCGCCATTGCGGATGATATAACCTCAAAACTGCGCGAATTCCCCGGTTTAACAATTATCGGCTCAGGCGGGGGCGGGTATCAATATAACGTCACTGTTCCTCGCGATATGATTATGCCGCGAATGCGGCAAGCCCTCCGAGCATTTGATATGCGCTCCGACCAGGATGAATTCATGTTAGCAGTCACTTTTGTTGTGGCAGACCCGGAAACTTATGCCGAATTGTGCAATCGCGCGGGAGTTCCCGTCGGTTCAAATCTCCTCATCAACCAAAGCAGATACGCCGTTGATGGCAAAAGGGCTGAGTTCACCCCGTTTGTGTTTAACGGTCAAACCCTTTGTTTTACAAGCGAAGGTCAGCCGTCGGTTGAATTGACCCTGCATGCCGAGCTTGGAATTGGTGAAGTGCCGAACGAGGTCTTTCACTCCGCCATAGCAGATTTAAATGTGATTGTGCCTCATACAGATGCTTTTGTCTATTTATGGTTCGCTGATATTTCTGATATAGAAGGTTTTATTGCATATGCCGATACGGTTTTGCACGGGTTAATAACAATGGACGGCGAAACGGAGATGCGTATTGAGGTGCTGGATATAAATGCGGCTACAACCGCAGTACGAAATACAGCCCGCGCAATATTGGTTTTTATTTATGGCTTTGTAGGTATGCTTACACTTATCGGGCTCACAAACGTAATCAGCACAATATCAACCAACGTGCGCTCGCGTTCACGGGAGTTTGCGGTTCTTAAAAGCGTCGGCATGACGCACGGGGGATTAAAACGCATGTTGAATCTTGAAAGCATTTTATGTTCTGTAAAATCGCTTTTGATTGGAGTGCCGCTTGGAACTGCTGCATCATGGGTCATATACCGTCTATTTATGTATTCCGTGGAATTTGCCTATGATTTCCCGTGGGCAGCTATTATGCAGAGCATAATCGGAGTAT
>WRCY01000092.1 GCA_009783695.1 Oscillospiraceae bacterium
AACAAGAAGGGCGGTGCGATAATATGACTTGCTTCTTTTGTAAGGGTTCAATGAAAGATGACTTTACAACCCATTTTGAGCAGCTTGAAAATTGCATTATCATTATTAAAAATGTTCCGTGCTTTAAATGCACTCAATGCGGCGAGGTCGCGTATTCGGGGGTTGTCGTACAAAGACTTGAGCAGATTATCACTGACTTTGAAGAGTCACTGACCGAAATCGCGGTTGTGTCCTATTCGGCGGCATAACAAAATTCACTCCGCCGAATAAAAAACAGGGGCTTGACATTTATTTCAAACCATGCTATAATACTCACAACAGGGAGCTGATATTTCGGCTGAGAGGAAACGAATTGACGTTTCGACCTTTGCAGTTCGCCGCCGGCGACCTGCGTACCTGATGCAGATAATGCTGCCGTAGGGAAAAGGTATGCAGCAATTTTTAATTGCTGCCAAGCTCAAAATCGAAAGGCACCTGACGTGCCTTTTTTTCGTTCCTTGAAATTTAACCTAAGGAGAAACCAATGAAAAACAAAAAAACCTTTATCCTCGCAGAAAGCGCAGTTCTGCTCGGTCTGGCGTGCGCGCTCAGCTTAGTCCAGATTTTTAAAATGCCTATGGGCGGCTCGGTCACGCTGCTGTCCATGCTGCCAATCGTGCTTGTTTCAATTAAATACGGCATAAGATGGGGGCTGTGCGTTGCTTTCCTCTTTGCCGCGTTTGAATTTGCGACCGGTCTCGGCACTGTCATGACATGGGGCATGAGCCCGCAAGCCGTCGTCGGCATATCCGCACTTGATTACTTTGTGCCGTATACACTGCTCGGTCTGGCGGGGGTATTCCGTAAAACGGGGTTCACCGGCTGGTGTACGGGAATCGCCATGGTGATGTTCATACGGTTCGCAAGCCACTTCCTGTCGGGGGTAATCATCTTCGGGCAATGGGCGCCCGAGGGTACAACACCCATAGTTCACTCTATTGCATATAACAGCGCGTACATGATGCCGGAGTTGATTTTTACGATGATAGGGGCTGTTACGTTATTTAAGGCTCCGTACGTGAGGAAGCTTTTTGCCCCTGAGCAGGCGGCGTAGGGTCGTCGGCGTTATCGGAGTCAACGGCGTTTTCCCCGCAAGCCTCGGCGTTCAAATCCCGCACAACGGCAATCACCGCGAGCGTGTCTGCCAGTTGCATTAAAACCGCGGACAGCAGATTAAGCTCGTCGTCCGTGAGTTCTTTCGCGAGCAGGTTCGCCGCGGCGGTTACGACCGCCGTCAGCTCGCACGGGTTTATATATTTTTTAGTTTTCTTTTTCATGAAGTATTCCCCCGTGTTAATTATACGGGGGAATCTGAAATATTTTACCGAAACCGCTTGCTTTTTCAAAAATTTAATGCTACAATACGGGCAGGAGAAAAAGAAAGAAGGAGGTAAGCTTTTATGATAGAAGTATGGGTTACACTCGGCGCGACAGCGTTGCTGATGCTCGTTTTAGGCGTGATTCTGCTCACGGGGAAGGGCGCGAACCTTATCGCGGGCTTCAACACTATGTCCAAGGAGGAGAAAGAAAAGTACGACAAGGCGGCTTTGTGTAAGTTCATCGGTAAATTACTGCTCGTGACCGCCGCATTAATCCTGCTCATGGGCTTGGGTATACAGCTCGGCTATGAAACGCAGGCCGCGCTGGCGGGAACCGGCGTGATGACGGCGGTGATTATAGCCGCGGTGATTTACGCGAATACCGGTAACAGGTTTAAGAAAAAGGATTGACAAATTCGTGCGGGCGATGTACAATTAACGTGAGAGTTTATAAAAAAGGAGACTTATCATGCCTGAATTATCACGGTTTCAAGGAATGGTTGTCAGAATGTTGTTCAGCGATAATACACAGCACAATAAACCTCACATTCATGTTGAATATGCAGAGCATAAAGCCTCTGTCGCGCTTGACGGCGAACTATTGGCGGGTTCTTTACCCAATAAGAAATATGCCCTGTTAAATGCATGGTTAATACTTCATGAGGAAGAATTATATAAAGCATGGAATAACGCAGTGAGAAATATTGAATTCGGTAAAATTGAACCTTTAAGGTAGGAGGAGTCTTTGTGTACGAGGTTGATGGGATTTTATATGCCGGAGAACCGGAATCGGAAATATCGGTTCAATCTGTACAAGCCACAGATGATTATAAGTTGCTTCTGAAATTCTCAAATGGCGAGGATAAGATTTATAATGCAAACGAATTAATAAAAAGCGGTGTTTTTACAAAATTGCAAGATATATCGCTTTTTAAGCAGGCTCATGTCGATTACGGCACAGTGGTGTGGAATGAAATATTAGATATTTCACCGGAATATTTATATGAAAATTCTGCAATATAACATTTAAAACAATAGGAGGAAGTTATCATGGCGAAATACTTATTCACTTCAGAAAGCGTAACCGAGGGGCACCCCGACAAGATATGCGACCAGGTTTCCGACGCCGTGCTTGACGCGCTTTTAAGCAAAGACCCCATGTCCCGCGTGGCGTGTGAAACCTGCACGACGACAGGTATGGTTTTGGTTATGGGTGAGATTACGACCAAAGCCTATGTTGACATCCCGAAGTTAGTCCGCGGCGTGGTTAAAGACATCGG
>WRCY01000093.1 GCA_009783695.1 Oscillospiraceae bacterium
AGCAGGATTTTAAAAGAACAAAATTTGTGAAAGCTTATCTAAAAAACCAGCCCTCGGTGCACTGCACTAAGGGCGGGTTTTGTATTATATATCAATCGCAGTTAAATCACGCGCTCCGTAAATAATTCTTGCTATTGTCACTTTTGATTTTTCCTCATCAACGAGGTACAGCATTGAATAATTACCGACAACGGCACAGCGGTATCCTGCCGCTCTCAGCTTTTCATCACGGCTCAGGGGGTACATGAAGGGGTTTTCGCTAATAAAAATTTCTTTCTTAGTTAAATTTTCATTAAAGCGTTCTGCGGCTTTTGGGCTTGACAAATCATCAGAGATATATTCAAGTGTACCTAAAAAATCCATTCTCGCTTTTGGCGAATAATCTACCCTAAAACCCATATCTCTCCCTTATCTCCTCATGTAAAACTTCTGCAGGTATAACCCTGCCCGCCGCAATATCCTCCTCCGCTTCTTCAAGCTTTGCGTAAAGCTCTTCCATGCTTCTTACAATAACGCTTTCGGGCGCGGGTGGTTTTCTTACGTCAAACGGTAATCCGCCGACAAGCGGAATTTGATGAAGCAGTATATTTACCGCTTCCGATATGGATAGTCCGAGCGCGTCAAGAGTTTTTTCCGCATTTGCTTTAACGCTTCCGTTTACGCGGATATGCAAAGTTTCATTTTTAGTCATAATAAACACCTCATAGATATTGTATCACGATTTTAATACGATGTCAATACATTTACCCCAAATTCTTCCCTGTCTCTCTTCTCGCCCGGCGTTCGCTGTCGCGCTTGGCGATGCTGTCGCGCTTATCGTACAGCTTCTTACCCTTACACAGCCCCACCTGCACCTTCACGCGGCTGCCTTTCAGGTACAGCGACAGCGGAATAAGCGTAAGCCCGCCCTGTTTCACTTCGGCGTAGAGCTTGCGGATTTCACGCTTGTGCAAGAGTAGGCGGCGGCGGCGCAGGGGGTCGCGGTTGAAGATGTTGCCTTTCTCATAGGGGGAGACGTGCATGGACACGACGAAAGCCTCGCCGTCTTTGATTTCAACCCAGGCTTCCTTGAGGTTGACGTTGCCGGCGCGTATGGATTTCACTTCGGTGCCGTAAAGCTCAATACCCGCTTCGTGCCGCTCGAGTATGAAATACTCATGGCGGGCGGAGCGGTTGTCGGCGATTTGTTTTACGTTTTGTGTTTTTTCAGTCATAATAATATAGTATAGCACAGTTCAAAAAGAAAAGCAATGCATAAAAAGTCAGATTTTGTAAATCATATTACCATTATAACAAAGAAAGGATTGGTACTATGACACCGAAAGAACTCTTGTATCTTGAAGACTCGCTCGGAATGGAGCGTCAGCTTCACACAAAATGCACCGATTATTCTAACAAGGTGCAGAACCCGCAGCTCAAAAATATGCTGTCGGGGTTGGCGCAGGAACATCAGACCCACTTTGATAACTTAATCTCACATCTATAAAACTTAAAGGAGGAACTTATGCCCGCAAGTACACCAAAAGCCATGACCGACAAGGAATATATCGAGGACGTTCTGCTCACGGCGAAGACCTTATGCGGTATGTATCATTATGCGACCCAGGAGTCGTCCACCGAGGGGCTTCACAACCAGTTCAAATGCAACCTCAACGACTCGATTGCAATGCAGCACAGGATTTTCGGGGCGATGCAGCAAAACGGCTGGTACCCGCAACAGCAGGCACAGCCGCAGCAGATTAATCAGGTCAGAAGTAAGTATAGTCAGTAAAACAAAAGCGGTGTAACTGTGATGGTTACGCCGTTTTTGATTCTATCCGTATAATAATTCGTCTGCTGTAATCTTTAATACCCTCGCCAAAGCAACAATTTCATAATCATGTACTAATCTGTACTGCCCCTCGAGCCTTGAAAGCCCTGTCGCGCTGATGTCCAAACCCTGCACCTGAAGCTGTGCCAAAAAGTCTTTCTGCTTTATGCCGCGTTCTTTCCGTATCGCCGCGACCTTTGAGCCGATAATATTCTTCGTTCCCGGTTCACTGCTCCGTGGTTTCACCATCAACACCCCCTTAATACTAACAATTTTAATACAAAAAGGGGTTGACTTACTGCGAATTTCGCAGTATAATAAAATTATTGCGGAAATCGCAGTAAAAATTATGAGATTTAAGGAGAAAAACGATGATAAAAAAGATTTTTACAATGATTGTTGCGTGTGCGCTTGTTTTCGGGCTCGTGCCGACTGTGACGTCGGCGGCGGTAACAGCCGGCGGCACCATAATATTCGGCGGCTACGACTGGCGTGTGCTTGAAGTCAAGGACGGCAGGGCGTTGCTGTTAAGTGATAAAGTATTGGAGTTAAGACCCTACCACAATACATTCGCAAATATAACATGGGCAGACAGCGACATACGGACATATCTTAACGGCGAGTTCTTCAACAGCTTCAGCGCAACGGACAGGGCGCGAATCGTGCAAATGTCGAACACAAACCCCGACAATCCGTGGTTCGGCACAGCGGGCGGAGCGAACACCCAAGACCGCATATTCCTGCTATCGCTTGATGAGTTGGTTCGTTACTTCGGCGACGCCGACCAATTAGCGAAGCCCGAAGG
>WRCY01000094.1 GCA_009783695.1 Oscillospiraceae bacterium
AATAAGACGGGATTCATATTCTTTTATTCCTCCCGTCTCTTGAAAACATCAGATATAATATCGTGGCGAACACTATGATTACAGCGATATAAACAACAGTACTGCCGCCTGATGACATTATATGCACAAACGTAAACAACGCCGCACCGAGCAGCCCGAACAGCGAATCAAATAAATTATAAACATAGCCGCTGTGTGCGTAAAGCTGTGACTCTCTGAACTCGGAATACTTCGCGGCGAGAATATTTTTACCGACACCGACAGAAACGCCGATTAAAGCCGAAGCACCGTACATAGCCGCAATCCCCGGTAAAAGTGCAAATAACACCAATCCTGCGGCGGCAAGCATATTTGCTAAGACACAAATTGCGGTTTTGCCGATTCGTCCTGTGAACGCACGGACAAGCGACGGCGCAATGTACGCTATAGCCATCGTCATAAGCAGTGACGTCCACGATGCCGCACCGGGCGAAAGCTCAATAGAAGCGGCGTAAAGCGGCGAGAACTGCTCAATAAAATATTCACCGAGTACAAACGGCATCAGCAATAAAAACATGAGCAGAAACACCCGCTTCGAGAAAAAGAACTTGAAAAAGCCGTATTCGCGCCGCTCTGCCTTAACGGGTCTTTGACCCGCGGGCAGCAATGCGCGGATTAGAACTGCTAAAATGAATAAAACCACGGAAGAAAGCGCGAACGCCGCGAATAACCCGAACTTGTCGTACACCATTGCGCCGATTACCGCGCCCGCCGTACCGCCGAGATATTCACCGGAAAGGGTATGCTCTTTTATATCCGCAAATTCTTTATAGCCTGTGTTCGCCGCGTTTGCCGCAAAATCCCACAAGCCGTTGTAGACCATTGAAACACCTGTGTATGTAAGAATTAAAAGCAGAAGCAAAACAAGGAGCGTGACGGCGAGGTTCAGGAGCAGAAACCCGGCGAGCCCGATTAAACAGCCGAAAATCATCATTCTGCGGGCTTTAAGCCTTATAAACAAACCCGCAATATCCTTGCCTACAGCCATGACAATAAGCACAACCGCAATCGGGAGCACCGTAGCGAGTTCACCCGAAATCCAGCTCACGGGGTTTACCTCGTAAATATCGCGCACAATCAAAACGAAGAAATACAGCGGAATATAACGGCAGGCGTTCGCCAAGAACATAAGACTGCGGGTGCTTTTTGCGTACCGCAAGCCGCGCTCGCGCTTTAAATTCGGGAGGTTTATAACCTCCAGCATACGGTTCATTTCAACAAACAGAAATACAAACGCAAAAACAGTCGCCGACATAGCGAGCAGAAAGTCAATCGTTGCGCCCCGCGTTTCGTCCGCCTGTACCGAAACAAGCTGCCTCACCACGGCTAAAGCCGCGACTTCATACGAGCTGTCGGCAATAATCGTTACGCCGTATTTATATTCGCCGCGAATCCCCGTTACAGATGCCTGACTCTCCCACGCCGAATGAAACAAGTCATTCGCGCTTGGTATACTCTGTGATTCATCACCAAGAACAACAAAAGTATCATCAAGGCGAATCATAACAAGACACTCGCTGTGCTCGCCGAAATTCATACTCTGCGCCTGTTCGGATAAATCATTAACAATTTCATTCCCGCTGAGAGAAAGCCCCGCGAAAACCGAAGATATTCGGAGTCTGCTCTGGTTGGTAAGTTCAATCTGAGTGCTGTAGCCGCTCTGCATCGTATAGACATACATAGAGAGAAACACCACTAAAAACACAAAAAACTGCATTGTCTGCGCCGCGTAGGTTGAAATCGGGCGTTTTGAGCACCACGCAAAAAACCACAGTAAAATGCGGCATAAATGCACACCCGCAACAGCCAAAAATAAGCCGCCGATTAACACACCCGCCATTCCGTCAAGTCTGAAAAGCAGCAGGGACAGCAAAGCAAAAACAAACATAGAGATTAACTGAACCATAAATCGTGACAGTATATTACCCTCAGGCTTCTTTTCGGGAGTTTCTTCGTCATCTGCCTCCTCGGTTTCCTTATCTTTTTTCTTGCGTAAATTAGATATGGTCGAAAACAGCGCGTAACCCCCCGCCATCATAAAGCAGCCTCTGAACAGCGATGAATAAAGGCTTTCGGACAACTGCTCGCTGTATTTCAAAAAAGGTGTATCGTCTATTTGAGTCATAAGGACATAGCGCACCCGCCCATCAATGAAAACAGGCTCAAACGAGCGGACAAGCGGGCTTTCAATATATGTATAAGTTCCTGACAAAGCCTCCTCAGGTAAAAACAGCGGTATATCACCGCCCGGTTCAACGGTTGAAGCGGTGACGGTTCCGTCGAAGTTGAACAAAGTATAGCGTACAACCTCCGGTTCACCATCTTGAATCGGAAAGATTATATTTAATATATAGCTCATTCCTGCGGCGTTGCGGATTTCGCTGTTATCGGAAAATAAATGCACGGCGTTAGACGCCAGCGTTTGTACCTTTTCCGCTAACTTTTCCTCATAATATTCCTTGTATTGTTCGCTTATTGATATTTGTGCGATAAACACAGTAAATATCACCGCAAAAGTAATAAAAACTATCTGGATTATACTGTCTTTAATCCATGTAAATC
>WRCY01000095.1 GCA_009783695.1 Oscillospiraceae bacterium
GGAAAAATCGGGCTTATGCTCCTGCATCTTTTTGCAGAAGAGGCAGGCGTTTTTTATAACCCACGAGTCAACCGCCACGTCGAGACCTGTGCTTTCCGCGAGCTGAATAAGCTTCTGTGTAGGCAAATATTCCCACCTGACATAGGCTTCATAACAGTCGGTAAGACCGCCGTCCGCCGCCGCCATCGGCTGATATTCAATTGAGAAGCCCTTCATATCGTTGTTCACGCACTCATGAAGCCTTTGAATATGGCTGTAATTCACATCGGCTTCGGTCTTGAAGTCATCGGAATAAAAAGCGTAGCTGTTGGCGCCGTATTCGGTGGCTTTGTACATAGCCAAAGCCGCGGCGCGGTAAATCTCGCCGCGTGTGCTGTGTCCGTCGGGGTAGAACGTCGCGCCTATGCCCGCGTCTAAATAATGCTCACCGTTTTCGTGCAGCCACGGCTGACCGAAGCGCTTCATTATTTTCTCAATCAGCTTTTTAACTCCCTCTTCGCTGTTCTCCCGTAGCAGGAACATTAGCGTATTCCCCGAGAAGCGGTAAACCGTAAGCCCGGTGACTTTCATGTCCGACACGAACATCGCCGCATCGTGAAGCATGTTGTCGGTGTACTCGTGCCCGAAGAGCTCGTTGAAGATTTGCAGGTTGGTGATTTTTATTACCGCCGCCGCGCCGCGCCCCCCGCTGTCAAGCTCACTGTCTAAGTCACGGTCGAGCATGGCGCGGTTGGGGATTTCCAAAATCGGGTCATAGAAGGCTAAACGGCGCAGTTTATCGTCGGCTTCTTTCAGTTTCTCGTCCGCTTTCATCTGAATGAGCAACGTGGCGGTAATCTGCGAAATACTGCGCAGAACCTTACTCTCCTGCGCCGTCGGAACATAACCCGGCGAGAGCGGGGCAAAAGTAATTATACCGAACCGCTTACCGTCGCCGTTGAGGTTACCTGCGGTGCAGTATTCAAGCTTGAGCTTGTTTTCGTCGCTTTGCTCCGGGCTTTGTGTCGGAATATACATGTCGGTGTATTCAAGACGCTCAATGATTTTCCCGAGGTCGGAGTAGGAATATTCAGGCAGTGCGGAGTCGGGCGAGCGCGACGACTTCCACTGATAACTCAGCCGGATTTTCTCCTCCCCGGGGAAGTCTTCATAAACGCAAACACGCCTCATACCCATGTATTCGCCGACTAATTTTATAATCGCTTTGAGTGCCTCCGAGGAATCCTTACGCTCAAGGATTATGTTATAGACGTTGTTGATTAGGATTTGCTGCTCTATGTGCTCGCTCAAAAGCTTATTGGCGTGCTCGGAATTATCCATCTCATTATAAAGCATAACGAAAGAATTCGCCGTGCGCGAAACCGCCACGGTCAGTACATCGAGCAGGTGCGCGTTCTTCTCTATTAATTCTGCGGTCGGCGCGGCAATCAGCCATTGAGCGGCGACGACACGGCTGATTCTGATTTCGACCTGCTTGGTGTATTTATGCTTCTTAAACGGGAAAGTGTCGCTGTCACTAAGCGAACTGATTAAATTATCCGAGTCATCGAAAATAGCGGAGCAGACACCTCCGCGTTGAAGCGGCACCTGGATTTTAAGCAGAAAGTCGTCGCCTAAAATGTCGCTCAGGGTCAGCTCGCTGTTAGTGATTCTCTCGGCTTTTTCTTCGTTTTTCTTTTTGAACTCGAGCAGAACATGGTCTTCCCCCGCGAAATCAAGGTAGTTTGAAACATCAAAAATAAAACCCTCAAGGCGCGTCTTTCCGAACTTTTCCTTTTTCGCCCCGCACCGGATTAAAAACCACGAGTAATCCTCACCGGTTTTAATTCTCGCGTGGGCTTGAAGCACGGATTGATTCCCGGCAATGATGTCGTCTATTTGATTGATTAAAAACGGAAGGTCCTCGGTCGAAACCACATCGCCCAAAAAGAGCTTTTTGGTTTTTCCGCCGGAAACAATATCGCCGTAGACCGTGACAGGGAAATTCTTTGCGAAGTCTATACGGATTTCGGCATATCTCGTTGAGGAAGATACATTTTCAAATAATTCCACTGCTGTTACCCTCCTGTTATATTACTTATACAATAATAACATATATTATTGTAAAAATCAACTAATTTTAGTAAAAATAGTCAATTTAAACATAAATACACATATTATATATGTAAAATGACAAATACTATTTATGCCAAATTAATATATATGCACAAATGTGTCAAGATATTATTGTGCAATATGACGATTTTTGAAAAAGCCGCGAATATTTGCTAAAAAGGTATTGACAAAGACTTGTTTCGATGTTATACTTGTAAAGCTGTCGCTTGCGGCGGCGATTTTAGTCGAGTAAAAAACAGCAGTTTCGGAGCGACAGCGACGAACTGCCACGTACCTTGAAAATTGAACAATAACTGAACTTGGCAGATTCAAGCTGAGGCTTGAACCTGCTACGCAAATGCAGAAATGCATTTGCGAACCTGAAAATTCCAGTATAGGTCAGGGCACCACCTGACCGTACGAAATAATTTCGGATAAGCAAACTAATTCAGCAGAACGGACGTTCTGCAAAAGTTAGCGTTTATTTGAGCGA
>WRCY01000096.1 GCA_009783695.1 Oscillospiraceae bacterium
AATGTCTAAGATATATTTAACATCAAGCTCGGTGCCCGTGCTTTTTTCATAATTGCTTTTGTTCTTGCAGAGTACCTCAACAGTTCCGGAACCGACAGTGCCGAAGCCGAGAATAGCTATTTTTGACATCTTTATAAGAACCCCTTTCAACAAAAAACGTGCTACCATCAAGTATAGCACGTTTTCCTTTTTTTTACAAGTCTTTTTTCACTTTTAGCAAGCAGTTATTTTACAGCTTTCCGCTCAGCTCGTTCCTGTCAGATGCATAAGTCAGCGCGATTTCGCGGGAAATCAGACCACTGCGGTAAAAATCCATAATCGCTTCGTCCATCATCTTCATGCCCTGCGCCTTACCCTGCTGCATAACGGTTTCAAGTTGGTGACACTTGTTGGAGCGTATTAAGTTCCTCGCCGCGTCGGTACCGAGCAGGATTTCAAGTGCGGCGATTCTGCCCGAGCCGTCCTTGAGCGGCATCAGGCTTTGGCTTATGACGCACTCTAAAATCTGCGAAAGCTGTACTAACATCTGTTGTTGAATATTATGCGGGCAGGCGTCAACAATACGGTTTACGGCGTGAACCGCACCCCTTGTGTGCAGTGTCGCTAAAACCAAGTGCCCTGTTTCCGCCGCGGTAACAGCGAGTTGCATGGTTTCATAGTCGCGCATTTCTCCAACGAAAATAACGTCGGGGTCTTCGCGCAACGCGCTCCTGAGGGCATAGCCGAAGCTTTTTACGTCTCTGCCGATTTCACGCTGTTGAATTGTAGCAATCCCCTGGTCGTGGCGGTATTCCACAGGGTCTTCAATCGTTACGATGTGGCAGGGGCGGCTTTTGTTTATAAAGTCAAGGATAATGGAGAGCGTCGTGGTTTTACCGCAACCCGAAACCCCCGTCACGAGGATTAAACCGCTTCTTTTCTTAGATAATTCTTTCAGAATCGGCGGCAGGCGCAGTTCCTCCATCGTGGGCAGATTGCTGTTAAGCAGGCGTATGGCGCAGGCTAATCTCCCCAGTGTGCGGTATACGTTGGCGCGCTGTCTGTTGCCGTTTTTAAGCTCAAAAACGAAGTCTATGTCTTCCCCGTTGTTGAACCTTTCTTCCTGGTCAGCGTCAAGCAGTGAGAGTATCATGCGGTTAGATACGGGGACTTTACTGAGTTCTTCTACTTTTGTCAAGTCTCCGTTAATACGGAACACCGGCTCTGAGCCGACCGTCAGGTGTATATCGGACGCCTGCTTCTCCCTTGCGGCAAGAATGAATTCTTCAAAAGTCATATGTACTTATCCCTTTCCAATTATTTTGATTTGTGAAGCGAATCACGAAACGGTTACCCCTTGATTTTAAAAGTAATCCCGCTCGACGAGAGATAAACCTCGTTGCTGAGGTTGGCTATGCGCTGATTGACGTTGCCGAGGATTTCCCTGAACCAGCGCTGTTCATTTTCCAGCGGCGTGGGGCAAAACCCGAGCTCGGTTGAGATAATTATAAGATTTCCGCGGGATTCTTTCACGGTTTCCATGAGCGAAACTATTTCGGTAATGGCGATTTGCTCGATTTCTTTTCGCATTTCTTCGCTCATTTCGCCCGGGCTGGGGCATTTCTGCTCAACAATACGGCTGACATAAGCACCTAAGTTATCGAGAATCGAAAACTTCCGCGCAACCACCATGTCGGCTAAGTTCTCCGCTGACGTCCTTATGTCCCATTCGATGCCGCGTTCCTTACAGTTGAACTCGACCCTCCTCTTGGTGTCTGGGTCAAGACTGTCGGCAATAGCCATATACAACACGTCGTCGCACGCCGCGAAAGCGGTCACGGCCCAACGGGACTTTCCGCCGGTTCCGCCCGTAATAAAAGTAATTTTTGCCATATCCACGCTATCCTTTCGTTAAAAATTCCATATAGAGCGACTTTTGGGATATTCTACCTTTGATTATAACACATAAATAATCTTTTTGCAATATTTATATTGATTTTTTCCAAAAATGTGGTAAACTATAAGATAGAGAATGATTTTTTAAGTATAATTAAGGGAGGATAATTTATGAAAATACTTTACGCGGCGAGCGAGGCGCAGCCTTTTGCCGCCTCCGGAGGCTTGGCGGACGTAGCCGGTTCGCTACCCAAGGCGTTAGTCAAGGAGGGGCATGAGTGCGCTGTGGTCATTCCCTTTTACAAGAACACCATCGGGGCGAAGCTCCAGAAGGCGTTTAAGTTCTTAACCAGCTTCAACGTACCCGTAGGCTGGCGCGCACAATACTGCGGCGTATTTACATACGAGACGCCGGACGGTGTCACGTATTATTTCTTAGACAACGAGTATTATTTCAAGCGTGACTTCGGGGTGTACGGCTACTACGACGACGCCGAGCGTTTCGCGTTCTTCTCCCGCGCCGCACTTGAAATGCTCCATCACATCGACTTCAAACCCGACGTCATAAACTCGAACGACTGGCAGTGCGCGCTTATTCCGGTTTATTATCACATTTATTACAAATACAACGACGAATTGCGGAATATAAGGAACGTATTTACAATCCACAACATCGCATACCAGG
>WRCY01000097.1 GCA_009783695.1 Oscillospiraceae bacterium
CGCTAACATTCCGACCGCTACCATAAGCCCGCCGATGAGTGTGTTCGTACGTGCGCCGGTTTTGGTTTGCAGCTTCCCGCCGCCGAGAATCCCGATGACGAAGAAGCAGAGCATAAACGACGCCGTAAGCCCGCTCCTCTCTGGCGTCCAGCCGTAGTAGCCGCTGACGGGGTTTTTGAATACGCTCCAGACGTAGATGATACCGAGAAATAACATCAGGAACGCGCCGGGTATAAGGACTTTCAGCCCTTGTTTGTTTTGTGCAATTGTCTTCATAACAACCACCTCCATAAAATTCGGCTGCCGGGTAAAACAAAAAATCCCCGACAAAGCAAAAAGCTTCATCAAGGACGAATAGATTTTATAATCAATCCGCGGTGCCACCTTGATTCAGTAGGTTACGAAGTAAACTACCGCACTTTAAAGGAATACCATCATATTCCGCCGCAACTGACGTATGCGCTCACGTCATGGAATACTCGGCTGTTCTGCCTTTGACCATGCCCTCAGCGGCCCATTTAACAGTCTGCATTCGGCCCGGCTCTCAGCCCCCCGGGCTCTCTGTGCGCGCATTTACTGCCTTTATCTCCGCGTCATCGGTTTTACATTTATTTATGATAACACGAAACTTTTGATTTGTCAATAGTATTTTGCAATTTTTTGCACTTTTTCTTTAAGCATTTCCCTCACATGCTACGGGGCATGAACCCTGACCCTGCCTCGTCCAAATTCTGCCCGAATATCATATGGAAACTCGATATAAAACGCAGTACGCTTTTCCGTTAAAAACCGATGTTACATCAACAGTAAAACCCGCGCCTGCACCTGCGTCTGTCAGTTCCTCCGGCGTGAATCGTTTATATGATTTAGTGTGCGATAAGCTATTTAAGGTATCATTCGTGAACAGTGCATTTATGAAAAGTCCGTTCGGTTTAAGTAGGCGCCGGATTTCTGCCATTGTAGCATCGAGATTATCCCAGAAATATACCGTGTTAATCGTATATATTTGATTGAAAGAACAGTCGCCGAAAGGCATTTTGCTCATATCTTTGCACAAGAATTTCATTCGCCCGCTTTTTACATGCCTGCGATTACGCTTCAATGCACTTTTAATGGCACTCGGCGAGATGTCTATGCCTGTGAAACTGCACCCGGAGCGACCGGCAAGCATATTTAGTACATTGCCGTTACCGCATCCGATGTCTAAAACATTATCGGAATCGGAGAGCGGTAATAGCCGAACTACATCTTCATATAAAGGGCGAATTTGCCGATTCATAACCGAGAATACGAGCCTGCCGCCGGTTCCCGAGGGGTGGCTCATTTGGTTTGCGATAAAGCTGTTTAAACCTTTTTCCATAATGTATATTACCTACTCAAACTCGCTTAATTAAAACATCGTCACTTTCACAGCGAAAGCGGCTCTTGAAATATAACTTTCCGCAGTCTGTTAATGAAATCGTCGCCGCCGTTTTCCAAATCGCCCCGCGCCGCCTCAATTAAATTGCACATACAGTAGAACAAATGCCGCGCTCCGGCGTTCGCTCCGATGTTGCCGGGGTAAGAACGCAGCATTTTAATTACAGTATCGCTCCAAAAATAACGCATATCATTCAGAGGGTCATTGTAATTAACAACTCCGAAATCTAAAAGCCCGCATATTTTCTTTGAAACAGGGTCATAATTAAGATTTGCAAAATGTAAGTCGCCATGACACAGCACCACAGGTACGGGGTCAGCCTTGACTGCTTCGGCAAAATCGGCGGCAATTTTCTGCACTTGTACTCGCTGTGCATGGGTAAGTGCATTTTTTACGGTATCAGTGTAATGTTCATAAAAATCGGCGAGCGGTGCGTTATTATCATACTCGTCGATATTTTTAATACGCGGAACATCAGCACTGTGTATTTGGTGAAAAATGTCGCCCATTTGTGCGAAGACGGCATCTTTTTCGGGTTGCGAAAGCTCCTCGTACAATTCCTGCGTGAATTGTATACCGGGAACAAGGCTTTCACCCAAAACTTTCCGCCCATCCGGTAAAGTGCCGAAATATAAGGGTTTCGGAATGGCTATGTCTACTTTCCCTTGCAACGCACCCAACACCTCATATTCTAATTCTAATTCATCGGATGTATCTGAGGATAAAGGAACTTTAAAGACAATTTCACCATTGACTAAAAATATTTCACCCGCTTTGCCGTTACCTATGCGGGCTAATGAGTGAATGGTTATGCCGGGGATTTGAGTAAGGTCGGTAGAGTTTTTCATTCGTGTTTCACCATCACTTGCCAATTCACCCCGAAGCGGTCGATGACATACCCATAAAAATTCGACCAGAACACTTTTGCTAACGGTTCGATTATTTTACCGCCGATTGCAAGTTTTTCAAAAGCTGACTTGACTTCTTCTGCGGTGTCGTAAGTAATCAGAAACGAGATATGTTCGCCTGTTATCGGGACTTCGCTGCCGTCTGTCAACGAAAAATTCATACCGCAAATTAGAATTTCCGAGTGCATAACATTATCCGGCGGTAAAAATTCCGTGTTGA